>SLMS01000287.1 GCA_007133495.1 Candidatus Sumerlaeota bacterium | reverse complement strand
TCGACGCGGACCAGCTCGTGGAGCAGGAATTCGCGTTCACAGTGAGCGGCGGAGCGGACGATTTCGCCAGCGCCGAGATCGTGCTGCCGTACAGCCCGGACCAGCTTGGCGGCCTGAGCAACGACGCGGACGGGCTGAACGCCGTGTTCCGGGTGGACGGCGGCGGAGACGTCACCGTCTATACGGATGGAGACGCTGATTTCGACCATGCGAACAACCAGGTCACAGTGCCGTCGGTGGACGGGTTGTCGTTCTGGTTCGTTGGCAACGAATCGGCCGCAGAGACCTCTGTTGAGGAGTGGTGGATGCTGTATTGAGAGGCTCCCACACCGGACGCTCTGCCTGCGTAGACGTGCCGCGCCCCCGGGGGAAATCTCCGGGGGCGCCTTCTTTTCCGGGTTGGTTGCGGTGTGGACTACTGGGCGTGGAGTTCTTCGAGGTCGGCGTTCACAAAGGCGAGCAACGCCTCGCGGTTGTCCTCCCACATTTCGTCAAAAGCATCGGAATACGGCCCGCCTCCGGGAAGCTCCAGAGTCACCATCGGGATTTCGAGTTCCCGGCCACCGTAAGTGCCGTAGGAGCCCGGCGTCGGAAAACCGATATACGGCTCCACGGGATAACCGTTGTACTCGGCCATGAGTTCGGCAAGCGCCAGACCGTTCGGTCCATCCGGGTTGTTGCAGTGCAGCGGCTGGTGCACACTGAGGATTTTTGTCGGCTGGTGGAGGGACATCAGCTTGAGAACCATCTGCGTTTCGGGCTCGGAGGCGGGCGCGTTGCCGAACCGGACGGGGCGCCGGCCTTCGGGCTGATGACCCCAGTTGCTCGTCGGGTAGTTGCGGTTCAGGTCCACGCCGTTGGCGTTCGTGCGGGTTCCGCGAACAAAGCCGTCGGGGTTCTGGATGGGAATGATGAGGACGCGCTTTCCCTCTTCGAGCAGGGACGGGTCGTTATGCAGGAGGTCGGCGAACTCGAACGCAAAGCGGGGCGTGCTCCGTTCATTTCCGTGGAAACAACTGAAGAAAAGCGTCACGTCGTCGCCGCTGCCGAACTCGGTCATATAGATCGGCCGGTCCTCGACCGACCGGCCGACCTCGACCCAGTCTATATGGGCGAACCTTTCCCAATAGTAGGTGTCCGTCAGGCCGTCATCGGCTCTGGGCGTGGGGGTTCCCTTGATGGCACCGCAACCGGCAACGAGCGCCAGCAATGGGAGCAACCAGAGTGTACGAATCATCTGCACCTCTCCTCTTGTGGAAGTTGAATCGGGGGTAATTCCCCCGACGATGGCGTTTATGCTGCGGCAAAGCCTCGGGTCAACCGCGTTCGACAGCGAGAAGCGAATTCTGCCGTCAGTGTGCTCCCAGACCGGCGGGCTGCGGGTCGCGGGGAGTGTCCTGCCCCTGCGCCGGGGGTTCGTCCCAAGGTGCCAGGTGGTCGAGGATGAATCCCATCACGGCTCCCGTTGCGGCTCCGGGGAGCAGGAAAACCGGGACCTCCGCAGGCCCAAGAACAAGGTATCCGATTCCGCTGCCCGAGATGATTCCAGCCACCGTGCCCAGGCAGACTGTCCCGAGCAGCCATCTGTCGCGGCGCAGCCTGAGCCACGTCTCAACAATCAACCAACTGACAAAGGAGGGGATGACCGTGAAGACGTATATCAACACGATGGAGAGGAAAGCCTCGCGCGCGGCCCTGACTGTCAGCGAGGGCCATGTGAAGCCGTGCTGCACGAGGATGGCCTGAATATACATAAGAACCAGCACCAGTATGGGCGGCAGCAACGTGCAGGCAAGGAAACGCTGGAGCAGCGGTGGCGCTTGCACGCGGAGGGCTCTCCCCGGGCGAAGCGGCACCTTACCGGCAGCCCGGCACGCGCGGAAAAGCAACAGGGCACACACCACGGCAATCAGCACGCCGACGGTGCCCGTTTGCATGTGTCCCGGATACTCAACGGCACGGCCGAGGACCGGTATATACGCCCCGGCGGCCAGGCCAAGGATAGCGATTGTTATCAGCAGCAGGCGCTCCTCCGTTTTGCCCTTCAGAAAGCGGAAGAGCCTCTTCACTCCGCGTGCCTGCGACACCAAAAGGAGGACCCAGAAGATGATAATGGGGATTCCGAAAATTACCGGCCAAATGCCTCCGGCCACGAGGGCGAACCAAATGGCGACAGGGAGGCCCGCCAACAAGGGCGGCGCAGCGAGGCAGAAGAGGAAAAGCCACCCGAACGTCATGAATTTGGCCGGCAAGGTGCACCTCCCAAAGAGGATGCCTCCCTCTACGCCGCGCCGAAGGTGCAAGACAAGCTGATTTGGTTTGGTCCGCCTACGGGGTTCGGTCAGCGGTGGACTTTTGCGCAGCACCAGCCCCGCAAGGGCAGTTCGTGGAAGCGCTTACGATACCCGTTCGATCACCATGGCGATGCCCTGCCCGACGCCGATGCACATGGTGCAGAGGGCGTAGCGGCCGCCGGTGTGCTGCAACTGATGGAATGCAGTGGTGAGCAGCCGGGCGCCGCTCATGCCGAGGGGATGGCCGAGCGCAATCGCGCCACCGAGCGGGTTGAGGCGGGGGTCCTCGTCCTCGAGTCCAAGCTGCCGTGTGCAGGCAAGCGCCTGCGCGGCGAACGCTTCGTTCAATTCGATAATATCCATTTCATCCAGCCCAAGACCGAGCCGCGGCAGAAGCTTCTGCACCGCAGGCACGGGTCCGATCCCCATGATGCGGGGCGGCACGCCGGCAGCCGCGCAGCCGAGAACCCTGGCACGAGGAATGAGACCGTGACGGGCAGCGGCTTTCTCCGAGGCAAGGACAAGTCCTGCTGCCCCGTCGTTTACGCCGGAGGCGTTCCCTGCTGTGATCGTGCCTTCCGGGCGGACGATGGGACGGAGTTGTGCAAGTTTTTCGAGAACAGTCGGCCGGGGATGCTCGTCGGTATCCACAATCAGCGGGTCGGCCTTTCGGCGAGGAACGGAGACGGGGACTATTTCCTGAGCTAGACGGCCATTCGCCTGCGCTTCGGCGGCCTTCTTCTGGCTCCAGAAGGCGAACTTGTCCTGATCCTCCCGGGTAATCTTATACTCCCCGGCGAGGTTTTCCGCCGTTTCAGGCATACTCTCGGTGCCGTATAGTTTGTGCATTTTCGGATTCGGAAAGCGCCAACCAATAGTCGTGTCGTGGACGTCCAATTGGCGGGAGAACGGTGTCTCTGCCTTGCCCATCACAAACGGCGCGCGGGACATGCTTTCCACGCCACCCGCGATGATGAGTTCGGCCTCCCCCGTGGCGATGGCGCGCGAGGCACAGGCGACAGCGTCCATGCCCGACCCGCACAGGCGATTGACCGTGCTGCCCGGGACGGCATCCGGCAGGTCCGCGAGCAATGCGGCCATGCGCGCCACGTTGCGGTTGTCCTCGCCTGCCTGATTGGCGCAGCCGAGGATCACGTCGTTGAGCGCCGCCCAGTCCGTTCCGGAGTAGCGGCCGGTGAGAGTCCTGATCACCGTTGCGGCAAGATCGTCCGGCCGCACGGGTGCCAACGCCCCACCGTATCGTCCCACCGGAGTTCTGACAGCATCGCAGATGTACGTGTTCATTGTCTATCCAGTTTATTGAACTGGCACCGTGGCGCCTTTCTCTTCGAGTTGCACTTCCTTGGCCTTGCGGAAGCCTTCGAGCAGCGTTTCCGCAAGGATGTCAATCTCGGCACCCGTCATCGGCGTGGACAGGGTGCCGGAGCAAGTGTTGATCATCATGACACCATTGCGGAACATGTGGTCCAGGAGTACGCGGACCATCCGCGCCTCCATCGGAGAATTGTACGCTTCCCTATAATTGGCTGGCGGTTGCGCCTTCATATGGATACGGAAGAGCGAGCCCGCACCTGCGACGCAGGCAGGAAGCCCGGAAATCTCGATGGCTTCTGCAATCTGGGAGCGGGCGCGTTGGCCGAGGGCGTTAAGCCGCTCTACTTCCTCGCTCGTAAGGAGGCGCATGGCCGTCAGTCCGGCGGTCATGGTGACTGGATTGGCGGAGAAAGTGCCGGAGTGAGGGAAGAGCACCTTGTCGGCGAGGGGGTTGAGAACCTCCATGACTTCGGAACTGCCCGCGATGGCGCCGACAGGGAAGCCGCCTCCGATGATTTTGCCAAGCGCGGTCAGGTCGGGCCGGACCTCATACCACTGCTGGGCGCCGCCGTATTCGCACCGGAAGGTAATCACCTCGTCGAAGATCAGCAACGCGTTGTGTCTGCGGGTCCACCGGCGCAGTGCTTCGACAAATTCCGGTTTGGCGGGCATCATGCCGACGCGGTGCGGCAGGGGATCGACAAGGACACAGGAGAGTTTGTCCGCGTGATGGTCGAGAATCGCCAGCGCGTGTTCCGTATCGTTGAAGGGAATGACAACCACGTCCTCAAGGACGCCAGGCGCAGTCCCGCGCGTCACGGGAACACTGAACGGATGGTCCGGATCACCCCAGTTTGTGGGGTTGGAGGACTGACTGACTTCGGCGTAATCGTAGATACCGTGGTAGGAGCCCTCGACCTTGGCCATCTTGGGCTTCTCGGTATAGGCACGGGCGGCCTTCAGGCAGCACATGATCGCTTCGGTGCCGGAGTTTACAAACCGTATCTTGTCGAACGATTCGGAGCGGCCGCACAGGTGTTCGGCGTAGTTAACCTCCATCTCGACCGTGAGGTTGAAGGCTGTTCCACGGCGAAGCTGTGCGCTGACGGCCTCCACAATGGTGGGATGTGCGTGTCCATGAACCAGCGAGGCGACGTTGTTTGCGAAGTCAAGCCGCCAGTTTCCGTCTATATCGGCCACATAGCACCCTTTGCCTTCCTTGGCATACGTGGCGTGTGGCCGGGTGAAGACGGCGTTGCGGCTGACTCCCCCGGGGAGGACCCGCAGCGCCCTTTCATACATTTTTCTGCTTTCAACGCACTTCTCTGTCTTCATTTTCCTTCCCCTTGCCGGGGTGTCGTTGGTTATTGCTTCGAAGAGGGGGCCGCTGGCTCGCGCGCTTCCCTGCCGTCGATCAATTGAGTTCCTGTTTTTTCCCGCACTTCCTCCATGGTCACTCCGGGTGCGAGCTCCGTCACCGTCAGTCCCTCCGGCGCCACATCGATGACGGCCAGATTCGTATAGATACGGTCCACGACCCCCTTGCCGGTAAGGGGGAAGGTGCACTCCGAGACGATCTTCGGTTCGCCCTTCTTGGTGGTGTGCTGGCTGACCACCCATATCGACTTGACGCCGGCGACGAGGTCCATTGCCCCACCCACGGCGGGAATCGCGTCGGCATCACCGGTGGACCAGTTCGCGAGATCACCAGACGCGGACACCTGCATTGCGCCAAGCACGCATATGTCTATATGGCCGCCGCGAATCATCGTGAAGCTGTCCCCATGGTGGAAATACGCCGCGCCGGGTATTGCCGTAACGGGTTTTTTGCCCGCGTTGATCAGCTCCGGGTCTTCCGTGCCGGGCGCGGGGGCGGGACCCATGCCGAGCAGGCCGTTCTCAGTCTGAAAAATAAACTCGCGGCCTTCGGGAACATAGTGCGCCACAAGCTCCGGCATCCCGATGCCGAGATTCACATAGGCGCCGTCCGGAATATCGAGTGCCACACGCCGGGCGATTTCCTGGCGGCTCCATCCCGCGGTTGGCTTCTTTAACTCGCTCACGGGTAACAGACTCCTTCCTTTACCAATACAGATTCCTGGGCGGGTTCGGGCACATGAACGAGGCGTTCGACGAAAATCCCCGGCGTGACGACGCACTCGGGGTCGATGCCGCCAACCTCCACCAGGTCCCGCACCTGCACGATGGAGGTTTCCGCTGCGGTGCACATGATGGGGCCGAAGTTGCGTGCCGTCTTGCTGTAACGAAGATTCCCGTACCGGTCCGCCTGCTCAGCCCTGACGAGTGCATAGTCCGCCCGCAGGCCATGCTCCATCAGGTACTCCTTCCCGTCGAAGGAGCGCGACTCCTTTCCCTCGGCGAGGAGCGTCCCCACGGCGGCGGGTGTATAGAACGCAGGGATGCCGGCCCCGCCAGCACGGATGCGCTCGGCCAAGGTGCCTTGCGGAACCAGTTCCAGCTCTATTTTTCCGGCACGAAAAAGCTCGGGAAAAACGAGAGAGTTGGCACTGCGCGGGTACGAACAGACCATTTTCGCAACCTGTCCGTTGGCGATCAGGGCGGCCAGCCCCACGCGGCCGCTCCCCGTGTTGTTGCTGATGACGGTGAGACCCCTGGCTCCGTGGTCCACGAGCGCGTGAATTAACTCAATGGGGCTGCCTGCCTCCCCGAAGCCGCCAATCATAATCGTGGCGCCGTCGGGAATGCCGGAAACGGCCTCCGCCGCGGAAGCTGCCTGTTTGTCTATCATCGTGTTCCTGCTTCTGCTTTCCCGCCCGCCTCATCGGCGACGTGTTTTTCGTGCATTTGTTCCAGTTCCTTTTCGATATCGGCCAACTCGTCCTCGAAGAAAAACTTCTCCCCCTCAAGTGGCTTCAGCCGGTCCACCCGGGTCTCCTTTTCGTCGTACTCGGCCAGGAAGACCTTGTCCATCCACTCCATGTTTCGGCTCTCGTTGAACTTGAGCGCCATGGCCTTCCGGCCACCCACCTCGGCCTCTCCAAGGATGGAAAGCTTCCCTGCGGACGTGGTCATGGTTATATACCGTGAGGGCCTGTATATCGACGCAAGCGAGCGATACACGAGGTTGAAGACCTTCTCGATATCCGCCACTGGTGCCGCAAAGTAGTGGTGTTCGCCCGTGTGGCGAGCGCAGTACATGGAGTGAAAGTGTGCCCCCAGGGTCCCCAGGACGTGTGCCAGATCAACCCAGTTCTGCGCCGAACGCTCGATGTCCACCGATCCGTCCTCGCTCGTAAACAGGCTGACATGATTCATGATCGGGCTCTGGCTGCGGACAATGGCGCCATGGCGTTGCAGCCTGCGCAGCGCCGCGATGGTTGTCGGGTTGAGCACCTCCCTCGGCGTCGAGAAGTGCGTCATCCAGGAGAACTGCACGCCGCTTTCCCTCATGCGCTGGATCAGCGCGAGCATTTTGTCGTATTTGCGCGTAAGGATGATATCCGGCTCGAAGGTGAGCATCCGCGACCCCAGCCGCACCGTCCGCACGTGCATCAGGGTGGGGTCTTCGAGGATTGGCTCCACGTACTGACGGAACCGCTCGTAGGGCAGGTAGCCCGCGTCGCCGCCGGTGATCAGCAGGTCGGTGATTTCCTTGTGCCGGCGCAGGTACTCGTGAATTTGCGAGATGTCGTCCTGGACAAACATGTCCTCGCCGCCGCGGATTTGCGCGTGGCGGAAGCAGTAGGTGCAGAAAGAGAAGCAAGTCTGCGTCGTCTTATCGAAAACGAGCTGAATCTGCGGATATTTGTGTTGGCTTCCCTCGACGATCTCGATCCCGCCTTCGTCCTCCGCCATCCACGGCTTGTTGAGCAACTGTTTCCCGTCGTGCGGGTTCGTTTCCTTGATGTAATCGATGGCGATTTTCGTGCGCTCGTCGGGAGTCTCGGCCGCCACGTATTTTGCGACGATCTCCGGCCGCATCATCCCCGGTTGCGGCATCACCAAGTGATACATCGGGTCGTTTTCGTAGTCGTTCCAGTTGATTGTGTTGAGGATATGCTTTGAGGCCTTGAAACGATAGACCTCGACAAACAGCTCGCGCTGCGGGATGCCGGGAAGCTTGATCCCGCGGCTCTCCAGCACGTCGAGCACGCGGCGAAAACCTTCGAGCCCGGAGTAGCTCTCCGGCCCGTCAAACAGGAACGGATCAAGTTCCATCAAGCCCGAGTGCTGCGGGTGAAGCGCATGGAGCTTTGCAAGCAGGGCCGGCGGGAGCAGGTTTTCAGACTCGATGATCTCGCGCGTCTCGCTGCTGTACCCGTAACGGTCCTTGAGCTTTTCGACATGGGAGGCTTCGAGCCTTGCAGCAGGCGGGGCCTCCGGAGTGGCTGTCTGCAGGTCAGTCATGGTCGTCTCTCCGCTGTGGGGTCTTCGGGGAAGTGATGCGCCGGAGGGGCCTCGCGATGCCCGTGCTTCTCCCGGCTCGCGGGAGCGCACAATCCTGCGCCGCGGAACAGGCCGGGAATGCACCACTTGGGGTCGCTGGAGGGTTTTGAAAGCAGGGCGGTGGGGAACGCGATGCTCATGGGAGCCCAATCTTCGGCTGGCAATCCAGCCTTCCTGACCCAGAACTCGCCTAATGAAGACCGCGGCGTCAAGGACAAAGGCAGGCACCCGCCGGGCTGCCGTGCCGGGCGCGTGGAGGCCTGAGCAGGCCCGCGTTACGAGAGCGCCGGCTCTCCCCGGCGGCCATTCCTCCCCTGCCACGGGCCATGCTGTGGAGCCCTGAATCAGCCCTCACCGCCGCACAGGAACGGGGGTCTCCCGGATGGGTTGCGGGACGTATCCGTACTCCGCTCGCTCGATCGGCTCGAAGACGACGAAGGCGCGTTCGTCGAGAGCCCGAACCACCTCGAGCAGCTCTCCCTGCCGGCCCCTCGGCATCACGGTGAACAGGATGTCCACGGCTCCGTCTCTGCCCTCCCCCTGCATACGGGTTACGGCGAAGTCCTTCTCGCGCAGGCGCGAGCAAATCTCCCGCGAGGCGGGCAGGCTGATAATCCGGGCCAAGGCATGCCGCGAGGACATTCCTCCGGAGATATACGTCCCGACAAACGTCCCCCCGGCGAAACCACCCGCGTAAGCAAACATCTCCAGCAGGTGCAGGGGCGGCGAGAGTACCTTTGCCAGCGCCACGATGAACACGAACGCTTCAAGGAATCCAAAGGCCGCCGCCAGCACTTTCGCCCCCTTCACCGAAGCCACTATGCGGAAAGTGTCCAGCGACATGTCCACTACGCGGAGTATAAAAATCAGCACGCTGATCAAGACGACATCCAACAATTTAGAGCCCCCTTTCTTTCAGGCAGCGGCAACGCATTTTATATTTTCCATCTGCCCGTGCCGGCAGAGCATGGGGGCCAAACCCATGCCACCGTCAAATCCTTGCAAAACCATGTCTTTCGCCGCTGGAAAGCTTCACAAAGTGTGTCGAAAGCACCCCGGGCAGGCTCCTTTCGCGCCACGCACCAAGGGCTCGCCAGCCAGCGGATTGACGGGGAGTGACTCCGGATTTTTCCCGCGTGTCTGCCTGCGATCAGGAAAAACGATACGCCCGAAAAAAGGCGCGCCGGCGTTTCTACACTTGATCGGAAATCCCGTTGGGGAGAGTGCCGGGTGCCGGTGCCCACCGGGTCACGCACAGGCCGGAAGTGACTCACCCAGGACGGCTATGCGGAGGGCTCACGAGTGCGGCTGTCTCCGGCAGGCGATTCCTCCGCCGCTGGCCGGCGCTGACGGCGGAGAGCCACGCGCAGTTCGCTCTCCCCCACCGTACGGCCAAGGATGGCCAACTCCCGCACCGCCAGCAGCAGGTAGCGCGCGTGACGGACCACCTCGCTCCAGCAATGGTGAATGCGCCCGTAGGCTGCACCGGGCCGGCGTTCCGAAAAGGGCCGGTGCCGGTAGAGCCCGGCGATCATCGGATGCGTGCGCTCGGCGAAATGCGACCACCGGTACCAGATGAAGCTTTTGGCCAGGCGCCAGCGCTGCCTGAACGGGGCGTGCCGCGCGAGGATCTTCACCATGTTGCGCCCGCTGTAGAAAGTCCGCACGGCCACGTCGTAGGCGCCCTGCCATTCCGCCGGCTCCATGCGGTCGTGCGCGCAGCTCACGACCGAGGAGTCGTACTCGTTCAGGTCCGCGCTCATCGGGTAGCCGCTGGTGTAGGCCTCCACCCAGTCCTGGCTGCCCGGGAGCATTGTCCTGATGAAGAACCATGCCCTGGCCATGCCCGCGTCGGCCAGCCGTTGCACGTCCGCCTTGATGGACTCCACCGTGTCGTTTGCCATGCCGATGATGTAGCCGCCCTCCGGTGCGATGCCGTACCGGCGGCAGCGTTCGAACAACCCGGCCAGATGAGAGACGTTATTCTGCGCCTTGCCCGCCGAGGTGAGGTTCTCCGGATTCATCGATTCGATACCGAAGAAGAGTCCCTCGCCGCCCGCCTTGGCGTATTCTTCCAGGAACCCGGCGTTCGGCCCATCGTCGCACCGCACGTCCGCCTCTGCCCAGATTTTGAACCGGTAGCCCTCCTCGCGAAGGCGCCGCAGCCCGGCCAGCAACTCCCGCCAATGCGGATTGCGCGCAAGGTTGTCCGAAGCGAACAGGACTGTCAGCAGCTTGCCATAGCTGTCGCACTGGCGGCGAACCCACTGGACGACCTCCCCCACCGGCCGCGACCGGATGGTGCGCCCATGAGCCTGGATCGCCGCGCAGAACTTGCACTTGAAGGGGCAGCCGCGCTCGGTGTCCACCGCGGCGACCGGCGTCGCGAAAGCGTCCAGCTCCCTCGCACTGTAAACGCCTCCCGGCCCGCCAAGCTCCTCCGCCAGCCCGGCCTCAATGTACCGCGGCGCCTGTTCGCCATGGAGCAGACCGGAAAGGACCGCGCGCCACGCACCGCCGCTGTCCGCATCGCCGTGAAAAACCGTCACTTCCGGTGTCTCAATCAGGCGCTGAATCTCCGGCGGCATCACTCCAGGACACGCCACCCCCGGGCGCATCGGATCAACCGTGCTGATGCCGTGCAACATCGTATTGACCGCCGCCGTGACGTGCGGCCCTCCAATGACGCAATGGGCGCCATGGGCACGGGCGCGCTCAATCAGGTCGCACGACCGGGGAAACTGGTTCGTCTGTACGCCAACGAGACCAACCACCAGCAGCGTCCCCTCCTCCCGGGACCGGAGAAGCGCGCGGTTGAATCTCCGCTGGTCCGAGCGAATGCCATCCTCGAAGGCATGCACCTCGCGCTCAACCCCGGCGAAGGCCGCCTCGGCCAGAACCTCCTCCGTCAGGCTCCGCAGAACCCTCAACGAATTGGACGGAATCACCCCCCGGGCGTACGTCTGAACGAACGACACCCCCCTGCCCGGGTGATCGTAGTTCGACGGATGCACTAGCAGCACTACAATGCGCCGGTAGGACGAAGTGCCGGAGTGCTCCCGGCCCCGCCCGGCTTGCAATGACGGCAGATCAGACATACGAATGGCCCCTCCACGGACCTGATGCCCTTATCGTCTATGGAACGCCCCCCGACAAGGGCAATGCGGCTGGCAGCGGCCGAGAATCGGACTGCCCCGGCTGCCACGCCTCCCGGATCGCGCCCGCGCGGACGAGGGAGCGGCTCCCAAGGGGGAAGCCCAACTCCCCTGGGCGGGGCTGCTCCCGGGTAAAACAGGAGCACAGCAGACACCCCCTCCGGTTGTTGCCGCCCAGCGCCTCCCCCGCCTCTCCGTCAAGGTGCGGACCGGCGCTGAAGCCCCGTGCCGCGGCCGACGCGCCAGCCGCTCCTGTACGAGCCTCCTGCGCAAACCCCACCTTCGCCTGTAAGCTGAGTGTTTTCAATGGAGCGGGAGACGGGATTCGAACCCGCGACATTCAGCTTGGAAGTATCATTCTGCCTTGCTGCCGGTTGCTGACAGACTCCCTCGGAAGAGTCTGGAAGTCCTCTGGAATCAGCAATCTAAGTTCGCTCCACTGTTTCACGCGTTGCCGCACGTTTACCCTTGCAGACCCAATTCGTAGCGATACAGTAGCGAAAACGGGGCAGGGAAGGGCCATCCGCAAAGGAGCAACCGGTCATGCCAAGGAAAGCAGAGCGCGTGGAAATAACCGACAAGTTCGCCCGGACACTGACCCCGCCCCCCGGGGTGGCAATCATCCGGGTGAAGGACAACCACCTGAAGCGCTTCGGTGTCTATGCCACCGCAAAGGGCGTCCGCGCCTACTTCATCGAGTACCGCCTCGACGGAAAGCGGCGCCACATGACCGTTGCCAAGGTGGGAGAGCTGGTTGCCCACAAGGCCCGGAAGAAGGCGGGAGAACTCCTGGAGCGGGTCACCCTCGGCCGAGACCCTCTCGAAGAACAGAACGAAAAGCGGCGCGGGGAGACCCTGGAGGCATTCTGGGAGCAGGACTTCCTCCCGGACGCCAAGCGCCGGTGGAAGGACTCCACCCTTCGGATGCAACGCTGGCATTGGGAGAAGGTCATTGCCCCACAGCTCGCAAGGAAACGGCTCGATTCCCTCCGGCGGGTGGACGTGGAGCAGTGGCACCGCGCCCTCCACAAGACCCCGGGCAAGGCGAACATTGCGCTTCGGCTCCTCAAGTCAGTCCTTGCAAAGGCCGTCGAGTGGGAGTGCATCCCCGCCAACCCCGCCGCGAAAATCCGCCCCCTGCCCCTGCAAAAGCGCGAGACCTTCCTCGCCGCCGATGAAGTCCGGCTCCTGCTCGACGCCATCGCGGAAGAGGAACGCCTCGGCCAGCTCCCACCCGAATCGAAAAAGGCGGCTAAGGGGGAGAAGGACAAGAAGGACAAGCGCCCCCAAGGGATTCGCAAGGCGGTGAAGCGGAAGGGCAAAAGCAAGGGCCGCGGCGGAAAGGGGCAGACCGAGTCCGAAAGCCGGGGGATCACACCCCACGCGGCGGCGCTCTTCAAGCTGTTGCTATACACCGGCGCGAGGTTGTCCGAAATCATGCACGCCAAGTGGGATTGGATTCGATGGGAAGAACGCGAGCTGATCATCCCGGACAGCAAGACCGGCCCCCGCCGGATTCCCCTCTCGAAGCAGGCCCTTGCCGAGCTGACCCGGCTCTCGAAATACCGGACCAAGTTCTCCCAGTGGATCATCGAAGGCGTGAAACCCGGCTCCCACCTTGTGAACCCGCAAAAGCCTTGGTCCCGCGTCAAGGAGCGCGCCCACAAGCTGCTCAACAAGAAACGCAAGGACGCGGAACTCGACCCCGTTTCCGAGAGCGTTTTCCAGTCCTGCCGGATTCACGACTTGCGACACACCGCGGCCTCGCTCGCCGCGGGTGAAGGGCTCTCCCTCCTGCATATCGGCTCGGCTCTCGGCCACGCACAGGGCCGGACAACCGAACGATACTCCCACCTGCGGCGGCAGGCCGCTCTCGAAACCGTCGAGACCATCGGCGAACTCATCGAAGGCGCGGGCGGGGCCGTTGTCGAGCCGGTCCACCCGGACACCCCGAAGGAGCGCGAGGCATGAGTCCGGCCGGACGTCCCCGGGACTTGACGGGGGACCGCACCCGGTTCCTCAAGTTCCTTCATCAAACCGGAAAATGCCTGTTCACCGAGGACAGAAGGCAGCTCCAAGAGGCATGGCTCCGGCACCGGGAGGAGCAACTCCGGAAGGAAGCGGAAGGCGAGCCGGAGCACACCCGCGTGGTTGTCGAGGTGACTGCATGGGGGTTTTGGCGGACCACCTGCCAACGGTACGCCCGCGTTGCATGGCCTCCGCTTCCGTCTTGGCTGAAGGGTGTGTTTCAACAGCCAAAAGGCAAGGACCCCGGCGGACGGGAAACTGCCCGGCAACGACTTCTCGATGCGGCAGAAATCCTTGAGCAGTTCCCTCCCACTTGGTCACCGGCTGGGGAGAATCCGCTCCGGGAGCCTGGCCTATTGGCAGCAGACCTGCGGGCTTGGGCGGCGGTGTTGGATCAGCTCCCCCCCGGGTTCGTGGAGGGGGACCTCGACCGCCTCGGTTGGCTCGCCGATCCTGCCGCGGCACTCCTTCTGCCCGAAGTCATCTGGGAGACCGTCCACCCTTCGGGCGAGGTGATAAACAGGACAGGCTTCACCCGGAAGCATATACTCCGCACTCGCCGGAAG
>SLMS01000254.1 GCA_007133495.1 Candidatus Sumerlaeota bacterium | reverse complement strand
GGATGAGCCTTGAGGGCCTCGACGATGCGCAGGTGGAGCTTGCTGAGCTTCCTTGACTGATCAACCATTTCGGCTTTCGTGTTTTTTTCTCTTGCCCTGCTGGCAGAACGGGTAGCATTGATTCCCATCATGCCACTGACGGGAGGCGTCCCATGGAAAGAGACTCTAAGCTCATGATCCGGCTGTCGGCGAGTGAAAAGGCGCTTTTGGAGGAAACCGCCGCCGAACAAGGCCTGAAGGTGGCCTCATGGGCCCGCCGGGTACTGCTGCGCGGGGCAAAGGCGGAAATGGGTTCGGAGGACACCCCCGCATACGGGTTGAACGGCAGTGGCAGGGCCAGACCCGAGCTGCTGAGTCTCTTCTGCGGGCCGGGCGGCCTGGACGAGGGCTTCCGTCAGGCAGGGTTCAGGACAGCACTGGCAACAGACATCGACAAGGACTGCGTAGCCACCTTCCGCCACAACCATCCCGAAGCGAAAACCTTCACGGCGGACATCGCGGCCCTCACACCCCGCAAACTTGACCGGATTTACGGCGGCGAATTCGCTCCTTTCGGCGTCATCGGAGGGCCGCCCTGCCAGAGCTTCAGCGTCTCGAACGTCCATCAGAAGGATGACGATCCACGGCACAACCTGCCCCTCGCCTATGCGAAGCTGCTGAAGGCACTCAACCGGCGCCGGCCGATATCTTTCTTCCTGTTCGAGAACGTGCCCGGCCTGCTCGGTCCGCGGCACAAGGAGCGCTACCTCCGCTTCAAAGAGGAATTCCAACTGGCCGGGTTCAAGGTCTATGAGGCCCTCCTCGATGCCAAGGACTACGGGGTCCCGCAGGAACGCCCCCGAGTCTTCATCGTCGGGATCAATGCGAAGGCATATCCCGGGGCAGAGTGGCTGCCACCCCCTCCCGGGGACGAAGTGCGCACGGTACGGGACACCATCGCCGGGCTGCCCGAACCGGTACACAACGCGAAGGGACTCGATCCGGAGACGTTCCCTGTCCATCCCAACCACTGGTGCCTGGTACCCAAGTCGCGCAAGTTCGGAAATGCCAACCTCAAGGAGGGGCAGATGTTCGGGCGGAGCTTCCGGACACTGCGCTGGGACGCGCCGAGCTGGGTGGTCGCCTACGGCCATCGCGAAGTGCATGTGCATCCCCGGGGACACCGCCGCCTGAGCATCTATGAAGCAATGCTGCTCCAGACCTTCCCCCATCAGTACGAGCTTCTCGGCAACATGACGGCGCAGGTGCGCCTGGTGAGCGAGGCGGTCCCGCCGCGGCTCGGGTTCTCTATCGCCGAGTCGATCCGGAAAGCCCTCGGCCTGCCCGCCGCCCGGCAGGAACGGAAAGGCGCCACCTCGCGCCGCAAGGAACCCAGGCACCCCGCCACAGCCGACCTCTTCACCTGACCCCCCGGAACTGTCTGCCCGCCGGGGTTGTCTGATGGCGTGGGCGGCAGGGGTTCCCCGGCCGTTTTCCGCCGGGGAGGGGCTTTTCCCCCTTGGAGTTGGCCGGCGATTCGCTCCACGATTGCGCGAACAACGAGACGCCCTCCGGGTACCCGCACACACATGCTTCGACTGCTCCAAACGGTTTTCATCATCGGCTTCTTCCTGGTCATGATGACGCTCCTCGTCCGGGACCACGTGATCCCGGAGTTCCAGCGCTCCGGCACGATCGAGATCGACAGCGAGGTGATGACCGACAGTTGGGTGAACCAGGACGAGTGGCTCTCCGTCGAACTGGGCGGCATGGAGCTGGGCGCCGCCCGCCTTGTGGCCAGCCACGAAGGGGCCTTGGGGGAGTACCACCTGATGGCCCATCTGGAGGTGGACACGATGCTCTTCCGCGCCCGGGTGCTGAGCGCGGCCGTCCTGGACCGGCGCCTGCGCCTGCAGCAGTTCCGCGGGCGCGTCCATCTGCCCGGCACCGGGCGCGAGCTGCTCCCGCCCGCCGTGGTGGATGGCGAGGAGCTGCCCGAAGGGACGCTGGAGGCCGTGGGCCGCGTGGAGGGCTCGGCGATGCAGCTCCGCTTCCGGCGCGGCGACGCGGTGCAGTACACGGCCGTCCGCCTGGCCCGGCCGGTGACGCTGGCGGACTCGCTCACGCCGATCGTACGCTCGGAGATGCTCAGCAAGGGGGTCACCTACTCGACCGAGGTTTACGACCCGCTATGGGGCAGCAGGGCCGGGCAGGTGGAGGTGGAGTACGTGGAGGACCGGGTGGAGACCGTTGACGGCGAGGAGGCGGAGTTGCGCGTGGTGGAACAGCGGCTCGGCAACCAGCGCGCGATCCTGCATGTGCACCCGGACGGGCGGATTCTGCGCCGGACGTATCCGCTGCTCGACGGCGGCGGCCCCATTGCCGGGCTTGACCGCGATGCGACGCTCGTCCTTTCGCTCGCCGATCCGGGCGAAGCGCGCCGGGAGTACCCGGCACTTGAGTACATCCCCCGCCTTCCCGAACTGGAACCCGGAGAGATGACCGGCACCGACCACGGGCGCGTCCTGCCCTCCATGTCGCTCTTCGACCTGCTGAGCCAGGGCGGCCCGCTACGCAACCTCACGGGCCAGTCCCGCGACTAGACACACCCCAACGGAACGTTTCCCCACGATGCTGCTACTCGAAGACCTCAGCAAGGATTACGACGGGTTCTGGGCCCTCCAGGATCTGAGTCTCGAAATACCCGACGGCGAGTTCTTCTGCTTCCTCGGCCCCAACGGCGCCGGAAAGACCACCACGATCAAAATCATCACCGGGCTGCTCCGCCCCGCCAAGGGCCGAGCGCTCATCTGCGGGAAGGACATCCAGCGCCAGCCGCTGGAAGCAAAACGCCTGATCGGCTATATACCGGACACACCGTACCTCTACGAAAAACTGAGTGGCCGGGATTTCATGCACTTCGTGGGCAAGCTTTACGACATGGAGCGGCCGGAGGTGGACGCGGCCGTGGACAAGTACTTCTCGGCCTTCCGTATAGACCATGCGGCGGACAACCTGATCGAAAACTACAGCTTCGGCATGAGGCAAAAGCTCTGCTTCAGCGCGGCGTTCATGCACCGCCCGCGCGTGCTTGTGGTGGACGAACCGATGGTCGGCATCGATCCGCAGTCCGCCCGCACACTCAAGAACATGCTGAGGGAGTTCTGCGCGGGCGGCGGGACGGTCTTCCTCTCCACGCACCTGCTGGCGATCGCCGAAGAACTCTGCGACCGGCTCGGGATCATCACGCACGGGACGCTCAAGTTCCTCGGCTCGATCCCGGACCTTGGCCGGCAGCTCTCCCGCGAGGGAACGCTGGAGGACCTTTTCCTCGAGCTGACCGCCGACGGCGTGACGGCCCAGGCGGGCAATCCTTTCGCCGAGGGCGCGCAGGCCGCCCCGCCACCGGCCTGAGGAGGGACGCCCCGTGGAATCCGTCCGCGAAGCAAACGAGCAACTCCTCCCCGAACGCCCGGAACGAGGCCTGACAGACGGCATGCTGGAGGCGGTGCACACGCCCATCCTCCTGCGCGCCAAGGCGAAGATCGCCGCCAACGCCATCCGGCACATCCGCAGGCACGTCTATCTTCACCTGGCAGCGGGGACAGGACTCGTGCTGTTCCTGATCGGCGGAGGGACAGGCCTTTTCTATTATATATTTAATTTCCTGATGGCGCAGGATATTTTCGGGCCGCCGCTCATGGACCGGCTGATCG
>SLMS01000203.1 GCA_007133495.1 Candidatus Sumerlaeota bacterium | reverse complement strand
GGAGCCTCCCGTGGCTGGAGAACTCTCCCACGCCTGTGATCCGCGATCTCGTCCTCCGTGCCGGAGGTAACGACGGGTTCCTCGTGACCCAGCTCGCCCAACTCCGCGAGGTCACCTTCATCCGCGACGAAATCATCCGCGACTGGTTCCGCCAGCAGGGTCACTACGCCGTCGATGGCTTCTTCGCCGCTGTCTATCTAAACGGCGAGTACTGGGGGCTCTACAATCCCGTCGAGCGTGTCACCGACAGTCAGATGGACTACATTTTCGGCGGAGGAGACGATTACGACGTGGTGAAAGGCGGTTGGACCTTCGAACGTAAGTACTTCACCGAGGCAAACGACGGTGACATGGAGGCATGGGAGGAATTCCTCGCCTGGCACGAGGACGCCGACCTCACCACCGCGGAGGACTTCGCGGAACTCAAGGACCGTATAGACTACTGGAATTTCCTCGACTGGTTCGCCCTCAACATCGCCATCCAGAACGAGGACTGGCCCCACAACAACTGGATCGCCACACGCCACCGCACGGACCCGAACGCGAAGTGGGTCTTCCATGAATGGGACGCGGAGTGGGCACTGGGCCTCCGCCCACAGGGCTGGACGAGCGACAGCCTGCACTGGGCGCGCGGGGATAATTTCCACCTCAGCCCCTCGCACAACGGCACGCTCGCGCCCCTGAGCGCCCTGTTCAGTGGCAACGAACTCGATCCCAACCGCACCAAGGTCATCACCGGCATACTCGACAACCCGCAGGGCGTGCAGGACTTCGTCGTCGCGATGGAAAACGTCCTTAACTTCGAACTCGTGCCGGAAAAGACCATCGCCGAATTCGATGCTTACGCCGAATTAATAGAGACAGAAGTCCCGCGCGAGGCCGCCCGCTGGGCGCACGCCAGTCTTCGAGATGAGGAAACTCTCATTGGCTTTTGGCACGACGCTGGCGATAACAAGCGGGAATTCCTCGAAAACCGGCCCGCATTCATGCACAACCTGATGTCGGACTCGTTCGACCTTGGCGGCTGGCGCACGATCACCTTCGAGGCAGCTGGCCAGGGCGAAGGCCGGCTCTCCGTGCGCGGCCGCACGGTGGACCTGCCATGGACAGGCACCTTCTTCAACGGCTCGGACGTTGAACTCTCCGCGCAACCCGCCGATGGGTCACGCTTCGAGTCCTGGACCGGACTTTTCGAGGACGAGACACCGGAGACCATCTATACGGCCACCACCGGCCCCGGCGCCACCGTCACTCTCACCTTCGAAACCGAAGGGACGGACAGCGATCTCTGGCTCGTGCACTGAACCCCATGCACCCAGGGCAGCGCCCCTACCTGAATCCTCAATTATTATAGGAGTGTTTTTTATGCGTTTCCCGCTTTTCATTGCCATCACCCTTTTCGCCACCTCCGCACTGCTCGCGGCGCCGTTCCATCCGATCGACCGCATAGACCCACCCGCGGAGAATGAATACCCTGGCGGACGCGGCCCCGGCCAGCTCATTCTCTACACGCCCGAAGCAGGCCGTGCCCATACCGGCACCAATGAATGGGGTGTTGAGGCTGTCGTGGTGCAGGACGTCGTCATCCGCATCATGGAAAACAACAACGAGATCCCGGAAGACGGTTTCGTGGTCTCCGGAAACGAGACCTCTGCCCGATGGATCGGTGAGAACCTCTCTCCCGGCACGCCCGTGCGTATCGAGGAGGAAAACGGCCGGCACGTGCTACACGTGGACGAGAGCCCCGCCGCCATCCATCGCTCGCTGCTGGTGCGCCTCGAATTGCTGGACGACGATCCGCACTTTCCCGCAGGAGACGAGGCCGCTGCCGCAAAGGCAAGTGTCACGGAGAAGTGGCTCCATGCCATGGCGGAAGCCGGGGAGTACGGTACCCTTGCTGAAGCACGTACTCTCGTTGAAGAACTTGAAGAACTCGCCACCCGCAACCGACTCGGGGCCTTGCCTTCTCCTGAAAGCGAAATCCGCGGTTTCTGGTCCCGCCTTCCCGTCTATACGGAGGAGGAGATCGTCGTCTACGTGGAGGAACTGGCCAAAACCGGAGTGAATGTCTTCTTCCCGGAGGTCGTCTACGGCTCGCAGGCCGCCTACCACGACCCCACCGGCCTCTACCCCATGTGGGGGCACTTCGACGAGGATATAGACCCGCTCGAAATTGTCATCCGCGAATGCCATGCCCGCGGCATCGAGGTCCACGCCTGGGTGCACTGCTTCTTCATCGGCACGCAACTCCGCGACGCGCACCTGGCGGAACGTTACTCCGAATGGCTCGCCCAGGACCGCACCGGCAGTCAGGTCTCGGAGGTCGAGCCCTATTTCATGTACTTCAGCCCCTCCCACCCCGAAGTGCGCGAAGCCCTCATCGAAGCCTACGTGGCCCTCGTCGAGAACTACGATATAGACGGCTTCCAATTTGACTATATCCGCTATCCGCGCCCCGAATCGTGGGAGGACCAGTGGGACTACAGCCCGGCCGCCCGCGATGAGGCCCGTCAGAATCTCGGCTTCGACCCCATGGACATCACGCCGGACGAAAACCCCGAGGAGTGGGACCTGTGGATGGACTGGCGCGCGGAGGTCATCACTTCCTTCGTCCGCGAAGCCTCCGAAGCCATCCGAGCCGTCCGGCCGGACATCGTCCTCACCGCCGACGTCTTTCATGATCCCGACGACGCCTTCAAGTACCGTGGACAGGACTGGCCCCGATGGGCCCGCGAGGGCCTCGTGGACGCCATCATCCCCATGGCCTACCGCAACAGCGCCGACTACGTGGCCGGGGTGGTCGAGCGCGCCCGGGACCTCCTTCCCGGCGACCACCCCATGATCATCGGCCTTGGACCGTACCTCGGCTTCACCGCGGAGGAACTCACCGGCCAGATCGAAGCCGTCCGCGAAGCTGGCGCCACGGGGCAGGTGCTCTTCAGCCTCGAGACCACCAACCCGCGCGCCAAAGAAGCGCTCGGCCTTGGCCCATGGCGCAACCGCACCGCACCCGTCTGGGACAGGGAGTAGAGGGCGCCAGCCGCCCACCCACGTCCTCGCAAAACGCTGATTGTACCTGGTTTAGGTGGTGGAGGTAACCGGATTCGAACCGGTGACCCTCAGACTGCAAGTTTTACGCCCCAAGGGCGCGGCCCTGTTTCCCCGGTTTTCTAAGATTCACCTAAGTTCAACGAAATCAGTCTCAAACGATCCACCAAGGTTGACCGAAGGCGAGGCATGTTTCCCTTGTGGACTCCGGACGTAGGGAAATAGAAGGGAAACGGACGCGCATTTCCCTACGTCTTCACCCTTTGGAGGAGCCTCCCGCCATGCCACGAAAGCCGAACCGGATGAAGCTGACCGACGCCTTCGCCAAGAAGGCTCCCGTGCCGGAGAAGGGCACCGCGAAGTTCATGGACCAAGACATCCCGCGCTTCGGGCTCTACGTCACCGCCGCCGGTTCGCGGGCATGGTTCGTTCGATACGCGACCATCGAGGGGCACCGGAGGCTCTACGCCTTCGCCAAGGCCAAGGAGTTGAGCGCGTGGAAGGCCCGCCGCCGGGCGTTGGAGCTGCTCGAACAGGTTGGGCTCGGGAAGGACCCAATAGCCACTGCCCCGTTTACCCCCATGCCCCGGCGCCCCGCGGGCGCGGAAGGCCGCCCGGCGGACGGCGCAGCGGGACCGCGGCCGCTCCGGCCACCTCCTTTCCGGCGTTT
>SLMS01000124.1 GCA_007133495.1 Candidatus Sumerlaeota bacterium | reverse complement strand
TAATCACCCGCCTGCTCCGCCGCGTCCCCGAGCCAGAAATACTCCGCTCGTGCGACCGCCGGTTGGCCGGCTGCGCTCGCCACTTCCGCCAGACGTTCGTGCAGTCCGATCGAATCCGGCAGCAGCCGGCAGGCCGAGGTCAGCGCGTCCACTGCACCGGCAAGGTTCCCCGTAATTTCCTGCCGCGCTGCAATCTTGCCGAACAGTTCAGCCCCCTCCTCCGTCCGGTCCAGATCGCCGTACAGCAGCGCAAGCCGCTCCTGCAGCGCAAGGTCCTCCGGCAGGAGTGCCGACGCCATCCGCAACGCTTCCACTTCCTCCTCGAAGCGCTCTTCCGTATGCAGCAGGTCCGCCGCCTCCTGCCACTGCGCTGAGGCCTCTTCCAGCTTTCCGGCCTGCTCCAGCGCCTGCGCCCGCAACGTCCGCAACGCCGCGTCGTGCGGCGCCATTTCGCTCAGGGCAAGGCACACCCGCAGGCTGTCCTCCGCACGATTTACCTCCGCGTACTTCTGTGCGGAACGCCGCAGATAGACACCCGCTTCCGTCGTGTCCCGCAGATCGCGGTAAATCTCCGCCAGCAGCTCCAGCGTCTCCGGGTTCTCCCCGTCCACTTCCTCGAGCCGCTCCAGAACCATCGACGCCGCGTTCAGATTCCCGGCCGCGTGGTGGATGCGGTAAAGCTCCCGCAGGTGCTCCGCCGCCGTCTCCCGGTTTCCCTCGCGGACGTAAAACTCCGCGAGCCGCTCGCGTGCCTCCCCGCTGGCAGGCTGTTGCCGCACCAGGTCCAGCAGCAACGCCTTCTCGTCTTCGAGCGCCCCCAGTTCCCCGTGCACCCCGGCCAACTCGACGCCGTAGCGGACCATGCCCTCCGCGTCCCTCGCCTCCCGCGCCAGCTCGTATAGCTGACGGAGTGCGAACCCATCCTGTGCGTCCAGCTCCAGAACCGACTCGAACGTCTCGCGCGCCTGCGCCATCCCGCCACGGCGACGGTACAGCACCCCCAGCTCCGACAGGGCTGCCCGCGCATCGTCCGGCCGTCCCAAGCGCGTATATACGTCCGCCAGCAACGCCGGTACGTCTGCACGGTCCGGTACCGCCTCAGCAAGGGAGGCCAACAACCGCGCCGCGGCTTCCAGGCGATCCTCCTCCGCCAACAACCCCGCCGCAGCCTCCATCACCTCGGCGTGTTCGCGGAGAAAATCCAGGCCCAGTTCCGCCAACGCCGCGGCCTCCGCCGCGGGAACAAGCTCGCCATCCAGCCCTTTCGGGCCCAACCGCGCAAGGCATTGCGCCGCCGCATCGCCGTTTCCCTTCTCCCCGTACAGCACCGCAAGCCGGCGGTTGGCCACCGGGTGGTCCGCCGTCCTGCGCGCTACGCCCTCGTATAGCTCCAGCGCCCTGCCACTGTCCCCGGTCTCCCATGCCTCGCCCGCAAGCCTCTCCATCTGCGCCACGAACGAAGCGGTGTCACCGAGCCGCTCCCGGAGCGTCTCCAGCCGTTCCTGTGCCTTCTTGTCCCCGGGGTCCTGCTCCACGACGGCAGTCCACGTCTCCGCCGCCCGCTCGGCCCGGCCCTCGTGCTCCAGCCATTCGGCCGCCTTGCGCTTTGCCGCAAGCGCCGCTTCCTGCTGGCCTTCGTGCTGCTCCACGTCCGCCAGCAGGAGCCAGAAGTTCGCATCGGTCTCGATGTGCGGAGCCACCTCCCGCAGGTCCGCCGCAGCTTCGGCCCAGCGCTCCTGCCCCGCGAGGAGTTCCCCCCGCTTGCGCAGGACGGGCACCCACGCCGGGCCGTCCGGCTCCTTCTCACGCAGCAACGCCCCAACGCGCCCGAGCAACTCCAGGTTCTCCGGGTCCAGCCCCAGCAGGTCGCCGGAGAGGATGTCCAGCTCCGCGGCCGTGTCACCCGCCTCCCCCGCCAGCGCCGCAGCGCGCGCGAAATCCTCCCGGGCCTCCTCCAGCTTGCCGAGCCGCCTGCGGATGCTCCCCAACTGCCGGACCGCCTCATGCCCCGCAGCCGCATCAATTCCGGCAAGTTGCGCGAGCACTTCTTCGGCCTCGGGCAGCTCCTGCTCCTCCGCTGCCGGCACGTCCATCTCCATCACCCGGACGCGCACGGGAGCCAGCAGGTGTTCCTCCAGCCCCAGCCCCTGGTTGCGCGCCAGCTCCAGTGCCGCCGCAGCGGTCCCACAGCCCTTGGCCTTTGCGTATAGCTCGACCAACCTCAACGGGGCGTGGGCGGCACAGCCCCTCACCACGCACTGGCACAGACGCGTTTGCAGGTCGATCTGAAGGCTCTTGAAACTGCCGCCCTTGTGCACCGGGCAGTACGCCCGCGCCCGCGTCCCCATCGCGGAGTAACCCTCCGGCTGGAAACCAAGCAACGTGATGACTGCCCGGGCCTCCAGACGGCCGTTCACGGATCGCACCAGTGAGCTGAAAACATCCTGCATGGGGGAGGCCTGTAGGGGGGAGGGACTCTTATCTTTCCTGATAGACACGGATATTGCCGATACGCAGACGCCCCGTCGTGCCCTGGTTGTCCCGTATAGACAGTGTGTTCAGCTTGTGAACCCGGGAATTCAGCCGGATGCCGATCGCCACCTGCCTGCCGTCCAGATACCAATCCACGATGCTCCGCGGCAAATCCACAACGAACTTCACGTGCACCCAATCCCCCAGTTGGTAGGGCACCGATTCCTTTTGCACCCGCAGGCTCACCTGCTCCGCGCCCGCTTCCTTATGAACAAGCAGCGGAACGGACTGCCGGAAATCCGCGTCATGCTCAAGGTAGAAGCCCAGCAGGTACTTGTTCTTCCGCTCGCACTGCATGTCGAACTCCACCGCCACCACGCCTTCCGCGTCCCCGAAGCGGCACGTATAGAGCGCACCGCCCTCCCCCTTTTCCTTCTCGAACGAAATGCACCGGCGGGGAGCGGAGCCGTTGCCCAGCTCCTCCACCACAAGCGAGGCGTAATCGTAGTTCCCCTCCCAGTTGCGCGGGGGTGTACCGGGGGGGTCGTTCTGAAAATCCTGTTCGTAATACACGGCAAGGCCGGGGACTGTCGTTTCCCCCGTGTGCGCGGGAGCCGGTTCCTGGGGGTGTCCCGCCGCGCCGGGAGGTGCCTCCTCCGCCGTGCCTGCCTCGTAATCGTCGATGACGATCGCCTCGCTGCTCGGCGCCTTCTGTGGTTCGGGCTCCCTGGCCTCTTCCTCTGCCTTCCCGGCCTGCTTCTTTTTCGCACCGGGCAGGGTTGCTCCCGGCCGGATCGGAGCCTCCTCGGCGTCCGGCTCAGGCTCTTCCGCGGCCGGTTTCCCACGGCGTTTGCCGATCGGGCGCTTTCCGCCTGCCGGGACGGTACCCGTTGCACGCCGTCCACTCCGCGCCGCAGCCGCGCCCGGGGGCCTTGTCATGGCTGCGCCCGCGGCCGCAGGAGCCGGCGCACTTCGCCCGGTCCGGGCAAACACCAGGTAACCCACCACGGCCACAATGAGCACACCCCCCACGGCCATGATCCATACAAGCAGGTTCGTATCCCCCGCTCCTGCCCTTCCGGCCGGGGCTGGCGGCGGGGCCGTCTCCGCAGCGGCGATCTCCCGCGTAAGCCTCTGAATGCTGTCCCTCGCGCGGACTTGCTCCTGCATTCCCCCCACTTCGTTTCGATACTCCTGCCAGAAGCGCAAAGCTGCCTGCAGATCGCCTTCCTCCTCGGCTGCCTGGGCATCCGCCAGAAGCCGGCCTGCCCGCGTTTCTGCCGCCTGCTCCTGTGCCCTGATGGCCCGCATTGTGGTGTCGATCGCCGGATTGTCCGGGTCGAGCTGACGCCAGCGCTCCACCAGCTCCGCAGCACGGTCGAAGTCGTTCTGGGCAAGCGCCTCATTCACCTGGATGCTGATCAGCCGCACGCGCTCCTGGTCGGTCGGCGTCCCCGGCGGGTCATCCGGCGCCGGGCGGTCTTCGATCTCCTCGATCGTCAGTCCGTCCAGCCCGAGCTGCTCAAGCGACTGAACGTAAGACTCCGCCTCCTGCTGCGTCGGCCAGCGGTAGCCGACATGCACCGCGTACTCGTCGCCTTCGATCGACACCTCCACCGGCCAGATGCCGAGGTCCATCTCCAGCTCTTCGCGCAGTGCGCCCGCTTCCCGTGCGGAGGTGAATCGCCCCGCCACGACCTGGAAACGGCCTGCCGGCAGGTCATTCTGCACCAGCACGACCGGCATCCGTAAGCCCTCTCCCTGCCCTCCGGCGAGGCGCGCCTGGACTACGGGCAGCGCAACAACCATCGCCACAAGGGTCAAAAACACCAGTATCGGGGAGATACGTGGTATCACCAAGGCAACTCCGGGGAACGTTCTGGGGGCACTCCAGCCATATCCAAATCCGCGTGGACCGTCCCGCCACGGGGGTGCCGAAAGCAAGCCAAAGAACACCCGCCCCCGCGCGGCCAAAACGGCCCGCAGGGCAAGCGCGTCAACACGGACACCGTGACGGCTGGCCACCCCTCACGGACAGGGCGGGAGGGACGGCCAGTGCATAACCTTACGGAGTGCTGCTCTTGATCGGAGCGTCCTCCGGCTCCTGTTCCTGGTTTTTCTCGATGCGGTCGAGCGCGTTCAGCGCGCTCACATATGCTTTCGCCGAGGCCAGCACGACGTCCGTCGAAACGCCGCGCCCCTTGACCCGGTGCGAGTGGCTGTCCTGCCGGCTGACGGCGATCGTCACGCGGCCCATCGCGTCCTGACCCTCGGTGACCGCCTCCAGGACGTACTCGTGGACCTTGAGCGGATTGCCGGTAATCCTGTCGATCGCCCGGAAGGCCGCGTCCACCGGCCCGTCACCCATCGCCGCGTCGATGTGCTCCTGGTCGCAGTAGGTCATCTTGACGGTGGCCGTCGGCAGCACGCTCGTCCCGCTCGTGGCCGAAAGGTAGGTAAGCTCCCACACCTCGGCCGGATCACGGGAGAGCGCCTCGCCGGCAAGCGCCACCAGGTCATCGTCGAAGACCGACTTCTTTTTGTCCGCCACTTCCTTGAAGCGGGTGAAGGCCTTCTCAAACTGGTCGCCCTCCAGGTCGAAGCCAAGCTCCCGCAGCCGCGTCCGGAAGGCGTGCCGGCCGGAGTGCTTGCCCATCACCATGCCTTCGCCCTTCCAGCCGACCGACTCGGGCGTCATGATCTCGTAGGTGGACTTGTCCTTCAGCATCCCGTCCTGGTGGATGCCCGCTTCGTGCGCGAAGGCATTCGCGCCCACAACGGCCTTGTTCGACTGAACACGCTGCCCGGTTATCTGCGAAAGCATCCGCGAGGTGGGGTAAAGCTCCTCGGTGCGCACCCGGCAATCCAGGCCGAAGTAGTCCTTGCGCGTGGTCAGGTTCATCACGAGCTCCTCCAGGGAGGCGTTGCCTGCGCGCTCGCCGATGCCGTTGATGGTGCACTCCACCTGCCGGGCTCCCTCGCGCACCGCGGCCAGCGAGTTTGCCACCGCGAGCCCAAGATCGTCGTGACAGTGGACACTGATGACCGCCTGGCTCGCCTGCGGGCAGTGCTCGAACAGGTAACGCATCTGCTCGGCAAACTGTCCCGGCTGGCAGTAGCCCACCGTGTCCGGAATGTTGATCGTTCCGGCGCCCGCATCGACGGCCGCCGCCACGACCTCCACCATGAACGGCCATTCAGTACGCCCGCCGTCCTCGAGCGAGAACTCAACGTCCTCCACGAACGAGCGCGCGAGCTTTACCTGCTCCGAGACCGCCTGCAGTACCTGCGCCGGGGTCATGTGAAGCTTGCGCTCCATGTGGATCGGCGAGGTGGCCAGGAACGTGTGAATACGCGGGCGCTTGGCTGGTTTCACCGCCTCTGCTGCCCGTTTGATGTCGCCTTCCCGTGCCCGGGCCAGCCCGGCGATCACGGGCGGCTCCATCTTGCCGACCTCCATGTTGCCGACCACTTCGGCGATGGCACGGACGCTCTCGAAGTCCCCACGCGAGGAGATCGGGAACCCCGCCTCGATCACGTCCACCCCCAGCCTTGCCAGCTGCCGGCCGATCTCCAGCTTCTCCTTTAGCGTCATGCTGCAGCCGGGCGATTGCTCCCCGTCGCGGAGAGTGGTGTCGAAGACGTACACGCGGTTTTTGGCTTCCATGCCAGTGAACCTCCTGTGGGGTACGAGGGCCGAAAAAAAATTCGCCCCCGGAGGAAGGGACCGGCGCCGATGAGCAGCCAATCCATTCTTCCGGGGGCGCCTTTGCGCGGGCGCGGTACCACCCCGATTTCTCCGGAACGCCACTTAGGGGCGGCCGGACTTGCTTCACTCCGCTAACGGGGGAGGCCAACCCGTCCGGCTCTACTGCCCGCAAACTGCCGGGGTTCGCACCGGAAGCTCCGAGGCCAGTTCGGGAAGTGGCGGCAGGCCCCTCTCAGCCATGGGGACCCTCTCTGTCCACGCGCCAGCCTTCCTTACTACTCCTCATCGACGCCGTTTCGCTTCGCCTGTCCGCCGGCACCATCGGCACCGGTCCGTAACAACTCGGGGCAAGAACCGGGCCCCTGTCAAGCGGCAGGACGGTTTTTTTCCGGATTCCTTGCGAAAGGGGTTTCTCCAGAACTATTCCGGCCTTGCCCCCTTGGCCGTCCTGCGAGCGCTTGTTCCAGTTGCAGGGTCCTGCTCCCCAAACAGGGAGCGTGCGACCTCTCCTCAACCCGGCGGTATCCTCCCCCGCACAAACGGGCATCGGAGCAATTTCGGACCCCCCACCGGGGCCCGGAGCAACGGCAGGCCGCGGGGCCTACCGCAGGAAACAGCCCGTGTTTCCCCGCTTCACACGGACTGCCCACCCCATTCTGAAAGCCAGGTAACGCAAAGTGTCCCAACTACCCCCACCCCCACAAAGCAGCAAAATGCCATCTTGGAACGACAGAGCGTTTTGGGTACTCGGCCAGCGCGTGACGCTGTTGGCCGACGCGGCCGGAACCGGCGGCGCCTTCAGTCTGATCGACATTACCTCACCCCCCGGTGTGCCGGGCCCGCCTCCGCACTTTCACGAGGACTGCATGGAGTCCTTTCACGTTCTGGAAGGCACGATCGAGGTGTCGCGGGATGACGAAACGTTGACCCTCGAACAGGGAGACTCCTGTCTGGTTCCAAAGGGGTGCGTGCATACATTCCGCAACGCCGGTTCAGTGCCGGCCCGTATCCTGTCGGTGTTCAGCCCGGCAGGGTTCGAGGCCTTCTTCCCGGAATTCGGCACCCCGCTGGACCAGGCAGGAGAGACTCCACCGCCCGTGACGACTGAGGTCATCGGGCGTGTACTGGCCGGTTGCTCGCGCCACGGAATGATTGTGCCACCTCCGCCTGCCGGAGCCGCGGGTTAAGCCGGAACAGGCGCACGCCACCAAGTCGAACGGCAGAATCAAGACGTCCTGTCGCCGAGGGGCGCCTTCCGCCATTCCGTGGAGTCCTGAGACCGGTGAGGCCACGAACCCGCACATCCTTCGCAGCGTCGTGGCGCTGTTGCGTGCTCCCCCCACAGAACTCACGCCACGCCGCTGCGATGCGACGGTGCCCGTGATCGAACGCCCCCTGGGCCAGAGCGTTTCCCTTCTCTTGCTGCCCCTTGGGCTATCCGCCGATATCACAGATTCTCTCAGATGCTGTCTTACTCACGCCACTGGGCTGCGCATTAGCCGCTATCGGCGCGAATCGGCGGAATCTGCGGATAACACCAAAGTCACAGACGAGAATGGAATCCTCCTGTAGCCGGGGGGCGGCGCGTCCCGGATTTTCGTTGGCACTCCAACCACAACGGCTAGATTCAGACCAGCAACCCGGCAACCACGATACCGGGCTCCGGCCCCATCGCGGCGCCCCCACGAGAGGCTTAACATGACTGCAAAATGGCGCATACTCGCCGTGGACGACGAGCCGGACGTCCGGCTCATCATCCGCTCCACCCTCGAACCGAAATACGAAGTCGTCGAAGCCCACGATGGCCTCGACGCGCTGGAAAAAATCGAGCGCTACCAGCCCGACTTCGTCCTCATGGACGTCATGATGCCCCTGATGGATGGGTTTGAGTCCTGCGCGGCCATACGCCGCAAGGAGCAGTACAAGAACCTCCCCGTCATGTTTCTCACCGCCCTCACCGGCAAGGAGAACATCAAGAAGGGCTACGAGTCCGGGGCCGACCTCTACCTCACCAAACCCTTCGAACCCTCCCGTCTGCTTCGGAACGTGGACCTCTTCTTCGAGGGCAACGAAGTCCCCGAAAAGCCGCGCCGCTACTCCATCGAGCAGATCAAGGATGCCGAAAAGCAACAGAAGGAGCCCCTCGCCCCCGGCGCCGGGGAGTACTCCTCCACACCCGCACCAGCGGCGGCCACTGCCACACCCACGCCCGAGAAGATACCTCACGGCCAGAAACCGCGAGTCATGATCGTGGACGACGATCCGGAGGTGCGCGACCTCATGGACCTTTCTCTCCATGAGAACTACGAGGTCGTCTCCGCGGTCGACGGCATGCAGGCGATCGAAAAACTCGTCCGTTACCAGCCCGACATCCTTGTTCTGGACATCATGCTCCCGCGTATGAACGGCATCCAGCTCTGCCAGTCGCTGCGCGCCAACCGCGCCTTTGCCAAGATGCCCATCCTCATCTGCTCCGCCAAGGGGAGCGTCAAAGACCAGAACTTTGCCAAGCGCGTCGGTGCCGACGATTACCTCGTGAAGCCCTTCGACCCGCCCACGCTGCGGGAGAAGGTCGGGGAGCTTCACAAACGCCAGGGTTATCGCGTCCGGCCAAAGTCCCTCCAATACAACCAGATCGCCGCCATGGAGCGCCGCTCTCCCCGCAGCGACGTGTTCAAGGTCGGCAAGGAGGCCCGCGAGGAGAGGGTCTCCGGCGCCACCTGGCTCGGCCCCGTCAATCCAAAGCAGAAGCCAGCCTCCGAACCCGAGAAAAAGCCCTCTCCGGAGCCCGCACCTCCAAAGGAGGCTCCCCCGCCCCCGGCCGCCAGCGGCGAGCAGACCGGAGAGCCGCCCAAGAAAAAGAAAAGGAGCTTCTTCGGCTTCCGTAAGGAATGACTCCACTTCGCTGGCTGACCGCGCCGGCCCGCGCCCTTGCCGAGGTCTTCCTCCCGCCGGCCTGCCTGGCCTGCCAGGTGCCGCTCGGGCCACGGGCGCCCGGAGCGGAGAACTCCCCCGGGGCGCTCCTCTGTGGCGACTGCCGCGAGCTTCTCCGGCCCGTCAATCTCGCTCGCTGCTGCCCCCACTGTGGCGCTCACCCGTTTCGCAGCGTCCCCGGCAGGACCCCGCCCGGCCAGTGCCTTGAATGCCATGCCCTTCCGGATGCGTTCGTCCAGGCCCGCTCGACCTTCCCCTACCAATCCCCCGCTGGCGATATTGTCCGGAACCTCAAATACCGCCGCAGCCCCTTCCTTGCCCATTGGCTTGTCCGCCTCTCCCAGCCGCATATAGCGGACTGGCTGCACGCCGCAGCAAAGGACGCCACGATCGCCTTCATTCCCATGACCGTCTCCCGCCAGGTCGGGCGCGGCTACAACCAGGCGGAAGCCATCGCCCACGCGATCGCGGGGATTTTCCACCGGCCCGTGCTTGGGGAAACCGCCCTCGTCCGGACCCGTCACCGGGCTCCGCAGGCGCGTTACTCCAACCGGCGCGAGCGCCGCACCGCACTGCGGGACGCCTTCCTCGTCCGCCGGCCCGGGGACGTCCGCGGCAGGAAAACCCTCCTCGTGGACGACGTCATGACCACCGGGGCCACCGCCGCCTACGCGGCGGCCGCCCTCAAGGAAGCCGGAGCCGGGCAGATATACATCTATACGCCTGTCCGTGCCCGGCTCGACGCGCCAAGATCCCGCGGCGGCACCGCGGATACAGCCGTGCTCTCATGATGGACTGAATGGGCGGGGTGGAGGGCACTCCCAGACGGGAGAGCCACGGCTGGTCACTGGCCACTAACCACCGGCCATTCTCCTGGACCTCTCCTCGCGGAAGGCCACCTTCACAAGACTGCGGACCGCGTGCACGTTTTTCGGCAACTGTTCCAGACCGGGGTGCGGCCGGAACGGGTCCAGGCTGTTCCGGCAATTGACCGCCAGCATACCCGAGGCGATATCCGCGCGGGACATGAGGTCAATGGCGAGCGCCGGCTTCCTGGCCTGCGAGCCGTACTGAACCCTCGAAGTCGTCGAGCTTTTCGGTCAATTCCCCCGGGGCCTGTGCCTCATGGTGGCTCAAGGGAATGCCGCACCTCGTTGCAAGTGTCAGCCACTCCCGCGTGTGGCCTATCCTGTGCCCGTCTCGTTCTCCGCAGCCGCTCCGTCTCCTCCCTCCTGCACGGGTGCCGGCCTGGCGGGAGACCGCGGCCGGTAGCCCGGCGCGGATTCGTCGTCCTCCAGCCCCCGCACCAGGTAGGTCCGTTCCTCCCATTGCCGCGGGGAGATGGCCAGTGCCGCAAAGAGCGCCACGATTGCCACCTCTACCTGCCGGTCATCCGGCTGGCGCGTTGTCAACCGCTGCATCCAGAGCCCCGGCTGCAGTGCCCAGCGCCCGAAACGCCCGGGCTTCCGGTACGCCCACGCCCGGATCATCTCGAACGAGACCGCCAGCACCGCCGGCAGGAACACCACCTGGACCCCCAGATGAAACCCGCGCTGCGCGAACACGCCCCACTGGGCCACCTGCGGCATCGTCAGCGCCACCAGCACGTCCGCCACCGTGAATGCCACCACCGCCAGCAGCACCACAAGCGTCACGAACGTCGTCCCGCACCGCGGGTGGATCGTATCCTGCACGCGCGCCCGGTCCACTGTCACGTTGCGGCCCTGCTCGAAGGTCAGCACCGCCTTGTGTTCAGCCCCGTGGTATTGAAAGACGCGGACGATCTCCCCGCTCAGCGACAGCCCGCCAACATACGCCAGCAGGATGGCCACCCGGAAGAGGCCTGTCAGAAGGTTGTATGTCACCACGTTGGACGCGAATCCTTGCATCGCTTCGGGAAGCAGCAGGACGGTCCAGCCCGCGAACAGCTCCGGCAGAAACAGGAACAGCACCAGGATCAGCAGTGCCGACGCGGCCAGCATCGTTGCCGTCTCGCTCCGGGATGGCTCCTTGCGCCGGGCCTTCTTCCCCTGCGCTATCGAAGCCGCGTAGTTCAGCGCCCGGGTGCCGATCTGCACCATCTCCCACAGCGCACCGATCGCGCGCACCAGCGGCAGCCTGAGCGCCCGCACCTTGTGCGTCAGCGATGCAAACGGCACCTGGCGGACCGCGATCGCCCCGTCCTCTCGCCGCACGGCGACCGCAAACCCGGTCCGCGAGCGGATCATCACGCCGTCGAACACAGCGAGTCCGCCCGCCTCCAGCCGGCCCGTGCCGCTGCGGTTCGGGACTGTCCCCTCGAAATGTATGAAATCGTCCTCTACGTAGTCCATGAGCCCTTCCGGCGCAAGAATCGGCACGGAGAAAGTCATCTCCGCCCGCCCGAAGGCAAGGGATGCCTTCTCCCCGCATGTGCCACAACGCCCATTGCGCCCGGGCCGGGGTACGCGCAATCGAACCGCCGGAGGAAAGCTCCAATGAAGATAACCGGATCGCTTGGCACCGCCATAATGGCCGGTCTACTTGCCGCCACCTGCACTTCTGCGCTGGCTGGCGACCGCGTCGAGCAGGCCCGCGAACGATGGGGCGATCATTACGCCGCCCGCGTCGCGTATTTCATCGAAAGCAACCCGGAGGCCCCGCGCGGCGGAACCGTTTTCCTTGGCGATTCGATCACTGAGGGCATGCCCCTCGCCCAGGCGTTTCCAGGTGGCTGGGCCATCAATCGCGGCGTCGGTGGCGACACCATCGCCGGCCTCCGCGACCGCCTGGACGTGTCGCTCGCCCCCCTCGAACCCCGCCGCGTCATCCTCCTGATTGGAATCAACAACCTTGTCCCGGAATCCAGGGCGCCCATGGCCGAACTGGAAGAGCAATACGGCACCCTGCTCGCCGCCATCAGCTCCGAAGCCCCGGAGGCGCGTATAGACGCTGTTTCGCTCCTCCCCCTTGCCCACTCCTTTGCTCCGGCCGCACCTTACGCCCAGGATTTCAACACCGTCCTCCGCGAACGCATCGCCCCGGACCACGGCGCCGATTATATGGACGCCGCGCGGGTGCTCGCCGCCCCCGGCGGTGAACTCCGCGGCCCCTTCACAAGCGATGGCATACACCTCACCCTGCCGGGTTACGCGGCGCTTTTCGGCCCGCTCGTTGGCCCCGAGCACCAGCTCGAAGCGCTCTGGAACCTCCGCCCCCAATGGCGAAGCCTCCTTGCAGGCACCCGCCGGCCGGACGCGATCGACCCTCCCGCCGGCGCCACCTTCCCCGGCGGCCGTGGACCCGACCAGCTCGTTGTCTATACACCGGAACACCACACCGAAACCACCGGCACCAACGAATGGGGCACCGAAGTGCTTGTCCGCTCCGGCACGGTGGTTTCGGCCGGCGGCAACGACAATGCTATCCCCGAAGACGGCCTCGTCCTCTCCGGCCATGGAACGGCCGCGCAATGGCTCACCACCACAGTCCAGCCCGGCAGCACCGTCGAACTCGCTGACGGAGAACTCCGCATCACCCCTCCCCCGCTGGAGTCCCTCGGGGATGATGACGCGCTCACTGCCGTCTTCCTTCAGTACCTTCGCTGGCTTGCTGCTCAGCCCGGCGGCGACCCGCCACCCGAGGCCGCGGAGCACCTGACCACGCTCATGGAGTTGCTCGGCGCCGACGACCCGGCCGGGCTGGAGACGCTCCGCCCCATCGCGGCCCGCCTCACCACCCGGTAAGCCCGCCTCTGCAGGCGCTCCAAGAAAAGGGTGGCCCCCGCCGGGGGCCTCCCGGCAGTTCCCCCTTTTGCGCGTTGAAGGACCCATTGAGCCTTCGCCTCACCGATCCTTGAGAACAAGGAGGTTGTAAATGATTAACTACATCTGGATCGGCCTGATCATCATCGCGGTGGTGTACGCGGCCTACCGGGACATCCGCCAGGACCCCGCATCCTACACCCACGATCCGGTGCCGGCGGAGGTGTGGACGGCGGACGACGAGGCATGGGGGGAGGTACCGGTGGCCCCCGAGGTTGTCTGGGAGCACCCCGAGTGGGGTGAGCTTCCGGCCGTGCGCCTCTCCTACGATTTTGCAGAGAGGAACCGCATGGACATCGGCTTCCGCACCCAGCTCCAACGCACAGCCTCCGACACGGACGTGCCCGTCGAGGAGCTGCATCTGCGCGTCAGGGGCGAGGGGCAGGGCCACCGGCTTCGTGCCGAGTTCGAGGACGCAAACGGCGAGCGCTTTTTCGCCGCCCTCTCCCGGAACCTCCCCAGCACCGACGAATGGGTGAGGGTGCACTTCCCCCTGACCGGCCTCACCCCCGGGCCGGATAACCCCACCGCCACACCCGCATGGCCGCTCACACTCCAGAACCTCATTGTCATACGGAATCCGGGGGCAGAGGAGGATACTGGCGAGGTTTACCTGGCCGGGATGAGTTACTGGTACGGGCGGGTTTACCGTGCCGGGCCCGACTTCGAGACCGAGAGGTGGACGGGTGTCGTCACAGCCTCGTTCGCCAAGCACGCCCGCTCGGCAATTGACCTGGCCATTCTCCTGATCGGTATCATGATGTTCTGGCTCGGGCTGATGAAGATTGCCGAACAGGCCGGCCTGGTCCGGCTGATTGCCCGGGCCCTCAAGCCCATCATGACAAGGCTCTTCCCCGACATACCTCCGGAAGGGCCGGCAATGGGCGCCATCGTGATGAACATCGCCGCCAACATGCTCGGGCTGGCCAACGCCGCAACACCACTGGGGCTAAAGGCGATGGAAGAGCTGCAGAAG
>SLMS01000121.1 GCA_007133495.1 Candidatus Sumerlaeota bacterium | reverse complement strand
GTATTCAATACGGCGGAATTGACTCTTACATAGCGCAGGGTGGCGCGCGTGTCGCCCCAGTAGAACTCGTCGTCCTCCCACCAGCCGTGGTAGTAGGGGCAGGTCCACAGATTTGTGGCGCTGGAGCGCGCGACGCCAAGGTGGAGGTGCGGCCCGGTCGAGTTTCCTGTGTTGTTGGAGTATGCTATATGCTGGCCCTTCGTGACGGACTGGCCGGGCCCGGGGATCACGCCCTGATAGTCAAGGTGCCAGAAATTGACGCGGTAGGTGTGCCCGCCCATGGAATGGCTGGTGAAGAGGTAGTTCCCGCCGGCCGAATTGTCGTTTCTCGGGAAGTCCATATAGCGGGAAGTGAGCGTTCCATTGGCCACCGCGTAGAGGGGCGTTCCGTTGGGCATGCCGGTGTCGGTGCCGGAGTGCAGATTATAGGCGTGGCCCGAGCCGGCCGTGGGATCGCCGCTGCGCCAGCCCATCCAGTCCGCCCTCGGGCCGGACCTGCGGTCGAGGTCGAAGGCGGACGTCACGCGGTAGGTGGTCGGATTGTGCGGCCATCCAAAGCCGGGAGGTGACTGGGCCGGCTGGGCGGGTGCATTGGCGTGCGCTGCCAGAAGGAACCCTGCCGCGCCGGCAGCCAACAGTCCGTGAACCGTATATCGCATCACTTTATCTCCGGCGGTGTCTTTTCCGGGAATCATGGCTGCACCTCCAAGAGGTGGAGGCGTGGCGCCGCGGTCTCGTCGAGGAAGACCACTGCCGCGCCGCCGTTCGCCGGGCGCGGTTGCTCGCCGATGCCCAGGTTGCGCGGGTTCGTCCCGTCCACGCCGACCGTGCGGATGGAGGAAAGCTCCGGCGTTTCCTGCGCCTCGTAGGCAATGCTGTTGTCGTGCGGAAGCCAGACGATGGATTGGGACCGCCCGACCGGAACGTCGTAGGAGCCTGGCGCCAGGTTGGTGATCTGCCGGATTTCCCGGGTTTCGAGAGCAAGTGTATAGAAGGCGCCGCGCCCCGAGCGGGAGGAGATGAAGAGAATCTCGCTCCCGTCCGGCGAGAAGGTGCCCGCATAATCGTAACCGGTATAGTGCGTCAGGCGCTCTCCCGTGTCCGCTTCCAGGTCGTATAGAAAGAGATCGTTGTTGATGAGCCGGAGAAAATCGTCCGGCCCTTCGGCGCGTGAGGCGGCATCGAACGTCCAGTCGGGTGGATAGACGGTGAGGCAGAGCAGCCGCTCGTCGGGCGACCATGCAACCAGCACGGTGCGCTCCGGTATGTCGAGCAGCCGGCTGGAGTCCCCCTCGACAATGTGCACCGAATAATCCGCGTCAATGAGCGCGATCTTCCTCCCGCTCGGGGAGGGATAGGCTCGGACGGCCCCCTCGGCAAGGACGCGGTCCACCTGACCGTCCCTCCCGAGGACGGCGATGTCCCCGATTGCCGGATCGCGCTCGTGCCCCCCGTCATGATGGTGGGGGTCCCAATCCGCCGGCATGAGTTTGACCACCGGGTGGTTGCCCTCCACCACCCCCAGGAACTCGCCTATCACGGCGCCGGGCGCGGGAGGGGCGAGCTTCTCCGTGCTCTTCTCCGCGGCATGGTGCTGAATCAATGCGCCGTCGTGCAGAAAGAAAACCGGTTCGGCCCGTGCGGGGGAGGCCACAGCCGCCAGCGCGCACAGCCACAACAATCCGCCCAGCCCGGCCGCCCAGCCGCGGCCTGCCAAGATCGCTCTCATCCCTCACAGCCTCCTTGATGAACACCCCCCGGGGGGGTGTTGCCCGGACCCACAGACTCCCGCGGCCCGGCCGCACGGGGAGTGTCTCCTGGGAAGTTTTTCCCGCGGAACTCAGAACGAACTTGGACCGCCACCAACGACCGGGCGCAAGCCCAATGCCGAAGGCAGCACGGCGCAGGGTGCATCTCCCGAATCCGCGGGAGGGTGCCGCATTCAAAGAGCTCAAATCAGCCGGCCATCGCTAAAATTACGGGACTGCATGAGCTCCGCACGTTCGTGGCCCTCACTTCCGCCGCAGAAAGACCCCTGTCTCGGAGATTCTCTGTCAGCAATTCTCTCAACACGGAGGCACGAAGGCATAGAGGCAGCCTCTCGGGTCGTCCGCCAGTTGGCTCTGAACAGGCGAACTCGGGTAGAAGAAGGTTCAGGCCATTGCCTGCATCGCGGGTGGTCTCCGTGTCTTGCTTGTCCTCCACTCTGGTGGAGAAAAATCCGGAGTTGGTGTCAACTTTCCGCTTCGAGGATGCTCCAACCCTGCCACCCCTTCGACCCTGTTGTCAAGCAGTTGTGCGCAGGCGCCGCGCTGAAGACAGCCTGGAGTCCCGGGCTGCTCAAGCGTGCTGCTCGCCGTTTCCAATAGAGAAGCGGATTTTCACTGATTGCCGTCCACTTGGGGCAGAGGAAGCATGATGACCTGAACCCTACCGAAGTCTAGCACGACGTGAACGGCCCGCACCTCCCCGCTCTCCACTTGGCGTGGCCAATGGAAGTGCACCCTTGCGGACTCCCCCGGATTCAGAGGCCTCAACGGATATGACCCGAGCAGTGGAGCCAAGTCGTACTCTACGCCGTCCACCGTGTAGAGAGTCCACTTGTCCGCGTAGTAGTTCATCCGGAGCGGGCCTCGGGAACGGTTCACGACGTGGGCCGTTGTCACTCCGTAGGGGCTTCGCGGGGGCGCTTCGATTCTGGCTCGGATAGCCGTGCTGGCCTTACCCGGTGTCACAATGTATTCCCACCTCCGAGGCTCTCTCCGGTCCGTCCGCTCCGTTACCTTGATTTCGAACGAATCTTCGGCCATCGCTTGCACACCCGCCACCACAGGGGCGCGGTAGGTGGCGCACCCCGCAAGGGGCATGGCCAGCACGATAAACAGCATGGCGGCAATGCCCCCGGGAAACAAGGGCAGACTACGGTGCCGGAAAAGTAGAGCACTCGCCGGAGTGTTCATCGGAAGCCCGTTTCCTCCTGTTCATCCTTTCCGAATCACGTGGCTACTCGATGCCGAAGAACCGGTTGAAGGCATCGAGCCTTTCCTGCTCCTGTTCCGTGAAGAGCGGCTCTCCATCCGGACCATCAAGCCTCTCGACTGTGACCGTCAGGATTGCATCAGAGGGAGCCTCGACCCCTTCCCAACGATTAAACCCCCAATGGCCGGGATCATCGCGGGGAGTGAATCTCCATTCCGCCTGCTCGCCCGGTTCCAAACCTCCACGTATCTCATAATCGAATGTGCCCTCGAACCACGGGACTCGCCTGCCAAGGCTCGCCAGCGTACCCTTGAAGTAGGCTCGCGAGATGACGTGGTCGGTTTCATTCTTCACTGTCAACTCAACAATAGGGCGCTTGCCGATTGAAAAAGCACTGGCCTCCTCCTGGTGAAACCGCGACCGAAGGACTCGAAACTGCTCAAGCTGTTCCCGGGCGCCCTCGGCCCCTGCACGCCTCTCGTTGAGCTCTTCGATTTCCTGCAAGGCTTGGCCACCCTCGCGCTTTATTCGTTCAAGCACGCCAAGGACCTCTGTCAGCTCCCCCTCCTTGCTCTCCAACGCCTGCTGATGTTCGCCTTCCAAGCGGGCCAAGGTCTGCTGATGCCCACGTTCGGCCTGTTCCAATGCCTGCTGATGCTCACGTTCCAGCCCGGCCAGCTCTTCCTGCAAGCGCTCCGTTTCCTCCAAGGCTTCGCGGTACGCTGTGGTGAGGCTGTCTATTTCCCTCCTAT
>SLMS01000206.1 GCA_007133495.1 Candidatus Sumerlaeota bacterium | reverse complement strand
CGCGGATGTCTTCGCCGCTGATGATCATAATGACTCCATTGCCCGTCAGGAGGGTGTTTTCCGTCTCCACCTCCCCGTGTTCGAGGTATTCCTCGAGTACAGGCACCAGCTCGTCTTGGACCTGGCGCCTTTCATAGTACAAGGAGACGGAGGCGCCGGTCCAGCACACCAGCGCGAGGCCGATCAGCACCAGCCCCAGCGCGACGATCCCAATCACAAGGAGTTGGCGGGTACTCGACTTCATGCTGCCCCCTCGATTCCCCGATGGCTCGATGGGCGTTCTTTCGCGGCAGCCAACGCTCGCCCTGCGGCCCCGGACGTTGCGGTTGGGCTGATTGCCGTGCGGCCGCTCGGCCGGCGTCAAGCACTTGCCCCCACTCCGGGCTCGACAATCGGCCGCCCGCGGGAGCAGCTTCCCCCCATCCCAGAGCAGCCCCGGAGCAGACATTTGAACTTCCTTACGGCCATGGCGTTCCTCGGAGGCGGTGTGCTCGTCCTTGCCGCCCTCTTGACCCTCCTGCCGCACCTTGGCCGGCCGGGGCGCGCCACGGCGGAAGCACTCAGCCGCGCGCCGCTTCTCGACGCCGCCATGTCGCTCCTGACCTGGGTGCCGTGGGTGGTTGGCGCGGCGGTCTGGGGTTGGTGGGGGCTTGCGGGGGGGCTGGCCGGGCAGATCGCGGCGTACTTCATCTGGGTCACGGCGCACGAGCTGGCCTGGCGCCACGAGACCCGCCGCGGCCCGCGCATCGTCCGGTTTGTCAACCGCGCCATCGGCCGCTGGCGCAACCACACCGCCCTTTGGGCCACCATGATTGCCCTGCCGATTCTGTGGGCCGTGCGGCTCGGCGAAGTCATCGCCTACCCGTTCCTTGTGTGGTTTGCCGGCTTTCCGCGCTACCGCCACGCCGAGTGGGTCAACCTCACCCGCCACAAGTTCCGCGGGCTGGTGGGGCACGACCTCTTCTGGTGTCTATACTGCGACTGGATGACCGGCGTCTATTCGCTCGGCGCCGACATGCTCCGCAACGTCGAGTCCTTCTGGTGCCCCATCCGCTTCGGCGACGAGGCGAAAAACCGCCACACCCGCTCGGTCTTCCCGGACGTGGACCTCTGGGTGCCCGAGGACGGCACGATGGAGGATGTGGAGGAGCTGATGGACTGTATGTACGGCGGCGGCCAGCGCTCCTGGTTCGGCCACCCCGCGCGCCTGGAAGCCGTAAAGGACGACGCCGGGGCGGAGCAGCTCGACGGCGCGCTCCTCGAACACAGCCGCGACCCCCGCAACCGCCACGATCTCCCTGAGTGTACTCACAGCGCCGAGGGCCAGCTCCCCCAGTGCGGCGACAGCATCCGCGTGCAGTTCCGCATCGAGGAGGGCCGCATCACCTCCGCGCGCTGGAGCGGGCCCGCCTGCCCGGTCTGCGCCGCTTCGGCCTCCATCATGACGGAGGCGGTCCGCGGCCTGGATACCGGCGAGGCGCAGGCGCTCTTCCGCACCGCCCGCCGGCTTGTCCTCACCGGAGCCCCCCGCCCCGGGGACGGGGAGAGCGGGCTGGCCGCGCTGGCGGCGGTACGCCGCGCCCCCGCCCGCATCAACTGCGCGCTGCTGCCGTGGCACACCCTCCGGTCCGCCCTGGGCATGCAGGCCGTCGTCCCCTGGAGCGGCGAGGACTGCGGACGATAAACGGCCCCGGCCAAGCAGGGCTTGCAAATGCCCGCCCGCCCGTGCTATCCGCACACTAGAATCCCCACCGCAGAAGGGACCCGCCGCACCGGAACCAAAAGACACCCGCCAACCCAGCCAACTCGTCATTCGGAATTCCCACACAGGGGGCCGCATCATGACAATGCTCAGCACCCGCCAGAAGTTCGAGCAAGCCCTCACCGAAGCCGGTGTCACCCTCAACGGCACCAACCCCTGGGACATTCAGATCAAGGACCCCCGGCTTTTCCGCCGCGTCGCCCTCGGCGGGTTCCCCGGATTCGTGGACGCTCACGTGGACGGATGGTGGGAATGCGACGCCATCGACGCGCTGTACGACCGATGTCTCCGTGCCGAACTCCCCGCAAAGCTGTGGTTCAACCTCCCCACCCTCACCGGCTGGGCCCGCCAGAAGCTCTTCAACCTCCAGAGCGTCCGCCGCGCCTTCCGCAACGCAAGCGCCCACTACAATCTTGGGAACGACCTTTTCAGGGCCATGCTCGACAGCCGCCTCACCTACTCCTGCGGCTATTGGGAGGGTGCAGAAAGCCTCGAGCAGGCGCAGGAGGCAAAACTCGAACTCGTCTGCCGCAAACTCGGTCTCGAACCCGGCATGAGGGTGCTCGACATCGGCAGCGGCTGGGGGAGCTTCGTCCGCTACGCCGCCGAACGGTACGGGTGCGAGGTCACCGGCATTACCGTCTCCGGTGAGCAGGTCAAATACTCCCACGAAATCTGCAGGGGGCTCCCCGTCGAAATACGCCTGCAGGACTATCGCGATATAGACGAACCTTTCGACCGTATTGTCTCCATCGGCATGTTCGAACACGTCGGCCAGAAAAACCACCGCGCCTTCATGCGTGCCGTCCACCGTTGCCTGAAACCCGATGGCCTCTGCCTGCTGCACTTTTTCGCCACGCAGCGTTCCTGGCCGAACCTCCGCGACACCGAAGCCGTCTGGGTCACAAGGAATATCTTCCCCGGCCTGGTCGTCCCCACGCTCGGGCAGGCCGGCGCTGCGGCCGAGGGGCTCATGGTCATCGAGGACCTGCACAATTTCGGGCAGTATTACGACCCGACGCTGCTCGCCTGGTTTGAAAACTTCGACCGCAACTGGCCAACGCTCCGCGAAAAATACGGCGACAGGTTCTACCGCATGTGGCGCCATTACCTGCTCTGCTGCGCCGGAGCCTTCCGCTCCCGCAAGTACCAGGTTTGGCAGATCGTCCTCTCGCCAAAGGGGGTTGTGGGCGGCTACCGGCCCGTGCGCGGACGTGTGCCGCTCGCTGCCAAAGCCGAAAGCGGCCGGGTGCAGGAAATAGCCGTGTAATGGGCGCGTGAGCTTTCAACATCCTCGGAAAACTCCGGTTGCGCAGCGTGCCCGTCCCCGGCCAAAAATCTCCCAATCGGCAAACGCCCGCACGGCACTGGAAAAAGGAGGACACCGCCATGGCAGCATTCCCCCGCATTCGCGCCCGTACAGACCGCCGCGGCCAACTCCGCTATTGGCTGGCCGGAGGGATTTTCGCCCTTGGCCTGCTGATCTTCTTCCTATCGGGGCCGGTGACGCGGTACCTGGTCATGTACATGATGGAAGACATGCGCATGGTGCTAGGCGGCGCGGCCGACAGGATCGCCTTCACGCCCGACGGAACAACCTTGATGATGGACGACATGGTGCACTGGCGCCTTTGGGATCTGGAAACGGGCGAGGAGTACGGCTGCATTCACGGCAGCACCGGGGGCAACTCCTGGCTGACGCTGGACCCGGACGGCACGCCGCTGGCCGCGGTCATTTACGATGACAAGAGCACTCTAATCATAGATACATTCATGCACCAGGTTGTTCATGTCCTGAACGGGCATGACCGCAAGGTGGAGAGCCTTGCCTTCTCGCCGGACGGCACACGCCTGGCCACCGGATCGCAGGACCTCACCGCCAGAATATGGGACGTCAAAACCGGCGAGGAGCTCCACGTTCTCTCCGGCCACACTGGCTTTATCAGGCAAGTCCATTTCTCGCCGGACGGCG
>SLMS01000074.1 GCA_007133495.1 Candidatus Sumerlaeota bacterium | reverse complement strand
GCCGTGGTGATGAGGTTCTTCCCGAAGGAGGCGTCGATGGTCTATCGCATAGCGGGGATGAATCGCTGAGAAGGGCTGATGCCGTACGTTCCGAAGTTCCGCACCCTGTTCAAGATTCTCTTTGGCCGGCGCGACACGCGCAGGGCCGAGGGGCTTTGGTACGAGGGCACCTGGCTCGGCGACCAGGGCGAAGACGAGGACGCGAGGATGGCCTTCCGTCATGCGGTCCTGCTCGATCCCGAGTTCGCCGGTGCCCGGTACAATTACGCGGCGTTGACGGAGAAGCTCACCGGCCGGAGCGAGGAGACTCTCGCCGCGTGGGAGGCCTATCTGGAAGTGGCCCCGGGGGACGCCCGTCAGCCGCGCGAAACCATCGAAAAGGTGCGCGGCCACGTGAAGGGACTGCGCAGGGAGTTGCGCCCCGGCGGAGAATAGCATCCCGGCCATCCCGTCCACACCGGGGAAAGTATTGCACGGACGCGTGGCCTCTGGCGACCATGGCCGCACTTATCCCTTGGGGAGGTTCGTCATGACCCGATTTGTTGCAACGTTTGCCGCCTTGATTGCCATCCCAGTGGCCGTCCTTGCGGAGGAATCCGGTGGCCCAGTGCTGGTTTTCGCCGAGGACTTTGAGTCCGAGCCGTACAGCTTCCAGCATTCCAACGTTGAGCCCGCTCCCGGAGAGGGCGTGGACGGTGGCACCGCCGCGCTGTTCACCTACGTGGGGTCGGACGTTGGCAGTGACCGCATCGTCCGGCGGATCACACTGGACGAACGCGGCACCGAATACACGCTCAGCTACGACGTCCGTTTTGACGAGGACTTCCAGTTTGTCCGGGGCGGAAAGCTGCACGGTCTCGGCCCCGACCGTGTGATCAGCGGCGGCCAGGAGCGTCGGCCGGACGGCTGGTCTGCCCGCGTCAACTTCGCCGGTGGCGGCGGCGTCCGCACGTATATCTACGAACAGGACGGCGAAACCCAGTGGGGCGTCGGCCGCAGCAGCAGCGGCTTCACCTTCGAGCGCGGCCGTTATCATGCCGTCTCCCTTCACCTTAAGCTCAATGATCCGCCGGAGGAAGCGAACGGCTTCGCCCATGTGCACGTGGACGGCGAGCAGGTTATCTCCCACGACGACCTCCGTCTGCGCGGTGAGGCCGGTGAGCACACTCACATCAGCCAATTCCTCATCAGCACCTTCCACGGTGGCAGCTCCCCGGAATGGGCACCGATGGACGAGGACGGAGAGTACGTGGACGTTTATGCCTGGCTGGACAACATCGAGGTCCACCGCGGCCGGTACGTCCGGGCAGAGCCCGGTGCCGCACCGGAAGAGGCGGAGTCCCGCACGCAGGAATAGTTCCTCGCCCGGGAACCTTGCGCGGATCCTGCTACTCCAATGAATCAGGAGAGGTCCGTGCCGGCGCCCACGGGACGCGCGGGTGCGGTTCCGTCGATTGGAGGAGGACAAGAATGAAACGCGCAGCCCTTGCCATTTTGGCTCTCGGCGTCGCCGCCGGCAGTGCCCCCGCGGCACAGCGTACCGCCGCCGAACTCCAGCTCGCCAACTTCCAGCAGGCGATGGAGATGTTCTACCTCGATACCAACCGCCTGACAACAATCGAGAACCTCGACGACATCTTCGACCCGAATGCCGAACCGCCTCACCAATGGATCAACAACGGTGGTGGAGCCCTCGTCCTGCGCCCTGAGGAGGGTGTCCCCTTCCGGCAAGTCCTTACCGAGGACGAGTACCAAGGGCCCTACCTGTCGTATCCGTCCGGAGCGGAGCGTGAAGACCCCGACGGCGACTACGACGAGGGCACGCCCCTCGACCCGTGGGGGAATCCTTACTACTTCTATTCCCCCCTGGGCCTGATCGAACCGAAGCAAGACGGACTGTCGCTCCGTTACTACGGGGATCAGTTCGACACGTACACGTTCGTCAGCCACGGGCCCGACGGCGTGCCGAGCGAGAACGACGTGATCCGCAGCATGGGACTTACCGTCACCGAGCCGGCCGTCTCCTCGGCGACGCTGACGGTGGAGATCGGCAACAAGGACGACGGCAATCACGAGCTGCTCATCCGCGGCTACGTGCTGGGCGCCGATCCGGGGGAGATTCTCTTCGATGGGGAGCCTTCAGGAGTCCTGCCGGATAACTGGTCCGGTACGGAGGTGCGCGCCACCATGACGGAAGTGCCTGATTCGGCGCCGATGGTCTCCGTGAGCCGGGCCGATGGGACGGAGACGCGGGCGGTGGAGATGGTCATTGAGGAGGACGGCCCGCCGACAGCGGTGGACGATTGGTGGCTTTACTAGCCGGAGTTGTGGAAAAACCCGCCTCGGCTGTGGAAAAACGAGTTTACCCACCGTCGCCTTCCGGTTAGCCATGGAGAGAGAAACGCTGGTCTTGCCGCGGAGGGTGAACGATGGCGGACGTTACGCGTGAGGACGAAAAACTCCTTAAACTGATGCGGGAGCAGGACTTGATCACGGCTTCCCAGGAGGCGCGTGTGCGTCAGGCCTTGGGGAAAGGCCAGTCGCTGGGCGAGGCCGTCTCGCGCACGCCGTTGGTTGATTCCGTAAAGTTTGCGAGCTTGCAGGCCTACGCCGCGCGTCAGTCCTCGGAGCCGGTGGAAAAAGAGGAGCCTGGCCCGCCACCTTTCCAGCCGATTCAGGCGGAGGACGACTTGGAGGTTGCGCTTGAGCTGGACCTGGATCCGCCGGGACACGCGCTGCCGGATCTGGATTACGAGGTGAAGGACCTCGGGCCGGTTGGCGCAGAAGAGGACGCGGCGCCCGTGGAGTCGTCCGTCGAGGACCTGGACCTTGATCTGGATGCCGGCCCCGCCGCACCCGCCGCGGAGGAGAAGCCGAGTGCCAAACAGGAGTTTGGCGATCCCAGGGGCGGCCCCGCCGCACCCGCCGCGGAGGAGAAACCTCCCCAAGAGCCTCCTTCACCTCCTCCATCAGCCGCCGGACCACCGCACGAGGCTCCTGCCCCTCCACCGCCCAAGCCCGCGCCGCCCCCTGCTGCTCCTCCGCCGGAACCGGCTCCCGAACCGGTGAAGCGTGGGCCGGTTCGGCCGCCATCGGTTGCGGAGTTGCGTCGTCAGGCACTGATAAACCGGAAGCCGAAAGCTCCGGAGCCGGCGAAGGCGGAAATGGAGGGCGAGGTCGGCTCGATCCTGGAGGAGGCGTTTACCTCGGCTGGAGGGGGGAAGAAGGCAGCCCCCGCTGCAGCCGCCGCGAAGGACGGGCAGGCGGCCGGCGAAGACGAGCTGCCGAAACCGGGGCCGGTGAACAGCTACGTTCCGCGGGCCATGAGAATGCAGGAGTTCGATCTGTCCGACGACGAGGGGATTTCGCTGATCCGCCAGGTGAACGAACTGCTGTGCGAGTCGCTGGATGCGGGCGACGGTGGAGTGCGGCTTGCCTTGGGCGCCGGTGCGGGCCCGAACGTGATGCGATTCAGGGCGAACGGCAGGCGGCGGGCCGCAGTGGAGGAGGAACCGGCGCAGGTGGAAAAGCTGGTGAACCGGCTCAAGGTGATGGCGCGCCTGGAGTCCTGGCGCCGGCAGCAGGCGCAAAGGGGGTCGTTCTTTGTGTCGTGGCAGGGCAAACGCCGGCGCGTATTGCTCGATTCGGCGCCGGGGGGGAGCGGCGCGGGAGAAACGTTGACCGTGCACTTTGTGGAGGGGTGACCTCCCCCCGTCTATACAAGCGGCAATTTCAATGACAGACGAAGAGCCGGGGGCTGCGGGAGCGGTCAGTACTCTTCGTTTTCGCGCTGGACCATTTCGAGTATCTCGGCGAGGACGGCAAGTTCGCTCTCGGAAAGACCGAAGGCGTCCGGGCCGAAGTGGTCCACCAGGCGGGCCAGTGCCTCGGGCATCGACTCGCCAAAACAGCGGGCCACAAGGTCGATCAGGTCCGATGGTGAGCCGGCGGGGCAGTTGACGTGCCGGCATTGGTAGGTGTTGCCGTTGGGGTTGAGGACGAGCGTGCGGAAGACCTTGTCGCCGTGGATGGGGCAAAGGGCGAGATAGACATCTTCGAACTTCACCAGCCTCTCGGGGTACCAGCCGATGAATTCAATGACCTGGGGAACGCGGAGTTCCGCATTCACTTTGGCGCAGATGGAGGCGTAGTGGGGTTTTTCACTCATGATGGGTGGTGGTGGGGCATCGGCCCCCTCTCTATGAATCCCTGCCGGCCGGCTGCCAGGGGTCGAGTGTGCCCGCGATCCAGCGCTCGCCGAACCCCGCGAGCTGGTCCGCCGATGGGCCGTGTCCCTGGCGGACGTAAAAGCCGGAGGTCATCTTCCCGGCGAGGAGCGCGTGCTCCAGGCCCAGGCCAAGGCTCCGCGCGAACATATAGCCGCCGTTGAAGTGATCGCCCGCGCCGGTGGTGAGCTTGGGGTGTGCGCAGTACGGACCTTCCGCCGTGGCGCGCTCCGTGCCGTTGCTTGCCACGGCAAGGCGGGTGGGGTGGATGACGATTTCGCCGATGCCTGTTGCTTCGGCCAGGCCGTCGGCGCGCCGCAGAAGCCCCTGCAAGTCGTCCGGTCCGGGGTCTATATCGAGAGCGTTGCACACCTCGACCGACTCCTTTTCGTTGAGGCCGAGCACGGCAATGCGGCCTTCACCCCCGAAGCGCGCGATGCGGTCCGTGACGGCACGTATATCCTCGTGGGTGCGTTTGGCAGGGTCGCACAGATCGAAGAAGTATAGACGGGGCGCAGCCGTGCCGAGACCGTTCACGCGCGCGGCCACCCCGTCGAGGATTTCGTCCAGCCAGGGGAGCATCGTCCAGTTGACCAGCGCGCAGAGGTCCGCTTCGCGCAGGCAGGCGTCGAGCGCCTCCTCGCCGCCTATGCGGGTGAGGAAGTTCTTCCAGGTGACCTCCCGGAGCGGTTGGTGGAGGCCGTACATGATCTTACCGTCGTCGAATTCGGCAGCGAGGGTCTGCGCCGCGGGGGCAACGGGATGAACGGGCCCGAACGTGGTGAGCCGCTCGAACAGCGGGTCCAGTTCCGGCCAGCCCACCGACCCCGCGTAGCGCACCCGCCCGCCGAGGTAGCCGAACGCCTCGCTCATCAGCGGGCCGTTGCCGCCGGCCTTCACTTCCTGCACGACGAATTCGATGTTGGTGGACTTGCCGGCGGCGCTGGCCACGCGTGCGGCGTACTCGCTGATGGGGCCGATGGGCTGGTAGCGTTCGGCGTCGAAACGCTTGTCCACGACGCGGAGAATCTGGTCCACGAATCCGTCCGCGCCGGCGAACAGCCGCGGCGCTCCGCGCTCGCGCAGGGCGCGGGCGAGGGCTTCAACGGCGGACTGGATGGTGTCACTGTTCATGGGTGTGGGCTCCGTGGGCCCGTGCGGCCGGACGGTTGGCGCTTTGTGTAGATGGGCGGCCGGACGGGAGCAAATCCAAATGCGGGCGGGGTGCCGGGTTGATTGTTGGCAGTCTTCGGCGCTGCTTGTGCTTGACGGGGTGCTGGTTTTGGCGGCTGAACAGCGGAACTCCAGCGGCGGCGCCGCCGCCCGAAGGGGGAAGTGCGCATGTCCCGAGCCCAGGTTGCTCTCCGCACTGCGACGGTACTTGCTGTGGTGTTGCTCGCACTTGCGGCGGGGTACAGCGCACTGGAGATGGAAGAGGAGCGCCGGGCCGCGCAGGAGCACTACGAGCGCACGATGGCCGAGGTGGAGCAGGTGAACGCTCGCCTGCAACAGACGGAGCGGCGCCTCCAACGCCTGACCTCGAGCCTTGAGGCGGTGGAGTTGGAGGCGCGCTATCAGCTCCGGATGATCAAGCCGGGGGAGACACTGGTACTGGTCCGCCCCGAGGACGAGTAATCCCCCCTCAGTCCAGGACGCGGAGCCTCGTGACGACGGGCCGGTGGTCGGAGGCCGTGACGTCAAGGACTTCGGTGGCCAGGACGTCGAACCGGTCGCTCACGAAGATATAATCAATGCAGGTCCTCGGGTCATCGGACCGGAAAGTCATCCGGTCGCGGAAGGGGATGTTGTGGGGGACGCCGCGCTGGTCGCGGATCATGAGGTAGGTGTCGCGCAGGCGCTCGCGCAGGGGTTTGATCTCGATGGCGTCGGGCTCGGCGTTGATGTCTCCGCCGAGGATGACGGCGCCCTGCGGGAGAAGGAGGTGTTCCTCGACAATGGCGGCCATCTGGGCGATCTGGATTTGGCGCTGGTGTTGGGAGAGGCCGAGGTGTGTGTTCATGACGGTGACGGGTTGCCCGTCCATGTCGATGGTGGCGACCTGGACGACGCGCTGCTCGTGATAGCGACCGGCGTCGAGGCCCCATTCGGGGTGCGTCTCGGCGTAGTCGGGGTTGAAGAGCTTCACCGTCTCCGCCTCAATGATGGGCCAGCGGCTTGCCATGGAGACACCGTACTCGCCGCCCTGGAACTCAATCGCGGGGGCGTAGTGGTAGTGGAACCCGAGGGCTTCGCCGAGCCACTTGGCCTGGTCGAGTTCGTCGGTGCGCCGGGCTCCGTTGTCCACCTCCTGAAAGAGAACGATGTCGGTGCCGGCCTCCTCAATGATGTCCACGATCCCCTGGAGGTTTTCCTCCATGGACTCATACTCGCCGGTATGGGTGTGCCACATGCCGACGCGGATGTTGTAGGACATCACGGTGATTTCTTCGGGTGGGGTGGCGCCGGCTTCTTCCTGTGCGGGGAGTTCCGGGGGGGAGAGAAAAAGGAGTACGGCGCTGGCGGCAAAGAGACTGGTGAGGCTGCCCTTCATGGTGTTGTCTCCTGTTCGGTTGGGTCTGTCCTATGACAGGGGTCAGGATGGCACGGTGGGGGGACAGGTCAATCAGGGGATGGCGCTTGCCGTGCGGTCCGATTGGTGCAACTCTTCCGGGCAGGAGGCAAGGAAATGGCCGGTGAGAAAATCAGCGCAGCGATCGACATTACGGGGGATGTCTGCCCCATGACCTGGGTGAAGACGAAGCTGGAGCTGGAGGAGATGGCGACGGGAGACCTGTTGGAAGTTCTGATCCGGGAGGGCGAGTCGCTGGAAAACGTCACGCGTTCCGCACCCAGCGAGGGGCACGAGGTGGTGGTGCGGGAGGAGAAGGAGCGTCCAGTATGGCGGCTTGTGATCCGGCGCGGGGACGGGGGGTAGAAGCGGCGGACTATTCGCGCTCGCGCAGGCGGGCCTCGAGGGCGTCAAGGACCTGCGGGCGCCGGCGCAGCGCTTCGGGCTGCCTCCTGTATATCTCCACCCAATCGTCGAGTGATTCCTCGAGCCGGCCCAGTTGCACAAGGGCGGCAGCGCGGCGCTGATAGACCTCGGTCGCGGTCAGCTTGCGGAGCACCTCGGGCGTTTGGCGGACGGTTTCTTCGTATAGACCCGCGCGGAGAAGGGCGTCCTGGTAGGTGCTCTGTGCGTCGGCATGCCAGGGCCATATGGACAGGGCGCGCTCAAACTGGGGCAGGACTGCCTGATAGCCGCCGGGGTGGAGCCCCTCGTCGGCGAGGTTCTTGGCCTCGCGCGCCGTGCGGAAGGCCATGTCGGCGCGTAGCGGGCGGGTCGTATGCTCGGCAAGGAGGGCTGCGGCGGCGAGCGCTACGCCCACCACGAGGGCACCCGCCCAGCGGGGGGTCTCCTCCTGCCGCCAGCCGAGGTGGACTTCCGAAGGCCGGGCCATGTTCTCCATCAGGATGCCGAGGCGCACAGGACCGAAAGCGCGCTCCACGGGGACAAGGAGAGGGCCCTGCTCGGGGGCGCGCATGGGGAGTACGAAAGGCACCGCCAGCAGCACAAAGAAGAGCATCGTGGAGACGGGCAGTTCGAGCGGGAAATTCATCTGCATCTGGACGAGCTGCGCCACAAGGCCGCAGAGCGCGGTCGCCAGGATGATGCGGCTGCCGGCAGGCAGGCGCCCGCGCAGGCGTTCGACGCTCGCCTTTATGGATACGGCGATCATCACCACGAAGAGCATGAGGCCAACGATGCCGGTTTCGGCCCACCGCTGAAGGAGGTCGTTGTGCGCTGCGTTCGTCCAGCTTCCTGCGTAGGGCGCGAGGTCCGGATTGCCCTGCACGATGGGGCTGATCGTGGCGGGATAGACGTAGGTGAAGTTCCCCGCCCCCGCGCCGATCCATGAGTTCTGGCGGACGATTTCGAGCGTGGTGAGCCAGATGGCGAGACGAGTCTCCCCACCGGCCTTCCAGCGTGGAGAGGCGAAAGCCTCGGAGAAGATGCCACCGCGGGGGGAGTCCTCAGCAGCCATGGCGACCCGGGCGTGGCTGCGCTCGCCCCAGACACTGCTGCCATGAGGGTTGGCAGGATGGTCAATCGTATAGAAAGCTATCAGCGCCAGCCATCCGGCAACGAGCACGATGAGGGGCTTGCGCGGCAGCCGGCGGAGGCGCTCCGGCAGGTCGTCCCGCAGCAGGTACAGCAGCAGTCCCGCCGCAACGATGAACGAGAGGTTGGAGTGCACGGACCAGCAGACGATGAGTGCGGCAGCGTGCAGCCAGAGCGCTCCCGTGGCGGCAAGACGCCAGCGGCTCCGGCGCACCGTATAGAAGAAGCCGGTCCAGTACAGAAAGCCGAGCACGAGATAGTCGCCGATATGGCTGGTGTTGCCGAAGGAAACGCGGGAGAGCGCGTCACGCCAGTCGCCAAGAACGGCACGCACGGCGATGGTCCCGGGAAAGAAGGCCTGACGGAAGTCCTGCACGATCACGAGCAGCGCAACGATGAGGCTGGAAACCCCCACCGCACCGAGCAGGACGAGCAGGCGGCGCCTGCTGCCGGAGAGGAAGCTCTGGGCGAGCAGGAAGAAGAGGATATAGACGGCCCAGCGGGCGGCATCCTCCAGCGCGAGGCGGGGAGATTCCGCCCAGAGCACGGTGAGGAACGACCAGGCCACAAACAGCCCGGCGAAGAGGTTCACCGGGAGGAGCGGCATCCGGAGCATGTTGCCCTGAAAGACGGCGCCGAGCACAGCGGCGAGCAGAATGGCGAAGACGCCAAGCCGGAAGGCGGTCTCCTTCGGCCGTATATACGACTCGAAAGCCTGGGGGAGCACGACGAAGGCGAGCCCCGCAGCGAGAACCACCAGCAGGGCAAACGCGGCGCGCTCGATCCAGAGGCTTTGGCGTCTCGGGGGCATGGGCGGGGGCGCCTCAGGCCTCGGCGCGCACCTCCTGGCAGGCTTCCTCGAAAATGTCGCGCAGGGTCTCCTCAAGTGGTCGTTCGGCCTCCCAGCCGGTACGCTCGTTGAGGAACGCGGAGCAGCCGCGCAACTCGCGGGTGTCGAAGGGGCGGAACCTTTCGGGGTCCTTGCGCATGCGCGGTTCGAGGCCGGCGGCATCAAACAGGTGGTGCACGATGGATTCGATGCTGTGCGATCTGCCGCTGGCGATGACGAAGAGGTCGCCGTCGTTGCCTTTTTCGAGGATGAGACGGTAGGCGCGGACGACGTCGCGCACGTCGAGGAAGTCGCGCGCGGTCTGCAGATTGCCGTGAACGAGTTCCTCGCGCCTGCCTTCGAGTATCTCGGCGATCTGGCGTGCGAACGACGGGCAGACGAATGCAGGGCTCTGGCCGGGACCGATATGGTTGAAGGGCCGGACGACAAGTAGTGGCAGGGAGAAGTTGCGCCGGAGGACACGGAGCATCGTTTCGGTGGCGAGCTTGGAGACAGCGTAAGGCGATTCGGGGTGTGTGCGGCTCAGCTCGGTGAGAGGGAGTTCCTCCTCGCGGACGGGGCCGTACACGTCGGCGCTGCTGACCAACAGGAACCGGCCGTCCGCGGGCATGTGCCCGGCTGCGGCCGTGTAAAGGTTCACAGAGTTGGTGAGATTGGCCTCGATGACCCGGGAGGGGTGCTGCCAACTGTCGCCCACGTGGCTCCAACCGGCGAGGTGCAGTATGGCATCGGGGCACGCCTCTCGTATGGCGTCCTCGACGGTGAGCGCATCGGCGAGATTGACAAGAAGGTGACGGTAGTCGGGCCCGCCGGGGGTGGTGTCACGCCGGCCTCGGTCGAGGCCTGTGACCTCGTGCCCCGCGGCGAGGAATTCCCGCACGGCGTGCCTGCCGGCGAATCCTGAAGCTCCCGTGATCAGTACGTGCAACTCATTCTCCCTCAAAGGTCTCGCTTGCGGCGATGCGCCATGTCATCCGGTCAAGGGTCCCTGTGCGCAACCACGGAAGATGAAGCCGGGCGCTATCGGTTGCTTGGCGGGGGACCGCGGCGTCGTCGAGCCAGCCGGCCACGCGGTCGCCCCTCCGGAAGAGGGCGGCACTTTCGCGATGGACGTCCTGCGGCTCAAGCCCGGCTTCAAGTATCATTGGGCCGCCGTCCCATCCCTCGCCGGTCAGCTCCCACGCCGTAACGTGCTCCTCGCGGAGCTGATGGGGCAGGGGCGGCGAGTCCCCGGAATACCGGTGCCGTCGGTCCTGTTCGGTTTGGCGGACCAGATGGAGATGCTTGATCGTTCCTGCGTGGGTGGGCTGGATCACGATGGCTTCCTTCATCCACGACTGCAGGGCATGGGCGGCGATGCGCTCTTCCTGCGGGGTGATGAGACGGAGGGAGAGCTGCGGCGTTTCGTAATCCGACGTGCTGAGAGTCTCCGCGCCGGGCCTGTGGTGCCACCACGTCTGGGTGGCCATAAGGAGGGAGGCACCGGGGTGCAGAATCCGGCGGTGGCGGTCGAGAGGCGATTCCTTGAGGACCACGGGTACTGCGGGAGGGGCGTCCTTGACCCACTGGCGGGCCTGGGCGAGGGCCTGACGATTGGGTTTTGCGGCAGTGAGGAAATCCCAGGTGATGGCGGCGTTGGCCGGCTGGAACGTAAGGGCGAGGATGACGAGGAGCCCCATGCGGGTTTTGTCCATCCAACGCTGGCGGTCCCGGCGCCAGAGGGCAGCCGTGACCCCAACGGTGGCGAAGGAGAGCGGAACGAGGAGGACTCGGGCACCGTCATCCGGCTGGATGTCGATCGGGAGCATGGGGACGATGGAGAGGAACACCGCGGCAAGACAGGCGAGGAGAACGCGGCGGCCCTTGCCTGCAAAGAGGGTCAGCGCGGCGATGGCGGCGGCTCCGGGCAGCAAAAGCAGTGGCCGGAAGGGCTCCCTGGCGTCCGCCTGCCAGGGCCAGGTAAGCGCGGAGAGCATGCGGAGGCCGTTCTCGCCGAAGTGGGAAAGCGGCCGGGGAGGGCCATCAGCGGCGTAGCCGCCCAAGCCGCCAAGTGCCGCCCAGCGTACAGCAAGATAGACACAACCTGCAGCAATCGGACCCCAGAGCAGGACGAGGCGCGTCCTTCGTGGAAGGTTGTGCGAGGCAAGGAGCAGGCAGGCGGCGGGAAGAATGAGCGCCCCGGCAAGGGCGACTTCCTTTGCCAGCATGGCAAGGAACAGGAGTGCTACCGCCCCCGCCGCCCAGCCGGTCCGGCCGGTGCGCATGGCGAGCAGGGCGAGAACGAAGGCCCAGAGCAGGGGGACGGCGGCGAGGAGATCGGTCCGCCCGCTGACCCAGAAGAGGGCCTCGTTCTTGAGAGGGTTCAGGGCGAACAGGAGAAAGACGGTGGCAGCAACGCCCCAGTGGGCCCCTCCCGCCAGGATGACGGAGGCCGTATAGACAGCGCCAAGCAGGGCAAGGAAGAGGACGCCGTTGGTAAGGTGATACCCCCAGGCGTGAAGGCCGAAGATGCTCTGGTCCACATGGAAGGAGAGGCGGACAATCGGACGGTAGAAGCCGCCTTCGCCGCGGAGCCCCTCGTTCCAGTCGCCGGCGAAGGTGGCGAGGACAGTCGTCACCTTCCGCGGGCGGATGTGGAACCAGTCGTCGGCGTGCAGGCCCATGAGGAGACCCGGCAGGACCACCAGCACCCCACAAAGGAGCAGGACGAGGCCCGGCCGGTCCCGGAGCGCGGCCAGCACGGCGCTCAGCGCGGGTCGATGCCGGTTTGCTCGATCCGTCTCATGACCCGGCCGATGTCGTGTTCGATGGCAAGCCTGACGGTGTCGCGGGCCTCCGCGTATTTGTCCTGTTTGTAGAGGGCCACGCTGGCACTGAAGAGGATGTCCACGTTGTTGGGGAACAGTTCGAGCGCCCGGCGGTACGCCCTTTCGGCGGCGCGATAGTCTTCAAGTTCCATGTAGAGACCACCGGCAAGGTCATAGGCCTCGGTGGCGACGCGGTCATGATGGTCGCCGAGTGAGAAAAGGAAGTCGGCGGTCGGGCGCAACTCACCCGTGCGCCGGGCGAGTGAGTACAGGTTCGAGATGGCGCCGCGGTCCACAGGGTATTCGCGGAGTCCGGCGCGAAGGTGTTCTTCGGCCTGTTCGAGCTGTCCTTCGCGCCAGTAGATTTCGCCCAGGAGAAGCGTCCCGCGCGGCGTCCTGCGCAGTTCCTCCTCGTTTCCTGCGATCTGCGCGCGGGCGTCGGCCAGGCGGCCCATGCGGAGGAGGCATTCGATCAGACCCATCAGAGCCTGCCTGTTTTCGGGGTCCTGCTCGCGGGCCATCTCGTAGTGTATCTGCGCTTCGGCGAGGCGGTCTGTCTGCATTTGCCATGAAGCGAGGTGGTAGTAGGCGGCGGAGGCATCCCCCTCGTACCATTTGAGGACGGCCAGGGAGCGGTGTGCCTCGTGGCGGGAGGGGCAAAGCTCGACTGCCCGCTCGAAGCGCTCCATGACCCAGTGCAGGCGCTCGTTGCCACGGAGAATCCCCAATGCCGGCTCGTCGAGTGTTTCGCCTTCGAGGCGGCGTTCGCCGGCAAGCTCGCGTATGGAGTTCATGCGCTGGTATCCGGCGTTGAAGAGCACCTCGGCGTACGTACAGGCGTTGCGGCTGAGTGCGGTCGCCTGACGGAGCTGTGCCTGCCCTATTTCGCGCATGGTGATGGCAACGATGATGGCGGTGACGACCACGATCGCCCACACGGGTGCCATGCGTTTGAGGTCCCGAAGAAAGGGCGAGCGGGTGTCTCCGGATTTCATTGGCCGTGGCTCCCGGGAATCTGGGTCTGGGCGGCGATCGCCGGCACATCATCGGCCGGATATGGGTCGAGGGCAACGCGATGGAGTTCAGGCTTTCCGTCCGGGGCTCCGTATAGACGCGCCCGCCATTGGAGATGCACTGCCTCGGCTGGCGGCTCGGGGAGGTGATAGCCCGCGCGGGCAGGGAGCCAATCGTTCCAGGCGATGGAGTCCAGTTCCCCCGTGCCATAACGGATCTCGAATTCGATTCGTGAGGAGCCGGGTTCGTGCATGTCCGCCGTGAGGAGAGCCGGGGGAAGGGCGCGGCCGTGAGAGACGACCGGGCTTTCGTAGATGCCGAGCACGGGGTGGAAGTGGATACGCCAGATGTGGTTGAAGGAGGGATATTCCATCGAGGCGAACTCGGCATCGATGTGGTTGTGGCGCGCCATGTGGCGGCCCATGTGGACGCGGCCGCGCTCGCGGCGGCGTTCGGTTTGCCAGTCGCTCTCTCCGGCGAAGCGGTAGCGGAAGTGACCGGAGTTCACCTCCGGGCGAAGATCGCCGACGTGCTCGATATATACGTCGTAATAGGAGGTGCCGTCGTCGGGGTTTGTTGGGATGCGAAAGCGGATGGGCTCAGCAGTTTCGCCGTAGGCGAGGAGTATTTCGCCGGTGTCGCGGTAGCCCCAGCGGTTGTCGCGGTCCTGGTCGTGCCCGAGGGAACCCTCGACCAGATATTCCTCGTACAGACGGCGGGAGGTTACTTCCGCCTGTGGCCGGAGCGCCAGAGTCAGATGGCCGCCGGGGAGCGTGCGGAGTCCCCTCAGTTTGCCCAGGCTGGCAAGGTCTTTGAAGTGCCACTGGCCTTCGCCGGCAAGGACATCACTGGTCGATACCGCCCGGGTGAACCGGATGCGGTGCACGTTGTTGTCGTAGGTGGACTCCATGTACTCGCGGTCTTC
>SLMS01000129.1 GCA_007133495.1 Candidatus Sumerlaeota bacterium | reverse complement strand
TCCGCGCCGCCGCATTCCTCTACGAGGACCTCGGCTTCGCCGAAGAGCCGCCCGAGCGCCCGCTCCTCATCGCCTCCAACTACGCCTTCCGCTACCATCCCGCCATCGCGATCGACCGGGAAAGCTACGAGGTCCTGCTCTCACACGCCCGCGAAGCGGGCGGCTCCGGCCTTTACTTCGAGCGCGCCGCGGAGTACGCTCCCCTCGCCCGCCAGATGCCACTGCCCGCACGGTTTCTCCCCTTCGACACACGCTACTGGGGGCAGGAGGACGGCACGCGCGAGTTCGCCCCCCAACGCTTCTCCCTGGACATGGAGGACTACCGGGGCCAGTATTCGTATGTGATCGTTCCCACACTAACCGAGCGCTACCTTCGCTTCGACGCCCCGGAGTTCGCCAAAGAACAGGCCTTCATCCGCGAACTGACCCAACTCCCCATCGTCGCCGAATTCCCCCAGCATCAGGCCCTCGGCCCCTCCCTCACCGTCCACCGCGCCCCGGAATGACAGCCCTTGCCCCCCGCCCCCCGGCCGTTCACGCTGCCCATAATCCACTAATCCGGCGGCAGCCACCACGATTGCGCTTGAATTTGACCGGCAGGCTTTAGGATGCTTCTAACCTGATGGGAGGGGAGAACCATCGGCTGAAGAATCTGGCGCACCATTTGCCCCCATTGCACCGAAGGCCGCCCGGGCGCGGCGGGCGCAAGGGGCTTTCCAAAGCCGGTTTTTCACCCGAAACTCCCCCCACGTCACATTTACCAGGAAGCGAGAATCACCTGAGCGCGTATGTCACTACTGCTGCCAAAGAAGAAGAAGAAGAAAATCGTCCTCTTCCTTTGTACGGGGGACACCTGCCGCGGCCCCATGGCCCAAGGTTACATGAAAAAGGCCATGGAAGAGCGGGGAATCAAGGACATCGAGATCAAGACCGCCGGCATCATGACCAGCCACGGCCTCATCCCAACCCAGGAAGCCACCCTGGTCATGCGCAACGCCGACGTGGATATCAACGGCCACCGGAGCGCCGTCCTCACCGAGGTGCTCATCCGCAAGGCTGACCTCATCCTGGGCATGTCCCCCCTGCAAACACAGTATGCCAAGCGCCTAAGTGAGGAAGCCATCGGCAAGACCTACCTCCTCAAGGAGTACGCCGAGAGCGACCTCAAGAACTACCAGATCAACGACCCGATGGGCGCCACCCTCGAAGTGTACAAGCGCGTTTACCGCGAGATGAAGCTCGCCATCGACAAGATGCTCGACACCAAGGAATTCTTCGCCGGCCCAGCCGCCACCAAGGCGAAAAAGAAGACCGCCACGGCCAGCCGCAAGAAATCCTCCGACGGCAAGAGCCCGTCGCGCTCAAGGACCAGCAAGTCCAAGACCTCCGGCAATTCCAAGAGTACACGCACCACGGCCTCCCGCTCCCGCAGAAAGGCCACCGCTTCCTGAAGGTTGCGAAAATGCAACAACGCCGCGCGGGGAGGGACGGAATGTCCCTCCCCGCACTGCTTTTATCCCGCTCCGCCAAGCCGGATCAGATGCCGAAAAGCCCCCCGTACTTCCGGTCGAAGTGCCGCAGCAGCGCCTCCGCCGACGGGTCCTTCCCTGTCACCTTCCGCACGAGCGGCACCGGCCGCAGGCGCTTGCCCTCGCGGTGGACGTGCTCGCGCAGCCACTCCAGCAACGCGGCGAACCGGCCCGCCTCCACTTCCTCCCACATCCCCGGCAGGTCCTCCTCCATCTTCTCCGCGATCATCGCCCCGTAGATGTTCCCCAGCGTATAGCTCGGGAAGTAGCCGAAGGCCGCGTGGGACCAATGCACGTCCTGCAGGCACCCCTGCGCGTCGTCCGGCACGTCCAGGCCGAGCAGCTCCTTGTACTGCCGGTTCCACTCCGCGGGGATATCCTCCACCGCCAGCTCCCCTGCAAGCAGCCGCACCTCCACGTCGAACCGCACGGCGATGTGCAGGTTGTAGGTCACCTCGTCCGCCCCGACGCGGATGAGGCTCGGGCGAACCCGGTTGATCGCGAGGAGGAACTGATCGGCCGTGACGCCGTCCAGCCGGCCGGGGAAGTGCTCCCGCATGATCGGAAGGTACCGGCGCCAGAACGGCGCGCTGTGGGCCACGACGATCTCCCAGAAGCGCGACTGCGATTCGTGGATGCCATGGCTCGGCGCCCCCGCCAACGGTGTCCGGTCGTCCTCCGGCCGGAAGCCCTGATTGTAGAGCGCGTGGCCACACTCGTGAATCGTGGCCAGGAGCGCCTCCGCCGGGTCGGACTCGTCATAGCGCGTCGTGATGCGGACGTCCCCCGGGCCGAAGCTCGTGCAAAAGGGGTGCGCGGCAATGTCCTGACGCCCGGCCTCGAAGTCGAAACCGATATCGCGCGCCACCCGCAGGCCGAATTCGCGCTGCTGTCCGATGGGCCATTCGCCCGCCAGGAAGCTGGTGTCGGGCGCCGGAACACGCTCGATGCGGGCAAGGAAGGCCTTCGTGGCCTCCCGCAGCGGGTCGAGAATCGGCCGGAGCTGGCTCGCTGTCGTGCCGGGTTCGAAATCGGGAACAAGCGCGTCCCACGGCGTTTCCTCGTAACCGAGACACTCTGCCTTCTGACGCGAAAGCTCCAACAGACGCGAGAGCCGCGGGGCGAACAGGGCAAAGTCCTTCTCCTTGCGTGCACGCACCCACGTTTCGAAGGCGGCGGATTGCTCCAGGGTCATTTCCCGCACGAGCGACGGGGGCAGCTTCAGCAGCCGCGAGCGCTTGAAGTCCAGCTCGCGCAGGAACGCACGGCCGTCCTCAGACAGGTCGCCATCCTCCTCCGCCTTCGCCATCAGCTCGCCCAACCGGGGGCTCGTGATGCGCTCGTGTATGAGCGAGCTGAGGGTGGCGAGCTGCCGGCCGCGGCTTCCCGCACCGCGCGGCGGCATGTACGTTTGCTGGTCCCAGCCAAGGACCGAGGCAGCGCGGGCAAGATCGGCTATTTCGCCACAGGCTTCCTTGAGCGATTCGGCAACGGGCATGGAGGGAGGGCCTTTCGGAGCGGGGTTTCGGGGGCGGGAAGACCAACCCGCCCGGCCCCGGCGCGTCAAGCAGGCTGAGGGAGGGACGGCGCCGCGGAGGTCCCGCCAGGAGGCTCGGTTGCCGACTGTTCCCGTTGTTTGTCTCGATGAGCATCGATTTTGGTGTTATCCGCAGATTGCGCGGATACTGCGTCCATCGGCGAAATCGGCGGATAATTTCTGCGGCCGGAGCCCGCGCCGTCGCGCCGTTGCGTGATCCCCACCTCGTCACCTCACGCCACGCCGCTACGACGCCACGGCACCGCGGATGGCAGGGCCCTCGGCGCGTTTCCGCGGGCGCAATGGAAACCGTTGTCCCTGTGGGGGGCGCGCTGCTATTGGCCTTCGTCGTATCCGGTTGAGCTGTTCTTCCGCACCCGTGTCACCATTCCCGCTCCGGACTGCCCGAGATGCCGACCCGTTTGCGCCCTTATCTGCCTGCCGCCGTGGACGCGGCGTTCCTGCTCGTGGCGCTGGTTGCCGCGTACAACATCGTCTTCGGCCTTGCCGTGCCGGCGGACGAGCGCTTCCTGGAGGGCCGTGACTACGCCCTCCAGCTCCAGTTGCTCCTGCCCTGGTGGGTCCTGACTCACTTGGCGCTGCTGGCGGCCTTTCCGCTCTACCGCGGCGCACAGCGCCCGGAAGTGCCCATCGCCGCGGCCACCGGATGCCACTTCCTGCTCTGGGCGATCATCAACGGCATCATCTCCGGCCGCGAATCCTTCCTTCAGCTTCCGCAGGCGCAGATGGACGGGGAAATCGTGGTGCTGACGATCCCGTGGGGAGCGCTCATCCTGTACGCCCTGCTGTCGGGCGGCTTGATGTGGGGCTGGCGTCAGCTTCCGCGGATCGAGGGAGCCACCCCCGCGCCCGCCGGGCGCAAACGCCCCGGCGATGGACCCCTGCGCTGCCTTGTAGGCGACGGACCGGCGGCCGAACGCCTCCTCAAGCACCTTCGCGGGACCGGCTCCCGCCTTCCCACCCAGGTGCTCACCCGCGACGTGGCCCAGGTGGGCAAGCGCTTCTCCGGCATCCCCATCGTCGCAACGGTGGAGAAGCTCCCCGACGTGATTGGCGCCCACGATGAGGCGGAGGTGCTGCTCGCTCCGGAAAAGCGCGACGCGGCGCAACTGCGCCGGATGCTCGACGCCTGTCAGGCCTGCCGCGGCCGGTTCCTGCTCGCCACGCGCAGGGACGAGGAGCCTCTCCGCACCATCGTCGCGGAGGACCTCTTCGGCTGGGCGGAAAACCTCGACCGGAACGCCGGCGACGTGCCGAAGCCCCGGGTACGCCGCGCGCTCGTCGTTGGCGCCGGAAGCATCGCCGGACGCGAACTGGCCAGCCAGCTCGCCGCGCTCCAGCCCGAGGCACTCTGGCTGGTGGACCACCATCGCGACGCGCTGGAGGAGGCCGTTGCCGCCGCCGCAACGGCCTGCCCGCAAGCGGTTCTGCACAAAGCGCTGGTCTTCCCGGGCGACGCCAACGGCATCGGTCAGGTGCTGCGCCGCGCCCGCCCTGAAGCAATCGTTTACGCCGCCGGATGCGATTCGGTTCCGCTGCTGGAGGAGGACCCCGGTGCCGCCGTGCAGGAGAACGTGGTGGCGCTGGCGCCTTGGGTGAGGCTCGCGCACGGGCTCGGGGTGGAGTCCTTCGTCCTGCTTTCGACGCTGCACGCGGGGGATCCGTCCAGCGTCGCCGCGGCAACGCTGCGGCTGGGGGAGCTTGTCGCCCTGAGCCGCGGGGCGCGGAGCGAGTGCCGCTTCACCGTGCTGCGGATTCCGGAAGTGGCCGAGCGCCGCGATTCGCTGGTCTCGCAGCTCACCGAGCAGACAGACGGCCGCGGTACAGCGCGGCTGTCGCACCCGGACATGGAACTGTCGCCCCTTCCGGCCCGGTGGGTGGCGCGGCTGGCCCTGGCGGCCATCGCGGTAAAGGCACCCACGGGCGTTCTGGGCACCGCGATGCCCACGCGGCTGAAACTGGCGGACGCGGCGCGCCAGCTCCTCGCCGCACGCGGCAAGCGCTGGGGCAAGGACGTGCAGGTCGAATACTCCGGCCTGCCCGAGGGCGAGCGGCTCCGCGCTCCGGCCGTGGAGGGAGAAACCCCCTTCGCGCAGGTGCCGCAATTGATCGCGCTGGAGGAGGAGCCCCTCCCCTCTCCCGAATCGCTGCGCGACACGCTTCGGACCGTGGAATGGCTGGCCGAGGAGGAACGCCCGGAGACCCTCCTGGCCTACCTTGGCGAGAGGGTGCCCGGGTACTTCCCCTCCAAGGACGTGACCTGGCGCCCCGAGGTTCTGGAAAACGCGCCATGGGCGGAGCAGGAGGAAATCATGCCTCCGGCGCCGGACCTCAAGGAGCAGCCCTCTCCCGCCAAGGCGGAGCCGGTAGAGGACCTGGCCCCGCCCGAACCCGAACCCGAACCGCCCGAAGAGGAACCCCAGCCGGCCCCGCCAGCGAAGGAACCCGAGCCCAAGCCACCGGCCGAAAAGCCCGCCGAAACGGAGAGGCTTGCACCCGCGCCCCCCGGCGTTCCAAACTCCCCCAAGGGTAAAGAGAGCGCCGAAGCTGATGGGGAAAAAGGAGGCGCTCCGTTCGAGGAGGGCGATCTGTTCGCCGAAGCCTCCCCACGCGCCCCCGAACCAGAAACCGAGGAGACGGGAACACCAACAGAGGAAAGGAAAGAGGAAGAAACTATGAGTCCATCGCAAGAACCCGCAAAGGGCACCTGCCTCGTTCTATCGATCACCAAGGGAGTGGAGAAGGACACACTCGAAATGCTGCTGGATCAGATGCAGCAGACAGTCCTCGGGGAGGACGACAAGCTCGTGTGCATCGTCGACCCGGAGGACGAGGCGAAGGCAGCAAAAGTCCCGGTCAAGCTCGTCCGAGGCTCCAAGCCCAACGGGGCCCTGATGAACGAGGCGCTGGAGACGCACCCGGGGGCGGGGATGCTGGTGACCCTCAACTCCGAGGTGCTCCTCAAGGAGGAGGCGCTGCCCGAGCTCCGCAAGGCACTGGCGGACGGAACACCGCTCGCCTACGCCCACTTCGAGGAGGACCGCGCCGGCGAACGCTCCACCGTGATCCTCCACGACCATGAGGGCTGCCCCCACGAGCGCTTCGAGTACGGCCCCGTGATCGCCTACCACACCGGCGCCATCAAGGAAGTGGGAGGCATCCGCGACGACCTCAACTTTGCCTGGGAATACGACCTGCACCTCAAGCTGATGGAGCAGAAGCCCTTCAAACGCATCAAGGAGCCGCTCTATATCCACTTCCTCCAGGTGGTGGAGGATTCGACCGGCAAGAAGGTGTTCTCCCCCGGTGGCGGGCCGCTTGGCGGCTTCAGCTACGTCTTCTATCCCGAGGACGTGGAGCGCGAGGTCACCTCCGTGTTCGAGGAGGCGCTCAAACGGCGCGGCGCATGGATCGATCACCCGACCGTAGAGGTGGACCACTCCGGCAAGAAGTACGAAACCATGGCCACCGTCGTGATCCCCATCCTCAACCGGATGCGGTTCATCAGCAATGCCCTGGACAAGCTGCTGGCCAACACCTACAAGGACTTCGAGGTTGTTGTGGTGGACAACGGCTCCACCGACGGGACGATCGAGAAGGTGAAGGAATACGAAGCGAAGGACTCCCGCGTGCGGCTCGTCCACGGCAAGGGAAGCACCATCGCCTCGGCGCTCAACGAAGGCATCCGGGCCGCCCGCGGCAAGTACATCGGCCAGCACGACAGCGACGATGAATACGACCCCAAATGCATTGAAAAGATGGTGGCCCAGCTCGAAAGCAACCCCAAGTGCGGCCTCGCCATCAGCTACTACCGCCTGATGGACGAGGACGGAGAGATCATCGAGGAAGTCAACCCGGTCACCCATGGCGGCTACACGCGGAACCAGATTCTGCGGCGCGACGGCGCCGGGGCCACACGCTGGTTCCCCAAAGCGGTCCTCGAAGAATTCGGACTGTACGATGAGGAACACTACGGCAACTTCGGCGAGGACTACGACATGGTCGTCAAAACCGGCGAAAAGTACGACGTGGACCGGGTCCACGAGGTGCTCTACTACTACCGCCGGCACCCCGATAACACCGACGTGACGCGCGATCCCGAGATGAAGTACAAGAACAAGAACCGGGCGCGCCAGGAAGCCCTCCGCCGGCGGATCGAGATCAACAAGCGCCTCGGGAAAGCCCCGCAGAAAACTGGCTGAGTTGTTGCATCACAGTGCCGGGGGCGGACATCGCTCCCGGCATTCTTCTGCCTGCCGGGCTGCGCACACCACACCGGCCAGAATGACCCGGAAGGTGGCTTCAAAATGAATCTGCACGCAAAGTGGCCTTGGACCGCAATGCTTGGCCTGGCTGGGACGACCGCGCTGCTGGTCGCCGCCGGCTGCGGCGTTTCGGAGCGCCGCGTCCAGATGGAAACCGCTCCGGCAGAGCCGACGACACTTGAGGTCGTCCTCGAGGAGTCCGGAGTCGTGGAGTCCACCCGGGTGGTCACCATCAACTCCCCCTTCCGCGGGCGCATCGTCCAGCTTGTGGACAGCGGCACAGAAGTCAGCGAGGGCGACGTCCTCGCCCTGCTCGACGTGCAGAACCTCGAAGAGGACCTCGAAGAGCAGATCGAAAACCTCAAGTCCATCCGCAACGAGCTCGAAGCCGCCGTCGAGGATATGACCAGGACGCTCCGCAGCAACGCCCTCGACATCAGCTCCGCGCAGGCCGAGCTGGACATGACGCGGGTCGAACTCGCCAACGTGAACCAGGAGCTCTCCGAACTCGAATACCTGCAGAGCCGGGACCTCGTGGCCGAGGACAACGTCCGCTCGGCCGCCTTCCGCCTTCGCACTTCCGAAATCTCCACCTACCGCGAGGACATGAACCTGCGCGAGCGCGTCACCGGCTCCCAATCGACCGAGCTGAACAACCAGACCCGCCTCGAACGCATCAGCCTGCGGGCAAGCGACACCCTCCGGCGAATCGGGGAGACAGCCCAGCGCATCGAGCTGGCGGAAATCCGGGCACCTGCCGACGGCATGTTCCTGCGCCATTCGCGCTGGGACTGGAGTTCGCGCCGCAACGTCGAACGCCAAAGCGGCGAGGAAGTCCGCGAGGGCGACCGGCTCGGCGAAATTCCAGACGTCAACCACCTGGTCGTCCGCTCCCAGATACCCGAGAGCGAAATGCTCAACGTGCAGACCGGCACACCGGTGGAGCTTTCCTTCGAGGCGGCCGGCAACCTGCAGGGCCGCGGCACCGTGCAATCGATCGGCTCGGTGGCCGTACCCCGCGAGACGTCCGCCGGGGGCCAGATCACCGCCACCGGCGAGGAGCTGACCGGCGAGAAGGTCTTCGAAATCGTCATCGCGATGGAGGACAGCAGCGACGAGCGGCTCCGTTCGGGCCTGAGCGCAAGGGTGCGGTTCGTTCTCGACCAGCGCGAGGGCGTGCTGACCGTCCCGCTCGAAGCCATCAACGCCACCCCTGATGGCGACTACTTCGTCCAGGTCATCAACGGACGCGAGCGCGAGACGCGGGCGGTCTCCCTCGGTCAGTCCAACGACCGGCGTGTCGAGGTGCTGGAGGGCCTTGCTGCCGGGGACCAGGTCGTGATCGGCGCCGAACGCAGGGGGTAGCACCCGGCTTCAAATCAATGGACATCATGGACTGCATGGACGTGCGCTGGAATGACAGCGCAGCGCACCGTGGCTGCCTTGGATAGGTGGCATTCGCGGCGTGCGGTACATCCCGTTGATGCGATCCGCCGGGGCGGATGTCCACACCGTCCACACCGTCCACGTAGTCCACTGCGCCGCCGCACTCCAAGGGCCGTTACAACCGCACCATCGTGCGCAGCACCGCGTCGAGTTCCGCAGCAAGTTTCCCCCACGTGCGCCGTCCGGCAAGGCGCCGGCGTTCGGCCACAAGCGCCGGGTCCGTGTCCCGGCAGGCGGCAAGGCACTGGTCCACGAAGGCTTCCGGCGTACGCGCCAGCCGCACGGCGAGCGGGTTTTCCGCCTCCCGTGCCACGCGGGCAATTTCGGGGAGTTCCATCGCCACCACCGGCTTTCCGCTCGCCAGGTATTCGCTCAGCTTTTCCGGCAGCATCGCGCGCGTGAAGGGAATATCCCGGTGGGCGATGGCGAGGCAGTCCATGCGTCTATACAGCGCGGGGTACCATGCGTGGGGAACCGGGCCGGAATGAAAGGCGCGCCGGTGCCGGCGCATATTGCGGCGGAGCTTCCGCGCGAGCATGGCGCCCTTCCCCCCGAGAAAGAGGACCGTGCCCGTCTGCTCCTCGTCCAGCAGCGCAAGGAACGGTTCCGGATCGAGCCGCAGATCGGCGGCGCCCCCGTAGGCAATACGCGGGCGCGGTAGATTGTCTATACGGGAGAGCAGCTCCCCCGCGGCGGGGTCACGGGGGTCGCGCGCCTCCTGAAGGAAACTCTCCGGGATGCCGTTCTCCAGCACCTCGGTGCGCGGACAGTAATTGCGGCGCGCTTCGGCCTGCGGACGGGAGGAGCAGAGCGCCACGTCCGAGTTTTCGAGCAGCCGGCGCTCCCACCTGACGAGCAACTCCTGGGCGGCCGGCCGCAACAGCGGACTCTCCGCCAACTCGTCGTATATATGTACCGCCCGCGGCAAACGCGGCAGGTGCCGCAACAGCGCCCCATGCCAGGGCGCTCCGAACCAGAGCAGACCGGGTTCACGCCGCCAGCCGTCCAGACAGCGGAGCGCTTCGCGGGCAAGCCGGCGCGCGGTGGCCTCGCGCCACGCCTCCGCAATGCCGGGGAACAGGCAGTACCGCACCGCGAAGGGGGGCACGCCGCCGGGGGTGAGGGCGGCAAACGGCCGGTCCGGCGCTTCCCAAAGCCGCGCCTTTGCCGCGAACCGCACGGGCGGTTCCACGTACAGCACGCGCCAGCCGAGCGCGGCAAGGTTCCACAGATGATAACGCGGCGAGCCGTACACCTGTCCGGGACGCCAGGTGCCCGGCCCGAAAGCAAGGACGAGCGGGAGCTGCCTCATCGCCGGCCGGCCTTTCCGTGCGCGCGGGCACCAATCGCCCGCGCAAGGCTCCGCAAACGCACGTATTCCACACCCGCAAAGCCCCCCGCCACAAGCGCGATGGACACCGCAAGGACAACACCGCCGAGAATCAGCACCAACGCCTGCCCCGCCATGCCCGGCAGCGCCGGCATGATCATCGTATAGACACCGAGACCAAGCCCTCCTGCCACGGCCATGAGCACCGCAACCCCCGCCGTGCGCCAGAGCGCCACGCTCAGCAGCACCCGCGGCGCGGTGAGCAGAAGCAGCAGTCCGGCCGAAAGAAGCGCCACGATCGACGTGGCCAGCGCGATCCCCGGCAGGCCCAGATACCGGATCAGGATCGCGTTCAGCACCGCGTTCAGCCCCACCGAGAAGAGCAGCACGAAAACGGGCTTCCACGGGTTGCCACGCGCCAGCGCAGCGCTGAGCAGTAACGGAATCATCGCCAGAAAGACGATCCCCGGCGCGTACCCGCGCATGGCAAGGGCGGACAGGGCCGTGTCCGCGCCGGAGAAGGCGCCTCGCTCCAGCAGCAGGCCGATCAGCGGCGCGGCAAGAAAACCCACGGCCAGCGCCGCCGGAGTCCCCGCCAGCAGCAGGGTGCGAATGCCAATGGCAAGGGTGTCCTCGAACGAGCGGCTCCAGTTCGACGCCGCAAAGCGCGCGAGCCGCGTATAGAGCGGATGCTGAAGCGCCAGCCCAATCAGCAGCACCGGAAAGTTCAGCAGCCGTTCGGCGTAGGCCAGCGCGGAGACGGACCGCTCCGGCAGCGAGGCGGCAAATGCCCGGTCCACCGTCATGGTGAGCCCGCCGGCCATGGAGATGAACACCGCGGGCCAGAAGAGCTGCCGCGCCTTCCTCAGGAACGCGCGCGGGGGAGGAGCCGCCCACCGGCCAATACGCCGGAGGAAGGGCGCCAAGGCCAGCACCTGTCCCCACTCGGCCGCCACGATGCCCGCAGCGACGCTCAGCGGCCCCAACGGCCTCGCCAACAGCAACACCGTGCCGATCATGCAAAGGTTGTAGGCAACCGGCGTCATGGAGGCGGAAAAGTGGCGGCCCTGCGCGTTCGCCAACCCGATGGCAATGCCTCCGAAGGCGGCTCCGCCAAGGGCAAGGCTGCCGATAATCCCGGCCGCCATGACCGTCAGCCGGGGGACCCCGTCCGCTCCGATCAGGACGAGCATCGTCCAGGCGGGCGCCCCAATCGCCATGATGAGCGAGATGGTGAGCGTGACGGAGAGCGCCCGGCCACCGGCGAGGCGGAAGGCACCGCCGAGTTGCCGCTGCCCGATGGCCGCCCCGAGCGGCACCACCGCGCGCGAGAGCCCTCCCCCCAGCCCGAGGCAAAGCGCGATCGGAATGGCGAGCCCGAGAAAGACCGCGTCGAGCTGGGCGCTCGTACCGAAGAAACCCGCGACGACGATCTCCCGCGCCAGGCCGAAAAACCGCGTCAGCACTCCGATGACCAGCAGCCCGCCGACGGCAAACTGGAGCGGGACCAGCGGCCGGTCCCCGAGCAGTCGGCGGCTCGGTTTGCGCGGAGGCATCGTCAGGCGGTTTCCCGCTCGTCGGCGAGTTTGAAAGTCACCGCCCGCCCCTTGGCCTCCATCGCGCGCCCCTCCCAGACCATGAAAATCCCGGCGCCAAGCATCAGAACCCCGCAGAGCAAAAACACCGTGCGGTAGGCGGGAACTTCAGCCCCCTGCGCCGCGAACGTGTAGGCCAGCCAAAGCCCCAGCACCGGCGCAATCAACCCCCGCGCGCCCGTCAACGTCTGATGGATGCCCATGTAGGTCGGCACCTCCACCTTTCGGGCGAAAATGTTCACCCCGAGGTTCCACACCAGCATCGAGCCGCCCTGGATGAAGCCGACGAGAATCTGCCCCGCATAGACGCCCGCCACCGAATGCGTCGCCACAATGATGAACGGGCAGAGTGCCCACACCAGGTTGAACAGCCCCCGCATCACCAGCACGTTGTTCCGGTCGATCATCCGCCCCCAGATCGGGCTGGTAAGCACCGGCAGGCCCGACGTGATCACGACCAGCGCAATGGCGCCGGAGACGTAGTCCACCTGAAGGTCCTGCGCAAGGTACAGCGGCAGCAGCGCGTTGAGCATCATGGCGGCCAGGCCGAAGATGAAGAAGGAAATCTGGTAGTACAGGAAATCACGGTCGGAACGGAGGACGTGCCAGATGTCCAGCAGGGACGGCTCCCGGCCGAACAGCCGTTCGCGCGGGTCGGATTCGGGAACGCCCGAGAGCCGGTAAACAGCAATGAATCCAAGAATCGCCGAAAACGGATAAATGAACCGGTAGGCGGAGGGGTCCAGTTCCAGAATCTTGCCGAACACGAGCCCACTTATCGCCATGGCCCCGAGGGCACCCGCCTGGACCTTGCCCATCGTCTGGGCGCGGACGGCGCCAGGGTAGTTGTCCCGGATGATTCCGCTCAGGGCCACAATCGCCGAGCTGCGCAGCAACGTCGTGCCGAAAACCAGCACAATGAACCAGATGGGGTCCACAACGAAGGCGATGGGGAAGAGCAGCAGGAAGCCGACAAAGTCCGGCCACACGGCCCAGGGCAGGCGCCGGCGGCGGACCATCATCCGCGACCAGAAAATCGCCATCAGGTTGCCCAGCGGCAGGGCAAAGGCCAGCAGGATGGCTTGCCTTTCGGTGGCCCCCAGGGACTTGATGGCGACGAACGCCGCGAGCTGCGTGCTCAGCGCAATGGCGGGCCCACGCAGGGCGCTATAGCTCGCATGACGTCGAAAAGTGGCTTTTTCCACCATAGCGGGGGGATAATTCATGGCCGAGCCATCGGGCGCTAGGGCGAATCTTTCTGCCGCCAGACGGCCACCGGCGGTGCGCACGGAGGAGTTTCTCGGCCTGCCGCTCGCCTGCGTGGACCAGAACGGGCTGATCGGCTGGCTCCTCGCCTCCGATCCCACCCCCCGCGTGGCCGCCTACCTGAACGCCCACACGGTGAACCTGGCCCTCGCGGCGGCGAAGCAGACCGGCACCAGCCCCTGGCACCAGTGCGACCTGCTCTACGCCGACGGCATGGCGGTGGTCTGGGGAGCCCGGCGCCATGGTGTCCCCGTGCCCGAGCGGGTGACCGCCGCGGACTTCTTCCTGCGCTTCTGTTGGGCCGCCGCAGCAGCGGGACGGACCATCGCCCTGGTCGGCAGCACCGAACAGGCGGTGCGGCGCTGCACCGTTTCCCTTGAAACCAACATTCGCGGCTTGAACATAGTCCATCTCTCCGGCGGTTATCACCGCGCGGAGAGCGTGGAGCGCCGGGAAGTGGTCCGCCGGCTGGAAGAATGCCGGCCGGACGTGGTGCTCCTCGGGATGGGCAGCCCGCAGCAGGAGGAGTTTGCCCTTGAACTGCGCGAGCAGGGAAACCTCGGCGCCGTGTGGTGCGTGGGGGCCCTGTTCGACTATCACGACCCGGAGGGCCGCTCGCGGGGGCCGCTCTGGATGCGCGAGGCGGGACTCGAATGGGCCTGCCGGCTTGCGCTCGAACCGCGCCGGCTCGCCGGCCGCTACCTCCTCGGAAACCTCCTCTTTCTTCTCCGCCTTGGCCGCCTGATCTGACGTTTCTTGACTCCGGAGCACTTCCCTTTGCCACGCAAGCAAAGCAACTCACCCATCGTCCCCATCGCCGCCATCCTCTCCGTGCTGCTCGCTCTCGGAGTGGGGTACTACCTTATCGAAACGGGAGGACGCGAAAGCGGCGAGATGTTTGCCTTCCGCTCGCCCGTCAGCGAGCGCGATCCCGCTCCCGCCGAACAACCGGTGGAGGAGCCCGAAGAGGAACCCGAGCCCACTCCAACACCCCAACCCGAGGAAACTCCCGAGCCCACCCCGACGGAAACCCCCACACCAACGCCAACACCCACCGAAACGCCCACGCCGACTCCCGAGCCCACCCCCGAGCGAACCAGACTCATTGGCGAGGTCCTCACCCACGACGGCCGGCCTGTCCCGCGCGCCCAGCTCTACCTGATCGCGAAAACCGAGGACCGGCTCCCCGTCGCCGTACAGAACGCCTTCACCAGCGAGGAGGCGCACTCGATCATCCAGGCGGGGGCCGAGGGGTCTTTTGAATTCCTCCTGCCGCCGGGCCGGCCCTACATCGCCGGGCTGATGATCAAGGGGGAACCGCAGTCCATCGCCCAGGAAATCGTGGCCGGGGAGGCGGGCGAAACGATCCGCCTGACGCTCAACCAGCCGCGCCCCTTCGAAGTACGCGGACTCGTGGCAGACGACCGGATGGAACGGCTGCGGGACATTCCCGTCAAGGTCACCTGGCGGCCCACATCCCTGCGCACCCGCGAAACCGAGTGGCAGGAGAAGACCGTCCGCACCGGAGCGGACGGGCGCTTCGAAGTGCAGCTCCACGAGCCGGCGGAAATCCGGATCGTCCCGGACACCGAGGAGTTGCCCTCGCCCTATCTATACGGCAAGGAGCCCCTGCAGCTCAGCCGCAGCGATTTCGAGCGCACCCGCGTCACCCGTGTGGACCTGCAGGTCACGCGCGGAGTGACCTTCAGCGGACGCGTGCTGGCCGGAGGAGAAGAGCGCCGGCCCGTGGAGGGCGCCGAGGTGGTGCTGAGTGAGCTGCTCGGCCCCCAGGAAACCCGCTCCCCGCATCAGCACACGACGGAAAGCGGCGAGGACGGCCGCTTCCGTTTCGAACGCATCTTCCCCTCCGAGTACCAACTGACCGCCTCCCACCCCGGCTACAATACCGGGCACGTGCGCGACTTCACCCCGACCTCCGAGAGCCAGCCGGAAATCGTCCTGCACCCCTTCGCCGAAGTGGTGGGCACCGCCATCCTCCCCGAGGGCGCGGCACATGATGAGGAACTGCACGGAACCGCCGTGATCGTGGACCGGTACCGCGGCTGGCGGGAGGATTTTGCCGTCTCCGCCGGTGGGAGCGGCGATTTCCACGTCGGCAACCTGCGGCCGGGCGTTTACCGCCTGCTGCTGCTGGCCGAGGCGCCGGACGGGCGCGAATACTTCCAGGAGATGCCCCTGCGCATCGAGGCGGGGAACAACCCCGACTTGGGAACGGTCGTCCTCTCCGAACTGTTCGAAGTGGAGGGCCGGTTTGTCGCCCCGCCGGGCTTCGGGGATTCCTTCCGGGACATCGTGCTGAACGCGCGGGAACTCGACAGGGACCCGCGCGCGTTCCCCGTGCCGGAGGACTTTGCGCCCTGGCAACGCCAGCCGCTGGCGGCAATTTCCGAGACGGGGCAGTTCAGTATCGAGCACGTGGTGGCAGGCCGCGAATACGCCATCCTGGCGGAAAACCGGCAAAACGGCGAGGTACTCGGCAGTGCGCTCCTCTCCGGCGACGATGCGGCAGAGGGCAAGTCCGTGGAGCTGGGCCTTCAGGGCACCGGCGCCGTGACGGGAACGGTAATGAACGACCGCGACGAGGCGTGCGCGGATGTCCTCGTCGAAGTGATCACCGGACTCGGGCGCGTGGAAGGCCCCGCCGTGCCCCGCCAGCGCTGGAAGACCCGCACGGATTTCCGCGGCCAGTTCCGGCTCGAAAACCTCCCGGCAGGGCAGGCACGCCTGATCCTGCAGGGCGACGACGCGGCCGGCAGGCTTATCAACGTGCCGCGGGGCGGAGAGCTTGCGCTGGAGCTGACGTGCCGGACGTTCCTGCTCGTAAACCTCGAAGTAATAGCGCCCGAGGACCGGCCGCTCTCCGCCGACGAGCAATTCCTTGTCATCGCGCGCTCGGGCGACGCCGCAAGGCGCCCCGTGCAGGAGATATACGGGAGCGATATGGAGGTGCAGCTCGAGCCGGGGCGCTATACGCTCACGCGCACCTCCACCATGGAAAGCCGGCACTTCGAGGTCGCCCCGCGCAGCCCCGGCCGCATCCGCGTGGACTTCACCCGGCCAGGAGGGTGACCACCGTGACACACCCGGACAGCTTTTCGATTCGCGAAGTCACTTGGAACGGGCCCGATGGGGACGATGTCCGCCGCATACGCCGCCGCGTTTTCATCGAGGAGCAAAAATACCCCGAAGAACTCGAGTGGGAAGCGGAGGACGCGGCTGGCGCACGCCATTTCCTCGCATTCGACGGCGAGGGCAAAGCCATCGCGGTCGCCCGTCTTCTCGTCATGGACGGCACGCCCCCGGCGGCAAAGATAGGGCGGCTGGCCGTGCTGAAGGAACACCGCGGTCAGGGCGCCGGGTCAGCCATCATGGAGGCCACCATCGCCCGCGCACGGGAACTCGGATTCCGCCGGCTCGTGCTCTCTTCACAAACCCACGCTCTCAACTTTTACGAACGATTCGGCTTCCGCGCCGCGGCCCCAGAGCACATGGAAGCCGGACAACCCCACCGCTGGATGGAACGGGAGACCGAAGAGGAGGAAGGCTGACCGGGAAGCGGAATCACCCAGCCTGCTCAGTCCGTTTCCACTGGCACCACACCGAAGTTTGTCAGCCGTTCCCAAGCGCTGCGAACGTGTTCAGGCGTCATGCACGAACTCTTGCGCGGACTCCATTCGCGAATGATCCGCAGTGCAGCATCATGATCGCACGCAGGGGGTGATTCCTTGGTGGCGGCCCAGTGAACTGTTGAGAGCAGTTCCAAACCGTAAGGAGTTTCGTACCCTTCGATCAACCGGGCGACGCTTTTATAGCGGCTGGCTGTTTCACGATCCCCGGTGAGGAAGGCTTCTGCGTCCTGGGCTGCCCCCGAAAGAAGCCGAATGGGACTATCGGGCGAGGTCCCCTCATCGCCAAACCCGAGAATATAATGGCCTTCCAGATGCCTGAGGACCTTGCGGAGGCCGTCGGAGTACGGACCATAGGGGCCTTTCTCGAATTCAAGCCGCAACGGCTGCCCGGCTTCCTGCAGAAAATATGCAAGCTTCTGGATTTCAAGCATGCTGAGGGGATAATCGAGTTCGCAATACTGTGCCAGCAGCCCCAATAGCGCTGCCCGGCCTGCCGTCATGGAAGGTCGCCTGGTCCGGTTCACCTGGCTCTCCGGAGGTGGAGACCCTGCGGGAGGATAGACGAGCACGCGAACGCCGTCCAGTTCCAGTGCTGCGTCGGCAATCATGGGATAGACGTCGCGCCAGTCCAACCCTCCGAGTCCGCATCCAAGTGGCGGAATGGCAACACTCTCGATCCCGCGCTCCTTGATGACGCGGACAAGGTCACGCAGGCCCGCCTCGATGTCCTCCAGCCGGGAGGGATGCCTCCAGTCGCGTTTGGTCGGAAAACTGATGATATAGTGCGGCCGGCTGAACATGTCCGGGCGTTCGAAGACATGCACCCTGCCCGGGGCGATCTCTCCTGTCCGGCAGGCGCGCTTATAGGAGGCTTCCATTTCCGGGAAGGCGCGCTTGAACTGAAGGGCGATTCCCTTCCCCAGCGCCCCCTTTGTGTTCACCGTATTGACCAGTGCCTCCACGTCCGCTTCGAGCAGGTTGCCGGTGGCTGTCTCAATCATGGTTGGGCCTCAGTAGTACCAGTCGCGGTGAATGACTATCGGGGGACTGTGTTCAGCTTGGGAAAGTGCCGCCCGGGCGGCAATCAAAGTCGTCTGGTTCATCACCCCGATCTCCGTTGTGCAGGACCAGGGCATACTGGTCCGAAGCAGGAATTCGGCCTGCCGGAGTTCCCTTTGCTCGGGAGACCGCCCCCAAAAATTGTCCCGCATGGCCTCCCAGGAGACGGCACTGGGGAGTTCGGAAAGGCCGTCGAAGAACTGAGCATGATTCAAGTCCGCATGGCGGTCCGTGAAACACCACCTCCTCCCCGTTGCCATTACCGCCTCGATCGACGTCACAAGGTGGACGATGAGGTCCTGCCGGCCCCTGAGGCTGGGCTCCACGAGGCCTTTGTTGATGGCATAGAGCATCGGAGACCGCGGAGCGAAATAGAAGGGGACGTAGTCCGCGAGCGTCCCTCCACCTGCAGTGTCCGGAACCGGCCGGCGGGCCCGGCGATCCTTGATATGCCTGTAGGCAATGTTTTGACTCCCGGCTCCTCGCCGCCGACATTCCGAATCGCTCCAGAGTTCCCCGGCGCGAATGATCGACGGGAGGTTGGACACATGGGTAATGTGAAAAAGCGATCTGGTCACGGGGTGGAAGCCGTCCTTCGATGCCACCTCCTCTTCCGTAATCCCCCCTCACTCCTCCTTCGCCTTCTCCTCCAGCGTTCCTTGGAACTCGCTCAGCGCCGCGCGCAGCTTGTCCGCCCCCTCCTCGAGGTCCTCGTCCGAGACAACCAATGGCGGGAGCAGCCGCACGACTGTCTCCGCCGTGGCGTTCAGCAAAAGCCCGTGTTTGCGCGCGATCGGCGGGAAGGCAAGCGCGGGGACTTTAAGCACGAGACCCTGCATGAGCCCGGCGCCACGGACCTCCGCGCAGATGTCCGGGAAGTCCGCAATGATGCCCTCCAAGTGCCCCCACAGCGAGCAGCCCTTGCGGCCGACTTCGGCCAGGAAGCCCTCCTCAAAGAGAATCTCCGTGGCCGCAAGCGCCGCGGCGCAGACGAGCGGATTGCCGCCAAAAGTCGTGCCGTGGGAGCCCTTCTGGAAAGTGTCCGCGAATTCACCCCGGGCCAGCAGCGCGCCGATCGGCACTCCTCCACCGAGCGCCTTCGCGACGGGGACCATGTCCGGCAGCACTTCGGCCCACTGATAGGCCATGCGCCGGCCGGTGCGGCCCATGCCGCACTGGACCTCGTCACAGACGAGCGCAGCGGACCGTTCTGTGCAGCGCTGGCGCAGGCCCCGGAGGAATTCCGCCGTGGCCGGCCGGATGCCCCCTTCCCCCTGCACCGTTTCGAGCATGACGGCGCAGACCGAATCGTCCCACTTTTCGTCCACGTCCGCCAGGTTGTTGAACTCGGCAAAGACGAAGCCGGGAAGGTAAGGATCGAACCCCTCGCGCACTTTCGGCGAGTAGGTCGCGCTCAGCGCTCCGAACGTCCGGCCGTGGAAGGAGTTCGTGAAGACCATGATGGTGTGCCGGCCCTCACCGAACTTGTTGCGCGACCAGAGGCGGGCGAGCTTGATGGCGGCTTCGGTCACCTCTGCGCCGGAATTGGCGAAAAGCGCCTTGTCCATCCCGAGATTCGCACACAGGCGCTCGGCCAGTTCGATCTGCTGCGCGATCAGGAAGCCGTTCGAAACGTGCAGCAGCGTTTCCGCCTGCCGTTTGATCGCAGCCACGACCGCAGGGTGGCAGTGGCCGAGATTGTTGACGCCAATGCCCGCCAGGAAGTCGAGATACTCCTTCCCGTCGGAATCGCGGACGCGCACGCCCTCGCCGTGAACAAGCGCGATGTCGCGCGTGCCGTAGTTCGGCATCAGGTAGCGGCCAGCCTTCTCGCGGAGTAGCGCGGTGTCGGGTACAGTCTGCTGGGTCACGTGGAGGACCTCCGGGTAGTCGTGGGGCGGACGACGGGATATGCCAAGCCGGCGCCGATGGGTAAAGGGGACTTTACGTGCAGGTGACAGGCCCCGCCCGCTTTACTGGGGGGTTTTGCTTGACCGGAGCAGCGGGTAAAGGAAGCGTTAGTCCACTAAAGCGGAACGAATTTTTCCGCCTCATGCCGCCCGGCGAGACGCTCTGGCAGCCGGGCGGGCGAACCCGGACGGGACAGCCGCGCCTCCCCTCCGAGCTCCTCCCCACCAGGAAAGGATGGGAAAGATGCCCAAGTTCATGAGCTGTCACACCATGCCGCCGGGCGCCGTGCAGCGCCACCAGATGGACCAACTCGCCGAGGCGGCCAGCGCCGATGCCGTCGTCAATCCCTACCGCAGTTTCGCCAATTTGGCCGAGGGACGCGTGTTCTGCATCATGGAAGCACCAAGCAGGGAGGATTTGGAGGCTTGGTTCGCGAAAATGCAGATGCCGTGTGATTACGTCACCGCATTAGAGCTGGAAGGTGACCGCGGCGTTATCGGGCAAGCCTGAGCACGGAGGGGGGAGGTCGTTTTCCACTCCGCGCCATCAGTTAGGCGCGGAGAGGGGGAGCAGCGCCTGCCCTCCGCCCCGCCGGTCCACGGCGGGGGAGGTGATGTTTGTGCCGTCCACCAGCGCCCCGCCCGCGCCGGTTCTCAGGAAAGCCATTGATTTCCGGGGAGGGGTTCCGCTAACTCCCGCGCGCCGAATGCAGGCAGGGGGTGTCCCGGCCTTCTGCCACCGGTCCGGGCCGGGCTCTGTCAAGGCGGATCACTTGCCCGCACCGGATTCCATCGAGGAGACACCGAATGTACATTGAGGTGATCAAGACCGTGGTCAAGCACGGGCAGGCGGAAGCGGCGCGCCGCACCCTGGACAAGTGGATCGCCGCCGCCCGCAAGCATCCGGGCCACCTTTGGGCGAGCTACTTCTCCCCCGAGGACGTCTCGAGCGAAGCGCAGGACGCCTTCCAGATCGAAGACCCGGAGCGGACCTTCTTCGTCACAATGGCATGGGAGAACGACCAGTCCGTGGCGGAGTTCTACCGCCGCTACCATGCCGGGCCGGTGAACCTCCTGCCGGGAGAAGAGGTCTACGTCTGCGGGCATTTCACCGGCTGACCGCGGGTTCCCCTCCCGCGCGATTCTCACAGTGACCAACGGCGGAACGCGGCGGCAAACGTCACGTTCCGCCGTTTTTTTGTTCCTTCATCCATTCCAGATGCCGCCAACAGTACCAGGTGCCCACCGTGCGGTAGGGCCGCCAGGCCTCGGCTCGCGCCTCGATGACCTCCGGGGAAGGCATGTCCCCGTTGGGCGTGCCGTATATCTCCCGGAACCCCGCGCGAAGACCAAGGTCCTCCACCGGCAGGACGTCCGGCCGGCGTAGCGAGAAAATCAGGAACATCTTCACCGTCCAGGGGCCGACACCCTTCACCACGGTAAGAAGACGGAGCAGCTCCTCATCCGGCAGGGCGGCCAGGCGGGACGAGTCCAGCCGCTCCTCGATCCAGAACCCGGCCAGCCGGCGCACAGCGGCGGCCTTTGCGCCGCTCAGCCCGCAAGCGCGCAGTTCCCGCTCCGGAACCCGCAGCACCGCCGCCGGGTCCGGCCCGCCGCGCCGCTCGACCAATTCCGTAAACCGCGCGGTGATCCTTCCCGCCGCAATCATGGAAAGCTGCTGGCCGATGATCGCCCAACAAAGCGCCAGATACCCGGGGGGATGCTCCCCCAGACGGAAAGGCCCGCACCGGCCAATAACCTCCGCCATCTGGGCATCCATCTCCCGCAGATGTGCCAGCGCCCGCCGCGGCCTTCGCGGCAAACGGCGGGGAGTAACGGAGCAGGCGCGTTCGGAAGGCGTCATGGGCGTGTTTCGGAGCCGGTGGTGGCGGGCATGTTGGGGTTGTCCCTCTCCTCGGCAGTGGGAACCTGACCGAACAAACCAACCCACGGAAGCACGGCCGGGCCAAGCTTGGGCTGAATGGCACCCGGAGCACAAGCACCGGAACGCCGCGGCACAGGACCCCGGGAAAGGCAGGTGCCATGGAGCTGGACAGGGAGATACTCGATCGGTTGAACCGAGCGGATGTCAAGCTTGGGCTTGACACAGTGCTGTGCCTCCGGGCATACAGACCACTCGAACAGGCAATCGGAGGGCGGCAGGCGCTCCATCCTGTTCGGACGTTGGGCATTCTGCGGGAGGGCATGGTTTTCAACGATGGACGGGTGGTCATCAAGATAGACGACCCGGTGGCTGAGGGCCTGAACCGCTGGCAGCGGGAGAGCCGGAATGATTTCAAGAAGATCCTGAACAAGCTGATCATCGCGGCCAAACGGCCATCGAGCGAGGCAGCGGCACTCATGAAGCCGTTACGGCACAAGGATGCCCAAGGACTGTTCGAGGTGGTGGGGAATCGCGATCACGCCCGGGTCTTCATATTTTACGATGGAGATGCCCATCAAATCATCGTCGGGGCCGGCACCTACTGGAAACTTGGGCGCGCCAGGCAAAAGGAGCGGGAAACACAGAACACCGCCATTGTGCAGGCTGCACAGCGGCGGAACCTCTGGCTTGCCGCCGATACAATATCTGAACTGACAGACTGGCGCTACCTGCGAAGGAGGAGCAGATGAGCAGGAAAACGGAACCGAGAAAACTGTCCGGGCTCTCCGACGGGGAGTACCGCCACGTGCTGCAGGAGGCGGCAGAAAGAAACGAGCTGTTCCCAAAGCCCCAGGACGACGTCCCGGACCTGATGAACGACCCGGACTTTGTGTTCGAAGGCCTGCGCACCGGGCTGGCCGCTGACCTCCACGCAGCGATGAAGCGGTCAGGCCTGAACGAGAGTCAGCTCGCTAGAAAGCTCGGCGTCAGCCGGCAAGCGGTGAACGAGGTGCTCGCGATCAAGGGGAACATGAAACTGCGGACACTGGCGAAGTTCTGCGTCGCGCTCGGGCTCCACCCCGAGATCGTGTTTCTCGGCCCGGGGGAGAAGCTCCGTATCGACCAGCCGGAGACCACGGAGGCACCCTTTCCCCGGTCCGAAGCCCCCGCCGCTAACGGCGCGTCCCGCAAGACACGGAGCAGGACGCCCGGAGCCAAAGCATCCCGTCAGAAAAAGCCCGCTGCGCAGGGGCGCCGGCGAGCCGCGCGCACTTCGGGCTGACCCCGAACCAGCCCGCCGGCCAGCACAAGACCACGACACGAAGATCGGGGAAACCCGCACCGATGTTTTACTGGACAGCGTAGCCCCGGAGGTGGTGCTTTGCCCCTTGCAATGGGCGGGGGGAAGGTTCCCATTCGCCCGGGCGATTCTGTTTCCCAGGGGTTGAGGATGGAGTCCTTCGAATCGGCGCTGCTTCCGGTCCTGCCGCTAAACGGCATGGTTGTCTTCCCTAGTGCGGTGACCCCGCTTTTCGTCATGCGGGAGGACAGCCTTGCGGCTGTCCAGGCTTCCCTCAAGGCGGACAAGCGCATCTTCCTCACCATGCAGCGCAATGAGGAGGCCGCCGAGCCGAGCCGCGAGAACGTCTTCGACGTGGGCTGCGTCGCGGAGATACTCCAAGTCCTGCGCGTGCCCGATGGCGCGGCGAAAATCCTTGTCGAGGGGCTCTACACCGCCCGCGCCGTGGACTTCGTGGAGGACACCGACCCACTCCAGGCCCTGCTCGTCCGCATGGATATCCGCGGGGTCGAACCCTCCGCCGCACGCGCCTACATGCGCACCACCCTCAGCCTTTTCGAGGCCCACGCCCAGCTCTCCGAGCGCATCCCAGAAGACCTGCTCGTCTCGATCCGCAATCTCGACGAGCCGCTGGCGCTCGTCCACGCGGTGGCGAACTACGCCGAGATCAGGAAGGCCGAAAAGCAACTGATCCTGGAGTCCTCCGCGATCGAAGAGAAGTTCATGCTCCTGAACCAGAACCTGGAGAAGGAGAACCAGATACTCGAGCTGGAGGACCAGATCGTCTCGCAGGTGCGCAGCCGCGTGGGCCGTTCGCAACGCGACCACTTCCTGAACGAGCAGCTCAAGGTCATCGAGCGCGAACTCGGCATCTCCGGCGACGAGCACTCCGAGCTGGAGGAACTGCGCGAGGACATCGACAAGTGCGGCATGCCCGCCGAGGCCAAGGCCCGCGCGAACAAGGAACTCCAGCGGCTCGAACGCATGCCGCCCCTTTCCCCCGAAGCAACCGTGGCCCGCACCTATATCGAATGGCTCGTCGAGGTGCCGTGGACCCAGCGCAGCGGCGACGAGATCGACCTGGCCCACGCACGCGAAATCCTGGACGAGGACCACTACGGGCTCGACCGGGCCAAGGAGCGCATCGTCGAGTACCTTGCCGTGACGAAGCTGGCCGGGCGGGTGAAGGGTCCGATCGTGTGCCTCGTCGGCCCGCCGGGCGTGGGGAAGACGTCGCTCGCACGGAGCATTGCGCGCTGCTGCGGCCGTGAGTTCGTCAGGCTTTCGCTCGGCGGCGTACGGGACGAGGCGGAAATCCGCGGCCACCGGCGCACCTACGTCGGGGCGCTGCCCGGCAAAATCCTCCAGGGGATGAAGAAGGCCGGCACGGTCAACCCGGTCTTCCTGCTGGACGAGGTGGACAAGATGTCCAGCGATTTCCGCGGCGACCCGGCCGCAGCCCTGCTCGAAGTGCTCGACCCCGAGCAAAACCGCGAATTCAACGATCATTATCTGGACGTGGACTACGACCTGTCCCAGGTCATGTTCCTCACGACGGCCAACACCACCGCCGGGATTCCCCCCGCGCTGGAGGACCGGATGGAGGTGATCCGGATTTCCGGCTATACGGACCTGGAGAAGGTGGAAATCGGCCGGCGCCACCTCATTCCGAAATCGGTCAAGGCGAGCGGCCTGCGCCGGCGCGACGTACGCTTCACGAAGAAGGGACTCGTGCACCTGATCCAGCGCTACACGCGCGAGTCCGGCGTCCGGTCGCTGGAGCGGGAAATTCAGCGGGTCTGCCGCAAACTGGCCACGCGCGTGGTCTCTGCAAAGGACAGGAACAAGACGGCAAAGCTGCCCGCGGTGGACGAAAAGCTCCTGCGCGAACTGCTCGGCCCCGAGCCAATACGCGACCTGGTGCTCGACCGCAGCCCGGAGATCGGCAACGCGGTCGGCCTCGCCTGGACCGAGGCGGGCGGCGAGGTGCTCACCGTCGAGGTACGCATCATGCCCGGAAAAGGGGACCTCCACCTTACCGGCAAGCTGGGCGACGTGATGAAGGAGAGCGCCAAGACGGCCCTGAGCTTCCTGCGCGCCAACGCGCAGAAACTCGGCCTCGACCCGGACTTCTACAAGTCGCGCGACGTCCACGTGCACCTCCCCGAAGGGGCCATCCCCAAGGACGGGCCATCGGCAGGCATCACGCTCGCCACCTCCCTGGCCTCCGCCCTCTCCGGCCGGCCCGTGCGTCAGGACATCGCCATGACGGGAGAGCTGACCCTCCGCGGCCGCATCCTCAAGGTCGGCGGGCTGAAGGAAAAGGCCCTCGCGGCCTATCGCTACCGCATCGCGCACGTGCTCATCCCCCGAGACAACCTGCCCGAGCTGGAGGAGCTGCCCGAGGAGCTGGCCCGCAAGATCATCTTCCACCCGGTGGACAAGCTGGAGCAGGTGCTGGAGATCGCCCTGGTCCCGGCAGCAAGAGCCACACGCCGCGTACCCTCCGCGAAAAAACCCCGCACCCGGCACCGCGCAGTGGCACCGCCTCCCGGCTGAGCTTGCTTTCCCCTCCGCCATCGCCGTAGCTAGCAAACCGCCCGGGGCGGCGCGGGGGTCCTTTTCCGCGAAGCCAAGGGCTTGACCGTGACGGTGTCCGCAGCGCAAGCGGCCCGCACCAGCGCCTCCGGTGGAGAAAATCGTGGCGAAACAGAAGTTCCGCGGCCGAAAGCGCCGGACCACAGAACACTCCGAACCCGCCCTACAGCCACAGAAGCCTACTCCGAGTGAACCCTCCCGGGAGGACGGGAACGGGCAGCCACTCTTCTTCCGTCCCATCACCACCTACGTGCTCGGCTTCGGCTATTTTGCCACGGCGGCGTTGCTGCTGATCCTGGCGGACCTGGAGGTGGGGCAGATCGGCGCCGCCTGCGAGGACCAGTGCGGCGGGGCCAAGCTGCTCGGCGTCTCCCTTGAATGGTGGGGCAGCCTCCTGATGGCCGGAGTGCTCGGCGCGCGATGGCTGACAACGCAGACGGAGAACATAAACGCGCGTTACCTTCTGGCGGCCTCGGTGCTGGGGCATGCGGGCGCCTCGATCGCGTTTTCCGCATCGATGTTGCTGGGCTTTGCGGGCTACTGCCTGTACTGCCTTATTGCGGCGGGGCTATCCGTGGGCGTGGCCATAAGCTGCTGGCCGCTGATCCGGAGCGCCTTCGCGATGCCGCTCATCCCGGCCGCGCAGGGGCTGGCAGTCGGCTTGATCGGCGTCGTGGCTGTCTGGCCGCACCTGGACGGCGTGGGAGACGAACAACCCACGGTGTCTCCCGGCGAGTTGGAAGTGGCGCAGCAAACCCGTCCGGCCGAAGAGCAGAACGGCGAGGGCTCCCCCGCCGACGGCCAGCCGGCCCAGCAACCCGTCGATCCACAGGCCCGCCAGGAAATGCTCCGAGAGGCCATGGACGCCGTCACCATCGGCGACCCGGACGCACCCTACGAGTTCGTCATGATGACGGACTTCACGTGCAACATCTGCCACGAGTTCGAAATCCGCCATCTCCCTGCACTCGTCCAACAGGGTGTGTACAGCGGCCAGATGCGTGTGCGCTTCCTCTTCACGCGCACAAGCGCGACCGACCGCGCAAGGCCCTTCTATGAACTGGTGGCGGCCACCTCCCTGACGATGGCCGGCATGCCCGTTGAGGAGGCCATCAAACTGATGCGCGAAAACCGCGTGGTGACCTCCCAGAACGGCATCGCCCTGGCAGAGGACGAGGAACTCCGCCAGCGCGCCCTCAATATCATGCACGAGGTCAGCGACACCGCCGAGTGGGCCAACGTCGTGGAGGAGCACGACCGGACCATCATGCGCCTGCGCCAGCAGTACTTCCCCGGGCGGACCGGCACCCCCGCCTTCGTCATGGTGCGCGGAGAACTCGACGTGGACAACCTGCCCGCTGAAGGAGCCGGAGCCCTGGCGCTTTACGGCTTCCGCGACGCCGCGCCGTTCCTGGAGTTTGCCGGCGTGCAGTGAAGAGCAACTGGTGACGGAACTACCAGGAGATGGCGTTCAGCCCATCAATCACGGTGAAGTGCTGGTCCCGTGTCAGAAGCGGCATGCCGTACTGGAGTGCCATCGCAGCGATCCATGCATCATTGGACGGTATCGGTCGGCCTTTGCGCCGGGTCTGGGAACAGATGTCGCCGTAAAGAAGTGCGGTGGAACGGTCAGGAAGAAGTATTTCCACTTCCTTCAAGGCCGCCTGCAGCACCTGCATGTTTCGCTCGATGCGTGCGGAGTGCCTTACCCCATGATGAAGCTCACCAAGACTGATCAAGGTAAGAACAGGCGCCCGTTCTTCGTGGAGTGACTCTGCAAGCGCTGTGTCTCTGCGCATCCAGGCGATGAATGCGTTCGTGTCGAAAATCACGATTCGTCGGGATTGTCAGGAAAAGGGTCTACCGGATCGATCAGGGACCGCTGCTTATCGATCGCTCGCTCGATGTCGATCGCGTCTTCCGCGGCAAGTACCCCGAATGAATTTGGGAAACGGGCCTCAAGCCGGGCCATCTTGTCTTCCAGCGTCTCCGGCAAGAGCACTTCCACGGCGGTGCCCGCAGCAAGTTGCACGGGCTCCGACGGTTTGAATACACCGTCCTGGTAAACTGCGCGGATCGTTTTCATCGCCATTAGCCCTCCGGATCGGACTGGGTGGTCATGGTGCGAATCGGAAGAGCCCTTGGCAAGGCCGTCCTGCCGCCCCTCCGGGGCGCCGCCCTTACCCCAGCATCGTCCCGCAGCGGTGAATCTTCTCCGCCACCTCGACACACTTCCTGTTCGACGGCGGCAGGCCCCACTCCTCCTGCACCAGCCGGTCGAGGTGCCGCGCGATCTCCATCGGTTCGGCGCCCTTGCGCACCATGACCGAGATCGGCCCCACGTAGGCGTCGTATTCCGTGTGAAAGCCGGGCAGCCCGCGCAGCGAAAGCGGGTCCCACTGGTCCAGCACGCGCTTGATCTCCCTGCGGATCATGCGCATCGCCATGCGGGAGTTCTTCTCGGCGTCGTCTCCGCCCTGCTGTTGGGAGGTCTTTGGAGAGGTCATGCCTTCTTGCGCTGGCCGGGACTGTGGACGCGGGAATTCAGCACGCCTAGGTACGGCAAGTGCCGGTAGTGCTCGGCGTAATCGAGCCCGTAGCCGACGACGAAACGGTCCTCTATCTCAAAGCCACAATACTTCACATCGACGTGGTAGGCACGCCGGCGGACTTTCTTGTAGAGGAAGGTGCAGATCTCCACGCTGGCAGGGTGGTGCACGCGCAAGAGGCTCCCGATCGCGCCCAGCGTCCGCCCCGAGTCGTAGATATCCTCGCAGATCAGCACGTGTTTGTTGCGCAGATTCACCTCCACGTCCTTGGTGATCTGCACGCGCCCGGAGCTGCTCGTCGCCGGGCCGTAGGAGGAGGCGCCCGTCATGTCGAACGTGTGCGGGATGGTGATCGCCCGGCTCAGGTCCGCAACGAACACGAGCGCGCCGCGCAGAATCCCCACCAGGACCAGTTCCCTGCCCTGGTAGTCGGCGGAAATTTGCACGCCGAGTTCCTTGACGCGCTCGCGGATTTGCTCCTCGGTCAGCAGGATTTCAGTGATGTCCTCGTCCGCGCTTGCCTTCAGACGGGGCGCTGTTCTCGACATATTGGAGGTCCGTTCGGCGGGTGTGTGGGTGGAATGATGCACGGCCTACCGGCGCATGCCCCAGCCGGGCATCGGCGGCTGGCGCTCCTCGCGGATTTTCTCACCGTCGCGGAAGTAGTAGATCATGCCCGTGTTGTAATACTGATAGGTGAGCATCCGGGCGCCATCGGCCCCGGGGTTCTCCTTGATCTCCTGCGGGTCGCCCTCCTCGCAGATCACCCGGATGTTGTCCGGCAGCGGTGCCTGCTGCGGGCCGCTTCGGGTGAAGCGGTAGGTGATGCCCCGGTCGAGGTACACCCACTCCATGTCGGGGTTGCGCTCGGCGATGAACTTGGCCGGGTCCACGCGCTGGGCGGAGATCATGTCGAACAAATCGCCCTGGCGCACCACCTGACCGTCGCGCCGCCACAGGAACCGGAAATAGTCCGGCTTGCCGTAGGCTTCGTAAACGCGCTGCTGCTGGGCGGCGATCACCGGATCGGCGTGCCAGTCGCGCTCCTCGTCCGGCCAGTCACCCGGCGCCTCCACCACGTTGATCGAAAAGTCGCTGTTCGGCACCATCACGCGCGGGCCGCCCCGCCCGCCACAGGCGGCAACGAGACCGGCGGTCACCACGAGAAGCGCCGCGGCAAACATCACCCGAGCCGCCATATCACGCCTCCCCGAGCAACTCCTTGAGCTGGCTCTGCAAACTGTCGAACTCACGCAGGTTCTCCTCCGCCTCCTTGAGCTTCCCTTCCATGCCGGCAACCTTGTCCGTCAGCTCGTGAATCTGTTCCATCTGCTCGCGGATCACGGCCTCCTTCTCGGCTGCCTCCTCCTCGGAGGGGACCTTCGCCTCCAGCTCCTCAATGCGGGCATTGAGCCGGCCGATCAGCTCCTCCTTCTCCTTGAGCCTCGTCTGGATCATGTTCAGCAGATTCTTGCCGTCGCTCATGGTGGGGCCTCTCCCGGGGGCAATCGACCGCGGGGGGAAGGTTGGGGCGAACACCCCCCGCATGGCAAGCAGATCGTGCCCGAAAATCCGCCCCAAAGCGCCGACGGGGGCAATAGCGGGAAGGGTGTTCTCAAAGTCCGGTAGCGGGCTGACAGGGCGTTCTGCTTGGCGCCAGGATCGAGGCGCCGCAAGGCGAGGGCCGAAGCGGAGTGTACCTTCGTACATGACCGAGGCCCCAGACCGCAGCGCAACGAAGAGACTGCGGCAATGAAAACGTCCTGCAGTAGCGGGTCGGGCGGCGCAGCCCCTCAGTACATCGCCCAGGCGTCCTGGATGGATCGGGCGCCTTCAAGGGCGACGCGGAAGTCGTCGAAGAAAACCTCCAGCAGATCGTTCCCCGCGGTCAAGCTCCCCAGCCTCATGCTGTTCCATTCCGCAACGGAATCGTAGGTGTCGGTGTTGGCGAGGACGCCGTCCACGTAGAAGCGCACTTCATCGGGAAAAATGCGGATGGTCATCTCCCGCCAGCCGGTCTGGCGGGGTATATACGCTGCGCTGCCGGTGCCGTCGAAGGCGCTCCAGCCGTTGCCGCCCCGGACGACGCGCCCCGAGTAGTGCCCCTCCGCGGTCTGGTGGTGCATGCCGATGGAGAGGAAGTTGTCGAAATCGCCGCCGCCCCACACGCCCTCCTCGAAATGCCCGTAGGAAAGCCCCGTGCGGATGCCCGTGCCGGGGATGGATTGCTGGCCCGCGTCCGCGTCGTAATACATGACGGAAACGGCCAGCGGCGTGCACTCCGTGATGTCCGCCGGGCTGACCGGGGCATGGCCGCCGAGCAGCCGGCTGTTGGTCATCTCCGGTTGGTGGATGGCGTTGGTGCCGGAGTGCGACTCGCCCTCCGTGGAGAGCTGCATGTCACCGGTGAAGGCGGACCATTCGTCCGGGCTGAGGACGTCGCTGTCGGTGGCGTAGTCCTCGAAATTGTCCTCGAAGATCACCTTGTCCGTGCGGGCCGGTGCTTCGGCCCTGCCCCAGCGGAAGTTGTCCACCCGGGCGCCGCGCTGGAGCGCCGTGTCGTCGAAGTAGCCATGATAGCCAACCCCAGCGGTGCCGTGGGAGAAGGTGCCGTCCTCCCGCTGGACGATGAGTTCGCCGTCCAGGTAGTAGGCCACCTGGCAGTCCGCCGCCACGATGCGGAAGTGGTGCCAGCCGGACTCCTCGATGGCCAGCGTGTCCGCGAGGAAATTGGTCACCACGCCGTCCTCCGTCTTGCCGGCGGTGATCTCCCCGGTGTGGCTGTCGAAGGTCATGAGGTAGTTGTTCCCGCCGCCGAAGCGGTCCGAATCGAAGGCACCCTGGCCCTGATCATAGACGAAGATGCCGGACCGCTCGAACCCCTCATCCGCCTCCTCCGGCCGGTGGTCCAGGTACACCCAGGCCTCGGCGAAGTAGTCGCGGTCCCAGCGGTTGCCGGCGCGGGCCACCTCGAAGCCGCCGGAGGGGTCCTCCACGACCATCACATGGCCGTCGCCCTCGGGCGATGCGGGGGAAAACTCCTGCACGGGGTTTGGGGTGAACTTGTCGTCCCAGGAGAGCTGCCGGCCCTCGGGCGGGAAGGCGTCGGTTTCCTCTTCCAGCGGTTCCGCGCGGTCGCGCCGCACGAGCAGGACGGCATTCGGCAGCGCGCGCTGGGCCCCGCCGGAGGGGTTGTTGCGCAGCGTGCCGTCCGCCACCATGGTGCTGGACCCGCCGCCGTCGAGGTTGATGGCGTCGGTGGCGCCGAGTTCATCGCGGCAGAAGGCCGCCATTTCCTGGAAGGACATGCCGACGCTCTGCGAGGAGCGGCCGTCCACGACGATCAGGAAGCCGTGCGTGTCGTTCCACGCCAGCAGCGTCCGCGGGTGCCGGCCCATGAAGCCGGAGCTGAAGTTCCACGTCTCGGTGGGGGCGGACCCGTCGCGCAGGATCCACCCGGCGCCGTCCACCAGCATGCGCGAGTTGTTGTAGAGCGGGTCCGCCAGGCGGAAGCGCCAGGACAGCTCGTCCCCCACGCTCACCTTGTCCAGCAGCGTGTCCGCCTTGCCGTCCCGCGCGGAGAGCACCACCCCGCCTTCGGGGATCGGGCTGGCGACGGAATCGGAGCCCGTGCGCACCTGGGTCACCGTGCCGGTCATGCGCTTGCCGAGCCGCATGGGGAAGTTCACGTCCTCGATGACGACCTCCACCGCCTCGAACGCCGTGGCCGTGGTCGGCCCCCAGTCGCGCGTGTACATCACGAGCGTGTCGCCCAGCCGCGTTTCGTTCAGCATGTCTATATTGATGCTGGACGAATCAGCGAAGTGCAGGCGCCGGTCCGTCAGCGCCGGGTTGATGGTGATGAACATGTCCCCCGGGTCGTTGTAGGCGAAGACGGGCCAGTTGCGGCCGGAGTCGGGGAACTGCACGTAGTTGGCCCCGGTGGCCAGGTTGCCGATGATTTCGTTGCCGCTGCCGAAGAACGAGGCGTTGATGCCGGCCAGCACGTCGAACTCCGGCGGATCGTCGTAGCGGCTGACGATGCCGGTGAGGACTTCCTTGGTGGTGGCGCTGCGGCGCCCCTGCGACCAGCCCTGGGCCAGCTCCAGGTCCGGCTGCGAACGGTCGAACTTCACCACGAACACGTCGTTCGGGTGATCCGTGCGGATGGTGAAGTAGTCGGCGCCGGGAGCGAGTTGCTCCGCGGGGAGGAGCCCCGCCGCGGTGCAAAGTACGGCTCCCACCAATGCCGCGATGAGTCTGTTCATGATGTCACCCTGCCTCCTGTGGTTTGGACCTCGTCCGCAGAAGAGGGTCCGCCGGGGGGGTGCTTGAGGCAATATGGAAGTCGGGCACGGCACGGCCGGGGGTGCCCTCAGGCGGCAGGGGTGGTCCGCGGCGCGGGCGGAGCTTCGGCTGCACGCGCGTAATTGTGCCACAAGGGATTGGCGAAGGAAAGCCGCTTCGCCATGACTTCCATCGCCTCGGCATTGTTGTCCACCAGTGTGCAGGACCGACCCTCGCGGACGGCGGCCTCTCCGAAGGTGCCGCTCCCGGCAAAGAAATCCAGCAGCCGGTCTCCCGGGTTGGAATGCACCCGGACTATACGCCGGAGGATTGCGAGAGGCTTCTGCGTCGGATAGCCGGTCTTCTCCTTTCCATTCGGGCTGACAATGGTGTTCCACCACGTGTCGGTGGGAGTCTTCCCGCGCTTGGCTTTTTCGGGACCGACAAGCCCGGGAGCCATGTAGGGAATGCGGTCAATGTCCTCATAACGATATGTATAATTGGCGGGGTCCTTTGCGTACCAGAGAATGTTGTCGTGCTTGGGAGACCAGCGCTTTGTGGCACGCGCCCCGTAGTCGTACGACCAGATTATTTCGTTGATGAACGATTCCCTCCCGAAAATGCCATCGAGCAGCACCTTGCAATAATGCACTTCGCGATAGTCTATATGAAGGAAGAATGAGCCGTTGTCCTTCAGGACCCGGTGCGCCTCCTCCAGCCGCGGGCGGAGGAACTCCAGATAATCGTCGTGCACGTCGGCGAAGGACTTCGTGCCAACCTTGATGGTTCTGTAACGCTTGTTCTGGAATCCGGTCCGGTCGCCCTGCTCGTCGCGGACGGTGCGGAGGGCCGTGCGGGCCTGCGCCTTGCCGGTGTTGAACGGCGGGTCTATGTAGATGAGGTTGAAGTGCCTGTCCGGGAAGCTCCGGAGCACCTCCAGGTTGTCGCCAAAATGAATATCGAGCATCAACGTGACCTCGCCCGGCGTTTTGACCGTGCCGCTGCCCTGCAGGATGGGCCGGTGCCGCGGACGGTCAAGCCGGATGGGCTGCTGTGATTCCGGGCGAACGGGCCCCGTGAGCCGAGTGAGCACGCGCACCACCCGAACCCCCGGATTGACCCCGCCGCCCGGGCGTTGTTCTTCCGGGCAGGACCATGATCGCGCCCACCTCTCCCTCCACGCCTTCCTCCGCATCGCCCAGACGGCTTGTGCTGCTGGGGAGCACCGGCTCGATCGGCACGCAGACGCTCTCGGTGGTGCGCGCGCTCGCCGGCCGGGTGCACGTGGAGGCACTCAGCGCAGGCGGCACAAACCTGCCGCTGCTCGCCCGGCAGGTGGAGGAGTTCCAGCCCGCCGCAGTGCACGTGATGAACGGCGGCGGGGCGGAGGAGCTGCAGAGGCTGCTCGGCGGGCGCTGGCGCGGCCGGCTGCTCTCCGGCGCGCCGGGGCTGCTGGAGGTGGCAGCGCTGCCGGAGGCGGACCTCGTGCTGGTCGCCACCGTCGGCTGGACGGGGCTCGAGCCCGCCCTCGCCGCCATCACGGCCGGAAAGACCATCGCCCTCGCCAACAAGGAGGCGCTTGTCTGCGGCGGCCACCTTATCACCGAAGCAGCCCGCCGCGCCGGCGTCGCCATTCTCCCCGTGGACAGCGAACACAACGCCATCCACCAGTGCCTGCGCGGCGCGGACCCGGCCGCCGTCCGCCGCATGATCCTCACGTGCAGCGGCGGCCCCTTCCGCAATTCAACCGCGGGGGAAATCGCCCGGGCCACAGCCGAGGAGACGCTCCGCCATCCCACCTGGGAAATGGGACGCAAGATCACCGTCGATTCGGCCACGCTCATGAACAAGGGCTTCGAGGTCATCGAAGCGCATCACCTTTTTGATATACCGTACGAAAAAATAGAGGTTGTCATACATCCGCAGTCGGTTCTGCATTCGATGGTGGAATTCGAGGACCGTTCGGTGCTCGCGCAGCTCGGACCGACAGACATGCGCCTGCCCATTCAGTACGTGCTGACATATCCCGAGCGGCTCGCCGCCGAGGCGGACCCGGTCGATTTTGCAAGGCTCGGAAGCCTCACTTTCGATGCGCCCGACCTTGAACGCTTTCCGTGCCTCCAGATGGCCTACGATGCGGGCCGTGCCGGTGGCAGCGCCCCCTGCGTGCTCAACGCCGCGAACGAAGTGGCGGTGGAATTACACCTGCGCGGAGAGATTCCCTGCGGCGCAATTCCGCGCTTGCTGCGCCGCGTCATGGAGCAGCACGAGCCCGAATCCCACCCACCGCTGGAAAACCTCCGCGAATGGGATCAACGCACGCGGAAGCAGGCCGCAGCCCTGGCGGGGGAGCTTGCCCGGGGCTAGGGGCTGCCGCCTTCGCCGGTTGGTCATGCACTTTGCAACTGTACGGTCAGTTCCACCATTTCAAAATCGGGGTTCACGATGAGATTTCGAGACTATCACCAACTGCCGGACGGGCTGCCATGCGGCAGCCTGAACAAAATCACCGACGTGGCCGGGCTCACCGTGGGTCACCATACGGTCATCGAGGACGAGCCGCACATCCTCCGTACGGGCGTCAGCGTCCTGCGCATCGAGGACGTTCTGGCGCGTCCCGTCGCCGCGGAATACGCCGTGCTCAACGCGTTCGGAAAATCCATCGGGCTGATTCAGGTGGAGGAAGTCGGGACGATGCAGAGCCCGGTGTTTTTCGCGAACACCCTGTCCACCGGTACTGTGGACGACGGGGCGGTCCGGCTCGCCATAAAGGAAAAACCCGGCCTGCGCAGCTACAACCCCGTCATCCTGGAGTGCAACGACAGCGAGCTGAGCGACATCGCGGCAATGGCCGTCACGCCCGAAATGGCGGAGATTGCCTACGAAGATGCCGTGGAGGACTTCCCTGTTGGCAGCGTTGGCGCCGGTGCCGGCATGGTTTGTTATAGTTTCAAGGGCGGAATCGGCTCCTCCTCCCGCGTCATTGAGGTCGAGAACAAAAAATACACGGTCGGCGCGATGGTTCTATCGAATTACGGAACACGGAACGACCTGCGGATTCCCGGCCTGGACCGTTCCTTCGCCGTGGAACCCCGCGAGGAGGAGAGCCAGAAAGGCTCCCTCATCATGGTCGTGGCGACCGACCTGCCGCTCCTCCCCCACCAGCTCAAACGCGTCGCGCGCCACGCCCCCATGGCCATCGGGCTGCTGGGCTCCCCCGGCGGACACGGCAGCGGCGACATCGCCCTCGCCTTCTCCACCACCTACCGCGAGGGCGGCGAAGGTGTCCTCCAGACCCGCGAAGTCGTCTCCGAACACGGCCCCACCATGACACTCGTCTTCCGCGCCGCCGTCTGGGCCACGGCGGAAGCGATTCTCGACTCGCTCTACGCCTCCCCCACCGTGAAGGGCCTGCGGAAAACAGTTCCGTCTATACGAACGGTTCTCGATTCATAGGAGCCAGGAAGCCAGGGGGGACACGGACCCGGTCCAGCGTTCATGCCAGCGGCTCGCGCACGAACAGGCAGCGAATCGCGAGCGACACAACCAGCTTGTGCCGAGCGAAAAGCCATGCAGAAGCCTTTCCGTCCGCGCGGTCCCGCGCATCGGTGGCACCTCCGCAGAGACCCAACGGGCCTCAAGCCTGTTGGAGCAGGCAATGCAGGCGAATAATGCTGTGTTCGGAGGAAAATGGTGCCGTCGAGAGGAGTCGAACCTCCACGGGCGCTATGCCCACACGGACCTGAACCGTGCGCGTCTGCCAGTTCCGCCACGACGGCACCGTCGCGGGAAGCGCAATATGGGACAGCCGGGGGGGCGCCGTGCAAGGGTTTTTGCGGCCAGCCGCGCGCCCTCTCCCACGGAACCCAACTGGCCCGGAGCGCCCCTCAGTCCACCCGCCTTCCGACTTGGACCGACGGGGTGAAGCCGTCGTCGCTGCGCCGGCCACCAATAATCAGCAGCGATTCCTGCGTCACCGTCGCCCCCACGCGGCGGAAGCCGGGCTCCAACGGCACCGGCGCGTCCTCCTCCCACGCCTCGATGTCGCCGTCCTCGCCGAAGACCGCGCGGAAGACCGTGTTGCGCGTGTCGGCGTTCGTGCCGGCCGTGCCGCCGAGCACGTAAAGGTCCCCATCGAAGGACGCGGCGGCGGCGTCCAGCCGCACTTCGGGAAGCGGCGCGCTGGCGGTCTCCCACGGCCCGAGCGTGTCGTCGTCGAGAATCCCCGAGTAGTAAACAGCCGTTGATGGCGGATTGTTCCCGGCCACGTAGATGCGCCCCTCGTGCAGTACCGCCTGGTGGAAGGCGGTGGGCTCGGGCAGGGGCTCCAGCCGCTTGAAGGCGAAGGCCAGCTCCCGGCCCGGCCCGGCGCCCACGATGCGCCCGCTCTCACCGTCTATACGGAAGCTCCGGACGGCGTCGCTCTCCGTGTCCCCCAGCCCTCCGCCGAGGACGTAAAGAATGCCGTCCCCCGGGTGCACCCTGCTTCCGGAGACGACGGCGGCCATCTCCAGCAGGTCCAGGGGCGGTTCGGACGCGGGCACGATCCCGCCGGCTTCCCCAGTGTAGTACGTGACGTTCTCCGCCGTGATGTCACCGGTTTCCTCCGGCAGGAAAACGCGGATGCCGTTGTACGGAGTGCTGTAATCGCCCTCCTGGTTGAGTCGCCCGCCCACAACGTATATACGGCCGGCGAAGCTCACCGTGCTGCGGGTGTGGTAGGTGGTGCCGCCGCGTTCGAGCCGCGCTGTGGCCTCCTGCCAGGTGCCCGGCCGGCCGGCCTCCATGGGCGCGTAGTGAATCGCGGTCGTGTCGCCCCCGGCGTCCGTGCTCTTGTTGCCCCCGATTATATAGACGAACTCGCGCCCCCCGATGGTGAGCGCGGCGGTGCCGTTCATCTGGATTCCGGCGGGCATTAGCGGCGCAAGGCTGGGCGGATCGTCCGTCCATTCAAGCGTCTGGGCCGGCGCTCCGGAGAGCAGCAGCCCGCAGGCAAGCGCGGCGGCGGTGAAAGATACAGAAAAACGCATGGAAATGGCTCCTTTTCGAGGTGGCCGGGAGGCCAGTAAGAGTGTGATCATTGGCCGGAGCAACGTGCCTGGGCGAGTGGACGTCCATGGGTTGATGCCCAAGGTGCAGATTGACGGAATTGAACCCGCGTATCCGCGCCACGCTGACAAGGTGTCCGAAGTTTCAGCTCAGGATCAAGTCCCAACCTTCTACTCCTCCGCATCGAAAACGCGCACCTCCACAAGGTGCGTGCTTTCGTTCGCGCTGTTGTACAGCATCGTGACGCGGACGTGGCGGGCAGGCGTGGCGT
>SLMS01000232.1 GCA_007133495.1 Candidatus Sumerlaeota bacterium | reverse complement strand
TCCACCGGGAGCACCATCGCGGCCGGTTTCGCGGGCGCTCTGTCCACTCAGTCCACCCAGTCCACTTCGTCCACAGATTTCCTTCACCCAGATGGCAACCTGATCGGCGGTTTCGCACCGGCGGTCGATCAGCTCCTGGCGCCGAGGATCGCTGCGGTGCCACGCCGCGAGTCCCTTCTGGCGGAGAAAATCCTCATAGTCCAGGCGCAATTCTTCCAGGCTCGCGCGAGCCACGTTTGTCAGTTTCAGCTCCGTCTTGCGTGAGGTACCCGACGCCTGACTCCCCTCCGCGATGTTCTGTACCCCGGAGCGTGCCGCCTGAACCATCTGATCGTGAGTGCGGCTTCGCGGCGGGATATACCGCTGACAGAATCGCACCGTAATGTCGTACACAAGCTGGGCCATCCGGAAGCTCTTCAGCTTCCGGTAACCGCCGTGCTTCTGAATGAGCGGGTCGGAGTCCGGCATGGCCTGATCTCGGAGAGCGTGGACCAACCCTACCCCCGCACCTGCCCCTCTCCGAAGACGACCCACTTGGCCGTGGTCAGCTCGCGCAGGCCCATGGGGCCGCGGGCGTGGAGCTTGTCCGTCGAGATGCCAATCTCCGCGCCAAGGCCGTACTCGCCCCCGTCGCTGAACCGCGTCGAGCAGTTGATATGCACGCACGCCGAATCCACCGCCTGCAAAAACCTCATCGCCCGGCCATGGTCGCGCGTCAGGATAGATTCGGTGTGGTGGCTGCCGTAGGTGTTGATGAACTCGACAGCGTCCTCAAACGAATCCACCACGCGCACGGCGAGAATGAGGTCCAGGTACTCCTCGTACCAGTCCTCCTCCGTGGCGGCTTTGGCACCGGGCAGGAGCGGGCGGGAGCGTTCGCAGGCGCGCAGCTCGACGCCGCGGTCCGTCAGCTCCTTCCCAACCCTGGGCAGAAATTCCTCCGCCACGGAGGCGTGCACGAGCAGTGTTTCCGCAGCGTTGCAGACGCCGGTGCGCTGGGTCTTGGAGTTGACGGCAATCGTGAGCGCCTCCTCCAAGTCAGCGCCCTCGTCCACGTACACCGTGCAGTTGCCGTCCAGGTGCTTGATCACGGGGATGACGGATTCCTCCGTAATACGGCGGATGAGGGACTTGCCGCCGCGCGGGATGATGATATCTATATGGTCGGACAGCTTGAGCATGGCGCCGACGGCGGCGCGGTCGGTCGTCGGAACGAGCTGGATGGCGCCCTCCGGGATGCCGGCACCGGAGGCAGCCCCCGTCATGATCTTCGCAATGACCGAGTTGGAGTGAAACGCCTCGCTGCCGCCGCGCAGGATGACCGCATTGCCGCTCTTGAGGCAGAGCGCTCCGGCGTCCGCCGTCACGTTCGGCCGCGATTCGTAGATGATTCCCACAACGCCGATGGGGGCGCGCATCTGGCCGATGCGCAGGCCGTTGGGCCGGACGCGGACGTTTTCGATCTCGCCCGCCGGATCGGGCAGGGCGGCGATTTCGCGCAGCGCCTTCGCCATGCCGGCGATGCGGGCGTCTGTCAGCCGCAGCCGGTCGATCATGGCGGAGGTGAGGCCGTTCTGCTCGGCGCGGTCGAGGTCCTTCTTGTTCTCGGACTGGATGAGGGCGGCCTGGGCCTCGAAGGCGGCAGCCATGGCCTCCAGGGCGCGGTTCTTGACGTCGGGGCGGAGCGTGGCCAGGCGCCGGCTGGCGCGCCGGGCCTCCCTGCCCATAGTTTCCATCGTTTCGTTGATTGTGGCCTCGGCGGTAGCGCTCATGCCTTTGTGGCCTCCTTTGCGATTAATTGCCGGGGGGATGATTGCGTGAGGGCAGCCACAGGCAAGGGAGAAGCGCCAAACGAGGCGGAGGTGGGGTTCCACCTTGCACCGCTGCAACCGGTTGCGGATTCGTGTCACCAAAAGCGGGAGCCCCACGCCCAGCCAGCCACCCTGACCACGGAGCCGCCGCCATGCCCACTTCCGGAAAAGGCGGACCCATCGTCCGTTACGATATGACGGAGTTGCTCGGTGCGGACCTGCGCGACGAGCAGGCCGTCCGCCGGCTGTGGGACGAAACCCACCTCGCCGCAGCACTCCAGGGCCTCGTCAACCGCAGGGCCCCGCGTCTTCTCCTGCGCTACAACGCCGGGCCGGACGACTTCTGGTTCGGGCGCATGACCGAACCCGGCGGATGGCTCCACGGCCGCAAAGTGGAGGAACTCCACCGCCTCGAGGACCTGCTGACGCGCTATCGGGCGGAAGCAACCGGCCTTGTGGTTTATGACGAGCGCGTCCCCGCCACCTCCAATCTGGCCTCGACCATCGCCGGCGCCATGAGGCTGCTGCCGGTCCGCTACGACGAGTCGCCGGACTCGCTTTACCGGCAGCTCACCGGGCCGCGATTCCGCCTTACCGAGACGGTGTCGCTCCTCGCCCCGGACGGCGGGGAACTCTTCACCGGAAAGGGCACCATTCCCGGTACAGACCTCCCCTCCAGCGGAAGCGCCAAGAACGACTGCTACCGATGGCTGATCGCTCATTACATCGAACCGGGACGCGTCAACCCCCGCACGATGGGGTATTACCTGGACGCGTTCTGGCTGCGGTGCGCCCATGCCGGCCGGCCGCAGAACCACACGCTCACGAACCACGATTACATCATCGCACAGCGCGGTGTCCTCTTCGACCTGAACGTCTGGGAGGACGAGGCAACAGTCGATGACCCGGAGCAGGCCCCCGGGACAGACCTAGAGACGCTGCAGATGCTCCTGCGCGCCGCGAACAAGCGGCTAGGCCGCAAGCGCATGATCCACATGGCCGGGTTCGTCCCCTGGCGGTACAAGTACACCGACGTCCAGACACCGCAGTGGAGTGCCGGCGGCCAGCACGGAGCCGTGGCCACCGAGTGGAAGAACGTGGAGGTGGCCTCCGCCTGGAACGCCTACCTGGACGCGGACGCGCTCGATTATTCCGCGCTCGTGAACGCCTCCTTCTACCGGCACCTTCCCCTGCCGGAGCGAATCGAACAGAACCCGCGCGTCACGGCGGAGGAACTGCGCGAGCGCGGCGTGCTCGATGAGGACGGCAACATCGTCCCACGCCCGTACTACTGCCATTACGTGGGCGATTACGACGCGGCGGCATGGCTGTACTGGAACGCGGAGGAATACTTCACCGACGAGACACGCGGCACCGTGCCGCTCAACTGGGCGTTCAATCCGAATCTCTCCGAGCGCTTCCCCCTTGGCATGCTCTGGACGCGCGAGCAGCGCACCGCCAACGATTACTTCGTGGCAGGTGATTCAGGCGCAGGGTACGTGAACCCGCATCTTCTGTCCCAGCCGCGGCCCTATTCCGGGCTGCCCTCCGGCATGAAGATATGGGAGGAGCACTGCCAGCGCTTCTTCGAGCAATGGGACCTGGATGTGGTGGGGTTCGTGATAGACGGCTTTTCGCCAAACATGCGGCGGGAGGGCTGGGAAGCCTATGCGCGCTTTTCCTCCGGCGGGATCGTCCTGATGCACAGCGAAAAACCCCGTGGCGTGTTTCAGGGAATGCCGTTCCTGCGCATTGAGGGGGACCTGCCACGGGAGGAGGCGCCACGCGCCGCCGCCGTCATGAGCGAGGCCTTCACCCCCGATGCCCTCGGGTTTCACTGCTTCCGCTCGGTGCTCATGCCGCCGCGCTGGTACAAGGAGATCGAAGAGGAGCTGGACCGGCAGGGCCGCGGCGGGGCGATGGCGCTCGACATGCGCACGCTGCT
>SLMS01000050.1 GCA_007133495.1 Candidatus Sumerlaeota bacterium | reverse complement strand
TGCAGGCCGTCCCCGCCAGAGTACCCCGACTCTGTGGCCGAGACCTGGACGGCGAGCGACTGGAGTTCGTGATGCTTCAACACGGATATACCGTGCCCGCCGCTGTGGAGGAATGCGCTCGTGCCGAGGTGTATCCACCCATCGTAGGGGTCTATGCCCGGATCACACAGCTCCACGTTGAGCCCGTTCTCGCCCGAACGGATCACGCGTGTCCCGGTGAAACTGGCCGAGAGCGAGGTGGTCCCTTCACTCGCCTCAAGCGAGATTCCGTGCCCTGCGTTGTTGCCCAGTTCGCAATTGGAGAGGGAAACTTCGAGGTCCCCGTTCGTGTGCGGTCCTCCGGCGTATAGACCCGACGTGGCGTTATCCGAAAGGACGCACCTGTCCAGCAGGACCCGCCGGGGGTCGGCCCACCCTGTCCCGGGAAGGCCGATCGCCTGGACACCCGCCCCTCCGTTGCGTGCGAAGGTCGAGGAGGATGCCTGCAGGGACACCCGTCCCAGCGTCCGCACGCCGTCCCCGCCATTCGACAGAATGGTCGATCCGGTAACTTCAAATTCAATCAACGGGTCCTCCCAGGCTGGTCCTCCGGGCGCACTTATCAGAATACCGTTTTCACCATTGTCGGAGATGACCGAGGCCGCAACCCGGCCTCCACAACCCGCGCCCTCGTCCTGCGCAAGGAAATGAACTCCATTCCCGCCATTCCCGCTTATCGTCGCGCCGTTGAGCGTCAAGTATATACGCATTTCACTGTATATCCCGGACGACAGGGAGTCCGTGATGGAAGTGTTCTCGATAGTCACCGGGATGCGGCGCGGGGAAAAGGGCTCCTCCTTGTTCGCTGCCCCGGATGGCCGCCAGACGAGGCCGAAGCCGCGGCCGAGGTTATTTGCTATCCTCGAATCCCGGATGAAGTGGGCCGTTTCATGGGCCGCGGTAGAGAGGTCCGGCGTACTCGAAAAGACGACGCCCTCCCCGTTCGCATAGCTCCTGGCTCCAATCATGGTAACGGCCGCGGCAGCGCTTTCGACATGTATTCCGATGCCTTCGTTATTGTGCGAGAAAGCGTTTTCGATTTGCAGGCGCACCGGAGCCAGCGCCCGTATCCCGTCGCCCGCGGACCCGGAAACACTGCTGTTCCTGATGGTTACGGACATCTGCAACTCTTCCTCCTCCTGCTTGTCAACGGGCCCCACGGACTCGTCCCGCACAATCTCGATACCATGTCCGCCGTTATCCGTGCAGATCACCTCGTCGGTCAGGACGTCGTTGCCTTTACCATCCGTTGTGGAGGGTTTGACGGTGATCAGAAGCCCTCCTTGCGCGTTGCCCGAGGCGGTGAGGTTGGAGATGCGCCTGGTGCTGGCTGCGCCTGCGGACATGTTCAGTCCCTTGCCACCATTGCCCCGCGAAAGGGTCTTCTCCACGAACACATGAGCTGTCTCTCCTCCCGGCCCCGGCGCCTCTATGAGGACGCCGTCGGCCGCGTTACCCTCCGTTGCGGAGGAGTGTACGCTCCCATCCGCGAGAGCGATTCCGCTACCTTCGCAGTTTTTCACGAGGAGGTTTTCACACCGAACGCTGAGTCCGGCAAGCGCGTCCACTCCATGCCCTCCCCAAGACTGGATCGTCCCGTTCCTGATCGCAACGTTATCCGCGCCGGAGGTGAGTAGAATGCCCGGCCCTGATCCCGGAGCACCGGTCAGAGTGAACCCGGCGAGATCGAGTGTGACGTCCGGCGCGGAGATGGTGATGCCGCCATCGCCGGTGAGGTTGCCGCAGAGCTGGTAGGACCCGGGCGCGGTGATCAGGTGCGGGAGTTCGGAGATGCACTGGCGCGGGTCTATTTGGTCCAGCCGTTTCATCGTTGGTGCGGGAGGACCGGGAGGGAAGAGTCCCGTCAACGGCGGAGATTCCGCCGGTGCCATGACGGCAGCCAGCGCGAAGGCGAGCGATGGAAGAAGAATGCGGTGGGGAACGCGTGTCATGACGGGACCTCGACCGGGAGGGTGTTGACTTCGCTGTCCTGAAACGGAAGTCACGCTGGCACCCAACCCTGTGCGGCCCTTCCCGCCGGGGAAAAAGAGTCGTGGCACCAATTGTCCATATCTCTGGGGCGCCACTGTAACCGATGTCAAATAGAAACAAACGAAGGGTGGGAAGTTTTTCTCTCCCGGTATTTGCCGCCATACGTTCTTTCCACAGCCGCGGTGGGGGGTGGATTCCGTTGACCTGCAATGCCCGGCTGCCTTCACTGGTCCGTTCTGTGGTCGGCGTGAGTTTTCATCTCCCACTTCGCCCACTTACTCCAGCATAGCGGACATCAGCCAATGCACGAAGTCCTGAGCCAGAGCAGCGCCATGCACCAGGTGGCGAACCTCATCCGCGAGAAGGACCGCTTTCTTGTCGTGAGCCACTTGCGGCCCGACGGCGACAGTCTCGGCTCGCAGGCCGCCATGCTCCTCGCACTTCAGGCGATGGGCAAGCAGGCCGCCGCATGGGCAGTGGAGCCGATACACCAAAAGTGGTCCTTCCTGCCGGGCAGCGGACAGATATCCAGCCACATGCCGCAGTGGACGCCGGAAGCCACCCTTGTCCTCGACTGCGGCGCCGCCTACCGCGTGGCCGAGGGGTTCGAGCCCGTCGGCATTGTCGTCGATATAGACCACCACCTGAGCAACGACATGTTCGGGGACGTGAACTGGGTGGACCCTGACGCCTGCGCCACGGGCGAGCAGATATACGATCTGCTGGGGGAGCTGGAAGTGCCGCTCACGCGGGAGATCGCCACCGCGCTTTACGTCGCCGTTATGACCGACACCGGCGGGTTCCGCTACTCGAACACCACGGCGCGCAGCTTCCGCATCGCGGCGGACTGCGTGGCAGCCGGTGCCGACCCGGCGGAGGTCGGGCTGGAGGTCTTCGAGACACGCCCGGCGGGGGAGTTTGCCATCCGGGCAAAGGTGTACGGCTCGCTCCGCTTCGAGTTCGACGGGGCGTTTGTCTGGAGCGAAGTACGCATGGCGGACTACGAGGCTGCCGGCGGCGAGGAGATGGAGCCCGAAGGCCTGTCCAGCGACATCCGCGGAATCGAGGGGGTGGAGATATCCCTGCTGCTGCACGAAATGCCGGAAGGGAATCTGCGGGCAAACTTCCGCGGCAAGGGGCAGGTGGACTGCAGCGCCATCGCCACGGCTTGCGGCGGGGGAGGGCACTTCAACGCGGCGGGCGCCGTCGTGCGCGACAAGCCATACGAAGAGGCCAGGGATTTCGTCCTCCGCACCGTGCGCGATGCGGTCGGCAGATGGAAGCGCGGCCAGGCCGGATAGCACTGCGGCTGTAAAGGCAGGAAGCGCCTACTTCCGTGCGTTCCGCGGTCCGTCCCAACGCATCCCAAGATCGTGCTCGATGCCGAGCAGGTTGAAGACCTTCACCGACATGAAGTCCAGCAGATCGTCGAGCGTTTCCGGGTTCGTATAGAAACCCGGCATGGCGGGCACGATGTGGGCCCCGGCCTCGGAAAGCGCCGTGAGGTTCCGCAGGTGAATGAGCCCGAGCGGCGTTTCGCGCGGGACGAGCACAAGGGGGCGTGCCTCCTTGAGGAACACGTCCGCGCACCGTGTCAGCAGGTCATCGGAGTACCCGTGCGCGATGGCGGCGCAGGTCTTCATGCTGGCGGGGATGACGACCATGGCCCTTGCGCCAAAGGTGCCGCTGGCGGGTTTGGCGGCAATGTCGCGGATGCCGTAACGGACGATGCGCGGTTGCTGCTCCGGCCCAAGATGGAGCCAGTCGGTCAGCGGGGAGCTGCTCCCCACCCCCGGCAGGTTCTCCTCCTCCTGCATCACGCGCCAGCCGCTCGCCGTCACCATAAGGTGCACCGTCCAGCCAAGGCGTGTGGCGTGCTCCACGAAACGGATGCCGTAGCGGATTCCGCTGGCGCCGCTGATGCCCACGACGAGGTGCTTTTCCGGCGTCACGTGGTCTCCTCCCGCGGTTTTTCGCCGATATGCAGCGCTGCGATGCCGAAGCTGAGCGCGCAGTGCCGGACCCGGCCAAAGCCGGACCGTTTCATGATCCGGGCCAGCTCCTGCCGGCCGGGAAAGTGCAGCACCGAATGCGGCAGGTAAAGGTAGGCCGAGCGGTTGGAGATCAGCGCCCCAAGCCGCGGTAACACGTGCAGGAAGTACGGGTAGTAGAGCGCCTTGACCAGCGTGTTGCCGGGGCGCGAGAATTCCAGAATCGCCAGCCTTCCCCCCGGCCGGAGCACGCGGTGCATCTCCCGCAGCGCCCCGTCCAGCGATTCCATGTTCCGGATGCCGAAGGCAATGGTCATGAGGTCAGCGCTGTTGGAGGCGAGGGGGAGCCGCAGGCCGTCACCTTCCACCCAGTGGACCGGCCTGTGGGCTCTCCTGGCGCCCTTGCGGCGGGCGATTCGGAGCATTGGACGCGAGAAATCCACGCCCACCACCGTGCAGGCGGACGAAGCCTTGCGGCGGAGAGCCAGTGCCAGGTCACCGGTCCCGCACGCCAGGTCCACGATCCGGCGGTCGGCGGGGCGGAGAGCCTCACGGACGACGAGGTTGCGCCAGGCCACGTCCGTCCCACCGCTCAGGAGCCGATTGAGCAGGTCGTAGCGGCCGGAAATCTCGCCGAACATTCGGCGGATGCGGGCGGCTTCCTTTGCCGGTTTGGGGGAAGTGGCTGCCGGCAGTTGGGCATCCTCCGGGGGCGAGTTCCGTCTTGCGGCTGGGGCGGGCCTTGCCTAGCGTCCGGCCGCCGCAGTGGGCGTTTGCCCGGGAGCGAAGGACCCGTGCCGGCCGACGCCCCACGAATCAAACACCGCGGCCCGGCCGCAAGTCTCAATCACCGGATCGCCCCACGCGTCCAAGCCAACCCTGGAAACCTGAAGAAGACCTCATGCGGATATCCCCGACAATCTGTCTGCCACTTTTCCTCGCCGCGGCCCTCGTCCCGGTGCATTTTCTCCCGGCCGATGCACCCCCCGAAGTCCAGCTTGAAGTCATCCAAAGACCCTCGCTGGAGCGCACCGCCGGACCCAGCAAGGCCTACATCCTGGAGGACCTGCTCGAAATCCCGAACGACTACTGGGCACACGGCACCTACGGCGACGTCATGCTCCGCAACGACTTGGCCGCGCTCGTGTTCGGCGCCATCCCCGAAGAGGGAGAGCCGGCCAACCAGATGCGTCAGGGGAGCGTTCTGGACATCTTCACCTCGCCGAGCGCGCCCGAGAACTTCCACCTCTTCCAGCCCACAACCAACTACGAAGGGCAGGGCCGGACAGTCCTCGCCACGGCGATCGACTACTGGGAGGAGGAGGACGGCGGTGCCGCCTATGTGGCCGTCTTCGGCGAGCACACGCAGAACACCGACATCAGCGTGGACACGACTTTTGAAATGCGCCGGAGCTGGCCCGGCGCCCGCGCCAGCACCACGATCACCAACAACGGGGATGAGGAAGTGACGCTGCCCATCCTTGGTGACTACGCCGGTTGGGGCGCGATGGGTGTCTTCATGGCCGGCTCGGGCTGGGCGTCGCGGGCGGGGCTGCTCCCGGACGCGGAATTCGTCTTCGGCCGGCTCTACGACTCGCACATTATGTTCGCTCCTCCCGAGGGGCTCATGGACGTGCAGCATCAGGGAAGGCACAGTGTCCTGATTTACGACCGTGAAGTGACCCTCGCCCCCGGCGAGTCGCGTGAATACGAACGCTGGGTCCTCACCACCCAGCGCGATCCCGGCAAGCTCTTCAGCTTCGTGAACGAGCGCAAACAGAGCGAGGAGCGTTACGGCATCATGGCCGGGCGCGTGCAGGAGCGGTTGGCTCTGGAGGACGGTGGGTTTCTCGACTCCGCGATGGTCCCAGATTCCGAAGTGCGCATCGCCGTGATCCGCCGGCCGGACCTGCCGCGCGATTACGTCAACCGTCCATACATCTACACGATGACGGACCAGAACGGCAACTTCCAGATCAGCCTGCCACCGGGCGAATACACCGCCTCGCCCGCCCATCCGGCCCGGCTCTTCAACCCCTCGGACACGGCCATCCGGGTACGATCCGGCCAGGTGACCGCCGTCGATCAGGCTGTCTCCGGGGCGAATACGTTCGTCTTTGAGGTGGTCGATGCGGAGACCGGCGAACCCATGCCGGCCAAGCTTTCCTTCCTCCCCCTTCGAGACACCCAGGAACCGGACCTCGGGCCGCCGGGAAGCCTCCGCTCCCGCAATGTCGTCTATACACGCAGCGGCACAGGCCTGGTCGAACTGCCTCCCGGCAACTACCGCGTCATCGCCTCCCATGGCAACGAGTACCACATGGAGGAGAAACGCGTGCAGGTACGGTCCATCCGGGCCGAAAAGACTCGCTTCGAAATGCGGCGCGCCTTCGAACCCGAAGGGTGGGTGCCCGCCGACATCGGCGTCATGACCGGAGCCAGCCCGCACTCGCGCATCAGCCTTGAGGACCGCGTCGTGACCGCCTTGGCCGAAGGCCTCAAGTGGATCGTCACCACCGATGCCATGGAAGTGACGGACCTTCAGCCGGTCATCGAGGAGATGGGTTTTGCCAACCGGTTGCTCGCCTCCCCAGGCGTCCGGTTCACAAGCACTGCCTACCGCAACACAGGCGAATACACGCTTTTCCCGCTGGAGCTTTGCGGCGATGTATCGGAACTGGACATCGAGCGCGCCAAGTCCGCCGAAACGCCTGCCGAAGCGATGGAGCTGCTCCGTTCCATCTGCCCGGAAGCAGTGCTCACCGCCAGCAGGCCCGTCTTCCCCCAGGTGGGGATGCTGACGCTTCAAGGGTACGACCCCCGCACCGGCGAGTTCCCCGAGGGCGACGACCTCGTGGCGGACGTGGACGCCTTCCAGATATGGGAGGGCAAGCGCCAGGGCGTCATCCCCCAGTCGCTGGAGGCCTATTACAGCCTGCTCTCCCGTGGCAACCTCGTCACCCCCGTGGCCTACAGCCTCTCCGCGGGTACGTTTAACGAGGAGCCCGGCTATCCGCGGCTGTACATACCGAGCGACACACGCGATCCGCGCGAACTCGACCCCGCACACCTGGCCCGTCAGATCAAGGAAGGACGTGCCATGATCACCAACGGACCCTTCATTGATCTACGCGTAAATGGCGAGCCCATGGGCTCCACCGTGACCGCGGAGGACGGCTACGTGGAGGTGGAGTTCTCCGTCTATACGCCGAACTGGGCAGACGTGGGGAACATCACGGTGAACCTCAACGGCAACTTCGTCCGCAAGTTCATCATCCCCTCGGGTTCGGTGGACAAGGAACGCGGGCGCGTCTATCCGACCAGCGAGGACAAAGAGATGGAGCGCTTCCGCCTGACCGTGCGGGAGGATTCGATCCTGACCATCGTGGTCGAGGGCGACCACGCCCTGCCCCAGGACCCCGTGAATCCGTTCATGCTGCTTACCGAGGATCAACAGCCGGTCCAGGGCCAGCGCAGCTTCGCCGTCAGCGCCCCCGTCTTCATCGACGCGGACGGGTCCGGCACCGTGGACCTCCGCTTCCCCGACCCCAGGGAAGTAGAACCCGAGGAGTATGTGCCACCCTTCTAATGAAAGCGACCCGGCCGGCGTGAACCGCGAACCGGAATTCCGCGAGGCCCTGTGCGAAGTGGGCCGCCGCCTTTGGGCGAAAAATCTTGTCGCCTCCAACGACGGGAACCTCTCCTTCCGCATGGCGGAAAACCGCGTTCTTTGCACGCCCACCATGGTCTCGAAGGGCTTCATGGACCCGGAGAGCCTCGCTGTCGTGAACCTCGAAGGCAGGCAGGTCTCCGGCGCCCGGCCCATCACGAGCGAAATCCGCCTCCACCTGCATCTATACAGGCACCGGCCGGACATCCGGGCGGTCGTTCATGCCCACCCGCCGCACGCCACGGCACTGGCGATCGTGTGCGAGGAGCTTCCGCGTTGGATTCTCCCCGAGGCGGAGGTGAACCTCGGTCTGCTCCCCATCGCTCCCTACGCCACACCAGGGACGCAGGAATTCGCCGACGCCATCAACCCCTGGATAGACGATCACGACGCCTTTCTCCTGCGCAATCACGGCGCCGTCACCGTCGGCAGCAACCCCTATGACGCCTACTATCGCATGGAAACGGTGGACCAGTACTGCCGCATCCTCCTGCTGGCGCAGCAGTACGGCGAGCCGGGCCGCATTCCTCCGGCCGGGCGTGATGCGCTCCTGGAAATGAAGCGCAAGGCCGGCCTTCCGGACAGGCGGTACGACTCCGCACCGCCGCCCAAGCCGGAGCACTTCACGCCACTAAAGGGCCCGCTTACCGACGAACCGAAGCTCAGCCCTCTCGCCCGCAAGCCGGAGAGCGGCTCCTCATAGGACGTCGCAGTTTATACCGGCGACCCGGCAGAACGCCGCAAGCTCCTCCGCCCAGTCGCCATACGTGCCGTGAATGTGGTTGCAGTTGAACGCCTCGATGAAAGCCTCCGGCGTGCAGGCCAGGCGCGCGTAGGCGTGCGGCCAGTTGTCCTGCACCCCGCAGGCGATTTCCTCGTCGCGCTCCGCGCCGAAGGACACGAATTCGCCCCGGGTGATGACCATGCGGTAGCGGCTCGTATCCCCCGAACGTGTCAGGCGCGCCAGTGTCACCTCTCCCGGCGCGGCGATGTGATAGACGGACGCGCCTCCGGCCGGGAAGTAGAACCCTTCCGGCCGGAACTCGGTCTTGGCAAGGTTCTCCACAGGGTCGAAGGACTTCGCCGCGAAGTAGGTCGCGTGCTGCCCCGAATTGCAAAGGTCCCACACGCCAATACCCGCATGGTAATGCCGTATATCCGCGAAAAGGACGGGCAAGCCGGTGAGGAGTTTGAATATCTGCATGGTGAGGGCCGCGTCCATGTCCGCCTCCGTGGCGCAGACGATCGGCTCGTGCGGGTCGCCCTCCGGGCCGTATGGGTCGTTGAGGAACGCTTCCGGCACGTCGGCCGTGGCGAAATGCTCGGTCAGCTCGCGCTGGCCCTTGATGCCGCAGAAGTCGTAACCGAACTCCTCGCAAAGGTCCCTGACGGCGTAATACATGCCGAGCTGGCGCCGCAGCAGCTCAGGCGTGAGGCGCATTTCGGCGTCCGGCTCGGTCCAGTGAATCTTGCGCACGTGCTTTTCAAGGTACCGGAATGCTGCGGAAACGCGCCCGCCGCGCTGGATTTCGTTCTCCGCCCGGCGGACAAGCTCGAACTGGTCCACGTGGTCCACGTCCACGCCAAACATCTTCATCCAAAGCGCCGGATCGGCAACTGCCGTGTCTATACCGAGCGACCGTCCGCCGAAGTGTGCGTACGTCTGTCCGCGAAGCCGGTTGAACGCGGAGATGGCTGCAATACGCGAGCGCAATTGCCGGTACACCTTCTCGTCCGAAAGGGCGCCGAACGTCTTGAAGAACGGAATGCCCACCTGGTCGAGCGATCCCGCGTTGGCGAGCATCCCGACGAGTCCCGGGTATTGCGGGTTCACGTCCGCGTACATCAGCACCGGCTTCGGGCAGAATTGCGCCGCCATGCGGGCGTACTGCGGCCATGCCCACACGCTGAAATTGAAGATCGTGCAGTGAACCTGCTCCGCGGCCATCTTCCGCCCGTTCTTTTCCGCCAGATCGTTGCGCCAGATCACCTCCTCCCCGGTCACGACTTCGAAGCCGTCGGCCCTCAGCCGCTCGCTTAGCTCCCCGAGGAAACGCTGGTTCACTGGCTCCAGCGGCTTCTGCAGAAAATCGCGCCCGTCGCCAAATGTCAGAATGCCAACTCTGATTCCGCGCTTCATGACTTTTCTCCCCGATTGCTTTTCGCAAGGCTCCGTGTCCGGTTAGGCATCCTTCATGAGCTTCCGTGTCCGGGTGAAGTCCTTGTATAGTTGATGAAACACTTTGTACTTCTTGTCGTGATAGCTGGCTGTGGCGCCCCCTGCAGGCTTGATCCTTTCCGCCATGGCGTTCATTTCGCCCATGCAGGTGGGCAGGTCCGGGTAGAACTCCGCGGCGACCGCCCCAAGCATCGCCGCCCCGAGCAAGACCGCCTCGGGTTCGCGCGGGATGACGATGGGGCAGCCCGTGGCGTCGGCGTGCTCGCCCAGGTAGATGTTGCTTTTCGTCCCCCCCCCGCAGGCCACGATCTCCTCGATGTGGTACCCCCTGGCATTCACCGTCTCGATGATGTGACGCGTCCCGTAGGCAATGGCCTGCACCGTGGCGTAGTACGTGCGCACGAGGTCCTCCACGGAGTTGTCCAGCGTCAACCCCCAGACGGCACCCTTGAGCGAGGGATCGGCCCTTGGCGAGCGGTTGCCGTGAAAGTAGGGGAGCACGTGCCGCTCGGCGGTGATTCCGGCCGGAAAGTCAAGACCCTCGACCCGCGCAAGTTCATGCACCAGCTCGTCGGCGATCGTATAGACGCTGCTGCCGGTCCGTTTTGCCTCCTTTTCCAGCTCCACGCTCCGGCGGTGGGAGAAGAGAACGTGGTCGATGAGCGCGCCCGTGGCGGACTGGCCGCCCTCGGTCAGCCACATTTCCGGCACCATCGCCGAGTAGTACGGCCCCCAGACGCCCGGGACGAACTTCGCCTCGCGCGAGACAGCCATGTGGCACGAGGACGTGCCGCCGATCAGCGCCAGCGTCCGCTCAAGCCGAGCTGCCGTCAGCCCACCGCCTCCCGGCGCTCCCAGCATGCCGATCCCACCCGCGTGTGCGTCTATAAGCGCCACTCCCACGGGCGTCCCCTCCTGCAGCCCCAGCTCCTTCGCCGCCGTGCGCGTGAGTCCCGTGCCCACAGGCTCTCCCATCGGCCGGATCACCCGTCCGATGCGGACAAAGTCCTCGCGCGGAAACTCCTCGATGCCGATCTTCTCCCAGAAGCTCCCGTCCCACTTGCCGAAGGAGGCGGCGTGCTTGCTGGTCCGGGCGTGGCCCTGGTAGGTCCACTTGCAGACCGTCGTGCAGAGCGACCGGATGTCCACGCCAGTGGCGCGGAAGGTCAGGAAGTCGGGCAGATCGAGAAAGAACCCCGCCTTGGCGAACGTGCGCGGGAGGTTCTCCTTCAGCCAGAGCAGCTTGGGCGGCTGCATCTCCGGGGAGATGGTGCCTCCCACGTAGCGGAGCACCTTGTGACGGGTGGCGTTGATGCGCTCCGCTTGGGGGATGGCGCGGTGGTCCATCCAGACGATGACGTTCTGCTCCGCCTCCCGGGTGGGGGAGACGGTGAGCGGATCCCCCTCGCGGTCCAGCACCACCAGCGAGCAGGTGGCGTCGAACCCGAGGCTTCCCACCTCCCCCGGCTTTGCCTTCGCCTCCCGCATGGCCGCCTGCACCGCCCTGCAGACGGCCTTCCAGATGTTCGTGCTGCTCTGCTCGGCGAACCGCGGCCGGGGTTTCCACATCTTGATAGGGCTCACCCCCATGCCCTGCCGGTGGCCCTTCAGGTCGAAGAGCGCCGCCCGGGCGCTCCCGGTCCCCACATCCACCCCAAGCACAAGCTTCCCACGCTTCGCCATAGCCGGTTCTCCTGCGCAGCTTGATTCCCCCCACAACGGCGTGCCCGTCACCCGGTGCGCAATCCCGATTGCGGGCCGTGCCCCGCTGCGGTGTTCTGCGGTGGAGGCCGCTGGCAGGCGGCCTCGGAAGGCATCATGACAAGACTCCCGCAATACGTACACGTCCGGTTCAATCGCCCAGGTGTCGCTACCTCCCGCAAGGAGCTGGAGGAGTTCACCCGGGACTTCCTGGCGATCGCGCTGGAGGAGGCGGGCTGGCGGGGCGGCGAGCTGACGGTGGTGTACTGCTCCCGCCAGATGATTCGCTCCATGAAGAAGAACTATCTCGGAATAGACGAGGTGACTGACGTCCTGAGTTTTCCCTCCGCTGAAAACCCCGTCGAGCCCACCTCCAACCAGCCCGCATATCTGGGGGACATCGCGGTCTGTCTGCCGTTTGCGGTACGGGAGGCGAGGCAGGCCGGGAGGGACCCATCGAGGGAGCTGGCCCTCCTGCTCGTGCACGGCCTGCTCCACCTGGTCGGCTGGGACCACGACACGCTGGAGCGGGAGAGGGCCATGTGGGCGGAGACGGACCGGTTGCTCGCGATCGCCCTGGAGAGGGTCGAACCGCCAAAGCTCGCCCTGCACGGAGACGAGCGATGACGACCCCTCACCGGGCAGGATTCGCCGCGTTGCGCTACGCTGGACGTACTCTCCGGGCGGAGGGGTTCGAGCGCCGGCTGTGACGAAGCCGGCGCTTTCATGTGCGTGTCCTCGTGCCGCCCTGGCGGATCCACTCCTCAAGCTGGTCGGGGTCGAACCTCACCGAGTACCCGACGCGGATGCACGGCAGAACGCCCTTTCTAGCGAACTCGTAGACGCGCGCTTTCGGCAAGTCCAGCATCGTCGCCACCGCGTCGGCGCGCAGCATGCGCGCGGTTGTCCTGGCAGTATCCATAGCCGCTCCCTTCCTGACGCTGCGTGTGTGTGGTTAACGTCGTGCGTCAGCTGGTGTCGGTCGGATGGTAGGATGCAAGCAATATGCCGCAGACTTCGCCAGCATTTGGAGCGGGCCTGGAGGCTCGCCTTGTGAGCCTGGGAAGCCGAGTCGACGCTAGACTGCGTGAAGCGGGCTATGTCATCCCGCTGGGCTCCCTTGGTGAGGCCGAGTACAAGAGGATGGCTCGAAAGTACTTGCGAAGCAAGGACTTTGACGGGTCACTCAGCGAGCATCAGCATGAGGAGCTCTTCGAGGTGGACGCGACAGAGTCAGCTTTGCGGCTGGCGAAACGCCGCGGATTCGAGAAGCGGCCTGAGCCCAGCTACCGTCCCCGGGGAGCGGTTGCCGCGAGGCGGGCGCTGACCACACTCAGGCGGGCGATGCCGACGGTCCAAGAAATGCGCGAACGGTGGTGGTCGAGGACCGACCCGCCGTTCGCGCGACTCGGTGATGCCGAGGGCGTCAAGTGGCTCACCGAGCTCGCCGCGCGAGAGGTGCCCGATGCACCCCCCCGCGCTGTGCGGGTTGTCATGGACGTCGAGCCGAACGCCTCCCAGGAACTCGGCAGGTCCGCCGATCTCAAGGAGGTGCACCGCTGCGTTACATCGCTTCGGGTCGATCAGGTGAAGACAGCATCCATCCAATCCCGGACGTCGCTACTCGCGTACCAGGACGCGCGCAAGCCGCTGTATCAGCACCTCCCGATCGAGCGTGGTTCCGGCCTCGCGTGCTTCGCCGCGGACCTCGAGCTAGTACAGAAGGAGAGCGGCTGGTGGTCGCAGATCGAAGCGCTCGACGTCGTGCTCTGCTACCCGAGTGACCCGCGCGCTCTGCCCCGCGAGCACGTCCAATGGGACACTCAGCACTCCATCAGGGGTGAGTCCACGACGACGATCACGTGCATCATCCGCAGCCCAGTGTCTCCTGACGAGCTGCGCCACGCCTACGCAGCCGAGCTTGAGCGGCAAGGGATGCGTGCGCGCGACCTGTCGGCGCAGGAGCGCTTTGCGGTCGAGCTGGTGGAGTCACATCCCGAACTGCGCAGCGATAGAGGCCCGAGGTGGTCGGAACTCGCGCGGCTCTGGTCCGAGCTTGCGCCCGCGTACGGCATCGGGTCGGAGGCGATCAGCGATCGCTCGCTCGCCGCTCTCCTGCAATCCGCCTACAACCGGGCACGAGCGAAGGAACGCGACTGGCACGAAGCATGGCTGCGGGCAGGCCGAACGAAGGGAGCCTAGCCTCGGTGTGCGAACCGTGTGCGAAACACTCCGGCGCCACCCGAAACGGGCCGGCATGCGTTGGCACATGCTGAGCGCGTGGCGTCGTACAGGACGACACGCAGCGTGTGTTGCCGTATCGGATTGACATAGGTTCGGGCATTCTTAAAATCTGTCGCCCCCAGGGGCATGCGGGTTCGAGTCCCGCTCCCGGCACCAGCAGCGCGTACACGAGCCGTCGCCGCCATGTACGGCTGCGTTCGGCCCC
>SLMS01000080.1 GCA_007133495.1 Candidatus Sumerlaeota bacterium | reverse complement strand
GCGGGCTGCGGCCGTAGGGAATCATCTGCCGATTTCACCGATTCGCGCCGATGAGGGCTGCCGCCCGGCCCCGTGGGTGGAGTGAAGTTGAATCTGCGAGAATCTGCGGAATCTGCGGATAACACCAAAGTCTGTGGCCATCGAGCCGAGGGATGGGGACAGTCGAGAACGGAAACGTCCTGGGGACTTCAGAGCGCGCGGAACTCGTAGGTGAACGTGCGCTCCCGTCCGCCGGAATAGCGGAGCCGGGCCTCGATGGCCCAGGCAACGCCGGAATGGTCAAGCTCCAGGGAGTGCATGGCATCGGGGGGAATGGTTCCTTCGCCTTGCAACAGGATGGCGTCTCCGGGTGGTGCGGCATTGCTGTTCTCTCTGAGGGTCTTGCGGTATATCTCCCTCTCCTTTCGAAGGCCCACCCTTCTCCACTTGGCGGGTTTTTCTCGCGAGTCCTCGTCAAGTGGCACTCTCTTGCGAAAGGTGTCTTCCACGCAGACAAGATCGATCTGCGCCCGTTCAAATGCTGTCTTCTTTGACGGGAGCAGGGCCACGCGGAAGGTTTGACCGGGTGCGATGGGTTCGACGCTCAGTCCGATTACCGGGGCGTGCGGCTCCCGCCTGCGGTAGATAGTCCTCACGGCGGCAAACACGCCAAGTAATGTAGCGAACAGGCCAAGGAGGGCGAGGTCTCGTGGAAGGCCAGTAAGGTGCCGGAAAAGGTCCGTGTCCCAGAAGAGGAACTCCACCCCGCCCCAATAGAGTCCGAAAGCGATGGCATACACAAGGAGGGTCTCCTCAGACGTAAACCGCTGAATGCGCCGGTGTCCGATTTCGACCCAGCCTTCTCGTTGCTGGTAGTCAATATGCGGCATCCCGGAATACTTCCACCAGCAAAGGTGCGAGACGGGTATGCCCGCGACTGTCACCTTCTGCATTTTTCGGAGTCTTTGAACTCCGCGGATAAAAATAATGGGGGAAACGGGTAGGAGAACCACCGCAGCAAGAAGAGCCGGGAGGACGCCGGGCACAACCTCTCTGAATCCCGCGAAATAAACCCACAAGACGGCGAGTGAGGGCAGGAAGACCGCCGCGAGGAGGTGCACCATTCCGGCAAGGCGCTGGCGGCGATAGATGGGGGTGTTGGCCGTCCTCATGGGACCCTTCCCCTTCCGGGAATCAGATGTGCCCGGTTACTCCCGAAGCCTCCCCTTCTCAACGGGAATCTGCGTCCCCGGCTGCGGCTCATTGAGGCGTTGTGCTGCAGCGGCAATTGCCTTCCCCTCCGATCAGGAGGCTGACAACCTGGAGATGCTTCCCTGCAGGGGGAAGGCGGCGCGAAACCGGTTGCCTTCACCGCGGGGGAGACGCCACACCGCTTGTCAACGGAGCGGAATCTTCTCGTGGCTCCATTGTTTTACGTTTTGAGGAACTTTCCATGCCGCCGTCCGTTGATATCCATTTTGGCGACAATCTGGAGGTGCTGCGCGGTTTCCCGGACGCGGAATTCGGCCTTGTTTATATTGATCCGCCGTTCAACACGGGAAAGGCCCAGGCACGCACACGTCTGCGCACCGTGCGCGACCCGGAAGGGGACCGGCTGGGGTTCAAGGGCCAGCGGTACCGGACGATCAAAATCGGCAGTCATGAGTTCGCCGACAGCTTTGCCGATTATATGGCGTTCCTGGAACCGCGGCTGGAGGAGGCGCGGCGGTTGCTCCGGCCGGACGGATCATTCTTTCTCCACGTCGATTACCGGGAAGTGCATTACTGCAAGGTGTTGCTGGACGCGATTTTCGGGAGAGAGTCCTTCATCAATGAGATCATCTGGGCGTACGATTACGGCGGCCGGAGCACGAAGCGCTGGCCGCCCAAGCACGACAACATCCTGTGGTACGCGAAGGACCCCTCGTGCTATACGTTCAACTACGAGGCGATAGACAGGGTGCCCTACATGGCGCCGGGGCTGGTGGGCCCGGAGAAGGCCGCACGGGGAAAGACGCCGACGGATACCTGGTGGCACACGATCGTGAGTCCGACCGGCCGGGAGAAGACCGGCTACCCCACGCAGAAACCGCTCGGGCTGTTGCGCCGGATCGTGCGGGTGCATTCGACGCCGGGCGGGCGGGTGTTGGACTTCTTTGCGGGGAGCGGGACGGTGGGGGAGGCTTGCTGGCGGGAGGGCCGGAGCGCGGTGTTGGTGGACAACAACCCGGCGGCGTTGGAAGTGATGACGCGCCGGCTTGCCTTTACGGAGCCGGTGGTGCACGGGGTGGACACGAGGCTGGAGGGGGCGTAGGGCGTCCACAAAAACGCGCGGGGGGAGTTCTTCCTTGCAGCCCGCGGGGGGCATGGGGACAGTGGCTTTGAACAACCCGAAGCGCCGGGAACTGGCGAAGCCGGAAGGGAGATCGCCATGTCGAGCCTCACCGCCACTCAGTTCGAAGGGAAACGGATCCTGGTTATCGACGATGAGGCGCGGCTGGCACACAGCCTGGCGGCGCTTCTGCGTGGTGCGGGCTACCAGGTCATGGCGGCGACGACCGGCTCGGAGGGGCTCGAGCGCCTGCGGGAGGACTCCTTCGATCTCGTGATCTCCGACCTGCGCATGGACGGGGTGGACGGGTTCGACATCATGCACCACCTTGCCGAGCACAGCCGCAGCACGCCGTTGATCGTGATCACCGGCCACGCCTCGATGTCCTCGGCGATCGAGGCGCTTCACCAGCGCGTGGCCGACTACATCACCAAGCCCTTCGATTTCGATGTGCTGCGCGGCTCGATAGAACGCGTCTTCGCGCAGCAGGAAACCGAGCGACTGCGCGCAGACCTGATCCACATGCTGACGCACGACATCAAGGTGCCGCTGACGAATATACTCGGCTTTGCACAGCTTATCGAGCGCGACGAAAGCACCAGGAATACGCCCGTGCGTCAGTATTCCCAGATCATCATGCTGAACAGCCAGCGCGTGATCGGGATGCTGGACAACTACCTGACGAATGCACGGGTGGAGGAGGGCCGGCTGGAACCGTACCCGACGCCGGTCAATCCCGCGGAGTTGATAGACGAGGCGCTGCACCTGACGTCTCTTGAATTCCAGCGCAAGGAAATCTCGGTCAGCCGCGATTACAAGGAGGTCCCGTTCCCGGTCCAGGCGGACGAGCATCTGCTTTCCCGCGCGATTGCAAATATCGTCAGCAATGCGGCGAAATACACTCCGCACGGGGAAAAGGTCCATGCAGAGGTGGCGCCGGTGGAAGGGGACGAGCGTGTGCGCATCACGATAGCGAACTCCGGGGTGACACTGTCCGCGGAGGAGGCGGAGACGATCTTTCAGCGCTACTGCCGTTCGGGCAGCTCGCGCGGTACGGACGGCACGGGACTTGGGCTCCACGTGGTGCGCTGCATCGTGCAGGCGCACGGCGGTGAGGCGCGCTGCGACAGCAGGGATAATTGGGTGCGGTTTACGCTGACCCTGCCCGCAGACCCGCAGGTGGAGGAGTAGGGGCAAGTCGCCCGGCAGCGCACGGGCAGGCGGCTGCTGTCCAGCGGCGCATCTCCCTGGGCAATTCAGGCGTCCATCTTCTCGACCGGCAGTTGAAGGCGCAGACACGACCCTCCAGGTAGGAGAGCGGGCTCCCGGAGCATCTTTGCCGCATGGGGAAACGGAGGGTGGGGGTCGTCGGGATTGATGACGCCGCGCGGTTGGTTGTCGGATGAGCGTATTCTTCTGAGTATGGGGGGGCTGCTTCCTCATTTTTCAATTTACGCCTTG
>SLMS01000096.1 GCA_007133495.1 Candidatus Sumerlaeota bacterium | reverse complement strand
TCCTGCCGCGCGTAATACAGGGCGAGTGCCTCGCGCAGCCGCGCCGAGAACGGGTTGCGGCGCATGGCCTCCTGCAGCCGTTCCTCCGCTTCCGGCCGGTCAAGCTGCTCCGAGACGTGCGCAGCCCACTCCCAGGCACCCGGGTCCCGCGGATCGGCCTCCACCAGCCCGGCAGCCAGCCGGTCCAGCGTCACGGCATCCGCACGCTCCTCGAACGCCTGCTGCAACTCCGCCCGGAGCGTATAGACACGCAGCGCCGGCAATTCGGAACGCGCCGCAAACCAGCCTCCGCTCCCGAGCAGCAACACGGCGAAACCCAGACAGGCCACGGCGGGAACCTGGCCACGGAACACAAGCGGCCGCTCCCTCAGTGCCGTCCCGGCAAGCACTCCCGCCACCGCAGCCAGCGCCAGGAGCGCTTCCCGGAATGCCAGCGTATATTCGACCAATCCGTGCGCCAGAAGCGCCAGCACCCCCGCAAGCAGGCCCGCCTGTATATACCACTCGTTCGCACTCCCCTCCCGGCGCCGCGCGGCAAGATGGAGCCCTGCAAACGCGAGTGCCGCCCCGAACAACAGCACGAAGAGCGAAAGTCCCACCACGCCGCCCTCCGCCAGGTACTCCAGCAACCAGCTATGCGCGTGCCTCGTTTCGTTCGAACCCGGAATGCGGAACTGTGGGTACAGCAACTCATACGATCCCGACCCCATGCCGAGCAGCGGCTCCTGCGCCCAGATGCCGATGGCCGTCTGGAAATAGTAGCCGCGTTGCGTCATGCCGGAGGCGCCCAGCCAGCGGCTTTCCCCCACGTCCAGCCGCCAGACGGCAGCCAGAAAGATGGACACGAAGAGGAAAAACGCCACGCCGGCACCCGCCAGCACCCTCGCCGCCACCGCCCCCTGCGCCTGCCGCAGCCACGGCAGGCAGGCCACTGCGACGGCCCCGAAGCCAAGCGCGAGCAAGCCGCCACGCGATCCGCTCGCCACGACGCCGGCCGCCAGCACCAGCACAGCTATACAGGAGAAAACCACCACCCGCCGTTCGCGCAACCGGCCCAATGCCAGCGCCGCCGCCGGCGGAAGCGCCAGCACACAGAAGCTGGCAAAGATATTCGGCGCCCCGAGCGTGGAGGCCGCGCGGCGCTCCCGCACCGCGTGAAGCAGCCCCTCCTGGAGTGCCTCGTCCGCCGCACCCGGCTGCAGCAGCAACGTCTGCTCCAGCGTGCGGAATGTCCGCGGAAACCCGGCCGGGCCAAACACCTGATAGAGCCCCCACAGCGCCAGCAACGCCGTCAACCCCGCCAAAAACCACGCCAGCAGCCGCGCCGGGGAGAGCTGCGGCAGCTCCCAGTACTGCGCCGCCATGAGCGCCGCCGCGAACGCGGCTGTACAGACAACTATACCGAACCCCCGCCGCTGCCAGGCCAGTTCGATGGTCCCCGGCCCCGCGTTGAACGCCCAGTAGGCTCCCCACGCGCCGAGCAGCGCCAGCACGAGCAGCGTCCCCGCCGGAAGCCCCCCCGCAAGGTGCGCCTTCGTCCAGCCGAAAAGCACGGCAATCGCCGCCAGCACCACCACCGCCCCGCCAGCCAGAAAACCATGCCACGGGTACGCAGCGGCCGGATAGACGAGCCCGCTCGCCAGCAGAATCAGCAGCCCGCCAAGCAGCAGCAGCGGCACCCGCTCCTCCGGACTTGCGGCAAAGGGGCGGCCCGGGTCCTTCGCGGAATCAGTGCGGGAAGCGCGGCGCCCCATCGCGTGACCTCCGGTCCCGGCCGGCTACTGCCCCTGGCCGAGCGAGTAGCCGGGCTTGCCGTCGAAGTTGTATAGATTGATGGTCTGAACGAAGTGGAATCCGGCCGCGGTGAGGCGCTCCAAAAGCCCCAGCACCTTCTCGTGGGACACCACCGGATGCGCGTCGTTCTCCGACAGGAAGCGGCACCGCCAATGGTCCGAGCAGTTCGTTTCGGGAAAGCCGGTGGGCCAGACCATGACGCCGCGGTTGGAGATCATCACCAGCTTGATCCCCTCGCCGTTGAAGGCGGAAAGCGCCGCACCGAGCTTCTTCGGCTCGCCCTCCCAGTCCAGAAACACGTCCACGCCGACGAGGTCCTTGCGGTCCTTCGTGCGGCTGGTGTGGCGGATTTCCTCGTGCTGCGGGCGCTCGGCCGGCTTGTACTCCACCGGGTGGAGCGTCTCCGGCGACTGGCCAAGCCGCTCGGCAATCGCCTGCGCGAACTCGCGCGTGCCGACTTCCTGCTTCGAAATCTCCTCGCGGAAGATATCCGGCGTATGAACGCCGTCCTCGATCGTGCGCAGCCAGGCGTTGTGCAGCCGCGTCGCCACGCCGTGCTGATTGATATGCACCAGCATCATCACCGCACCCAGCAGCAATCCGGAGGGGTTGGCGATATTCTTCCCCGCGATCGGGGGGGCGGAGCCGTGAATCGCTTCGAACATCGCCACCTTGTCCCCGATATTGGAGGAACCGCCCAGGCCCACCGAGCCGGTGAGCTGCGCGGCGATGTCCGAAAGCACGTCCCCGTATAGATTCAGCGTCACGACAACGTCGAACATCTCCGGCGTATCCGCAAGCCGGGCCGCACCGATATCCACGATCCAACTGTCGCTCTGGATGCCCGGGTACTCCTCCGCCACCTCCTTGAATATACGGTGGAAGAGCCCGTCGGTCACCTTCATGATGTTGTCCTTGATCATGCAGGACACCTTCTTGCGGTTGTTCTGGCGGGCGAACTCGAAGGCATACCGCACGATACGCTCGCACCCGGGCCGGGAGATCAGCTTGAGCGCCTCCGCCACCTGGTCGGTCTGGCGGTATTCGATCCCGGCGTAAAGGTCCTCCTCATTCTCCCGCACGATCACCAGGTCCATGTCCTTGTGGTGCGTGCGGACGTACGGATGGAGCGCCCGCGCCGGCCGCACGTTGGCGTATAGACCGAGGGCCTTGCGGATCGTGACGTTCAGGCTCTTGTACCCACCCCCCTGCGGGGTCGTGATCGGCGCCTTCAGGAAAACCCTTGTCCGGCGCAGTGACGCCCATGCCTCCTCGTCAATCCCGGAGCTGAATCCCTCGCGGTACTTCTTCTCCCCGATCTCCACCACGTCCGGTTCGATCCGGGCGCCCGCTTCTCCCAGGAGGAAAAGCACCGCCTCCATGATCTCCGGCCCGATGCCGTCGCCGTGGGCCACCGTGATGGGGGTAGGTTTCCTGGTCATACGCGCGCTGCTCCTCTCCGGGAGGGGGTGAATTGCCGGCCGCACCGTGCTGCGGGGAGGATTCAGCCCGGAGAAGGCAGGTGAGGCAACCCTGTTGCACGCCAGACAGGCGGGAAGGGAAAAACCAACACCCTCTCCAATGGCCTCTCCATTGACCACCCGGGGCGCTCCGGGCCATTCAACCGCCCTGTTGCGCCAACCGATTCCTCCTCCGGCAATGCCACCCGATGTCCCTCTCGAACCCCACAACGCCCATGATGAGGCAGTACCGGGAGCTGAAAGAAGCCCATCCCGGCACCATCCTGCTCTTCCGCTGCGGGGACTTCTACGAGACGTACGAGGAGGACGCGGAGGACGCCGGCCGGCTGCTCAACATCATCGTCACCCGCAAAAGCGCCGGGGCCGACGGCATGGTCGCCATGGCAGGCGTCCCCTACCATGCGATCGACAGCTACCTGGCCAAGCTCGTCCGCGCCGGGCGCCGTGTCGCCATCGCCGAGCAGACCGAGGACCCCAAGGCCGCCAAGGGCCTCGTCCGCCGCGAGGTCGTCCGCGTCGTCACCCCCGGCACCGCCCTGGAGGAGAGCCTCGTTGACGACCGGGCGAACAGCTACCTCGTCAGCCTCACCCGCTCGGGCACGGGCACTTGGGGCATCGGTCTGGCGGACCTTTCCACCGGGTATTTCGCCCTGACCGAGGTCGCCGGCGCCGAAGCCGGGGAGGAACTGCTCACCGAACTCTCCCGCCTCGAGCCGCGCGAGCTGCTCCTGCCCGAATCGCTCGACGTGCAGGCCCTCCGCCCGCTCCTGGCCGAGCGCGCCATCCCCCTCACCCGCCAGCCTGACGGCGCCTACCGGTCCGACGCCGCCCGCCGCGTGCTCTGCGAGCATTTCCACGTCCAGTCGCTCGAAGGCTTCGGCGCCGAGGAACTCACCTGGGGCGTCAGCGCCGCCGGAGCCCTGCTCCAATACCTCAAGGACACGCAGAAAAGCGCCGTCTCCCACCTGCACAACCTTGCGGTCCGCTACCGGCAGGAGAACATGGTGCTCGATTCGGTGACGCAGCGCTCGCTCGAACTCGTCCGCAACATCCACGGCGGCGGGCGCGAGGCGACGCTCATCTCCGTGCTGGACCGCACCGCCACCCCGATGGGCGCCCGGATGTTGCGCGGGTGGATTCTCGAGCCCCTGCGTAACCGCGAGCGAATCACCGCGCGGCTCGACGCGGTGGAGGAGCTGACCTCGGTCCTGGCGCTCCGCCAGCCGCTCGGGGAAGGGCTCCGCGGCATGAAGGACATGGAGCGCATCGTCTCCCGTGCTTCGGTGGGGACGGCCTCCCCCCGGGAGCTGGCAGCCCTGCGCACCGCACTCCAGAAGCTGCCCGGCCTGAAAAGCCTGCTCTGCGGAGCGGAGGCGCCGCTGCTGCGGCAGATTGGCGGGGCGCTCGACCCGCTGGAGCCGCTCCGCGATGAACTCGAACGCGGCCTGGTGGAGGAGCCACCCGCGGCGGTGCGCGACGGCGGTGTCATCCGCGAGGGCTACAACGAGGAACTCGATGAGGTCTTCCGCGCGGCACGCGGCGGCAAGGACCTCATCGCCGGAATCCGCGAACGCGAGGCCGAACGGCTCGGCATCCCGAACCTGCGCATCGGCTTCAACAAGGTCTTCGGCTACTATATCGAGCTGACCCAGGCGCAGATACGCCAGCTCGGCGAGGACGGCATTCCCTCCTCGTATATACGCAAGCAGACGCTCTCCAACGCCGAGCGCTACATCACTCCGGAACTCAAGGAGAAGGAGGACCTGATCCTGTCCTCCGAGGAAAAGCTCGGCGAGCTGGAGGCGCGGCTTTTCTCGCAGCTCCGTCAGGCCGTGGCCGGCGAAGCGCCCGCGCTGCTGGAAAACGCCCGGCTCGTGGCGGAGGCGGATTGCCTGCTCTCGCTTGCCGAAGTCGCCCTCGCCCAAGGCTACACCCGGCCGGAAATCAACGGCGAAGGCCGGCTGGAAATCGAGGCCGGCCGGCACCCCGTCCTGGAGGCACTCCAGCGCGACCCACCCTTCGTCCCCAACGACAGCCTGCTCGACGGCACAGAATGCCAGATCGCCCTGATCACCGGCCCAAACATGGCCGGCAAGTCCACGTATATACGCCAGGTGGCGCTCATCTGCCTGATGGCTCACCTGGGCAGCTTCGTCCCGGCTGCCCGCGCCTCCATCCCGTTGCGCGACCGCATCTTCACCCGCGTCGGCGCCATGGACCACCTGGCGCGCGGCCAGTCCACCTTCCTTGTCGAAATGACCGAGCTGGCCAACATCCTCCGCCACGCCACGAGCGAATCGCTCGTGATCCTGGACGAGATCGGCCGCGGCACCTCCACCTACGACGGGCTCTCCATCGCCTGGGCGGCGTGCGAGTTCCTCCACAACACCCGCGGCGTGCGGCCGCTCACGCTTTTCGCCACCCACTACCACGAGCTGACGGGTCTGGATGGCGCACTCCCCCGCCTGCGCAACTTCAGCGTCGCCGTGGAGGACACCGGCGGGAAGATCGTCTTCCTCTACCGAATCGTGGCCGGGCACACCGACCACAGTTACGGCATTCACGCGGCGGAGCTGGCCGGCGTGCCGCCAATCGCCGTTACCCGGGCCCGCGAAATCCTCACAGCGCTGGAGACGGGCCAGCCCGTCGCCGCCCGCGTGGCCACGGGCGACGGCGAAAAACAGGGCGCGGCGGGCGACGGGGCAAAGCTCCGCCGCCGGCCCCAGGCAAAGCTCCTACCCGTGGCCGAGCCCTGGGAGGACCAGCAACTCACCCTGTTCGACACGCCGCGCACCCACCCGGTCGTGGAGAAGCTGCGCGCGCTCGACCCCAACAGGCTCACGCCGATCGAGGCACTCTCCATACTGTCAGAAGTGAAAAAGGAAGCCGACCGCGAGACGTAACGGCGAGCCGCCGGCCCGGCTCCGCAAAGGGAGGATGGTAAGGCGGGCGCGGAGGCCAGCACGCCCCCCCTTCCGGGCCAGTTGAGACAGGGTACCATCGGCCCCAACCCGGGGCCCTCACCGGCGGGGCTTGGGTTTCTTCCGTCCCTTCTGCCGAACCCTCAGGTTTTCCTGCGGGAGACACCCGGCCGGAACTTGTCGTAAATGACCGTGGCACCCTCGATCTCGTCGAGCGACCGGTCGGGGTCCACCCCGCTTTCCATCTCCCACAGGGCGAAGAGCATCTGCGGGTCCGTGTCCTCGTACTGGCGGGGAGCGGCACCAGGGGACTGAAGGTCCCCAAGGATGGAATGCGGCATGGCGGGATGTTTCCGGGGCATTTCGTGCTTCCTTGTGGCCGATTGTAAGGGCCCTGCCGGCGGCTGTCCGGCAAGGAATATGGAGACGGAAACCCCTTTATCAGGGGCGGTCAAGACTATCGGGACGCGCAATCGGTCCAATCTTCGCTTGCCGGCGGCGCGCCCCTAAATTCGCGTGTTATCGATCAGCCGGACCTTCCCCACCCGCACCGCCAGCAGCACATAGGTCCCCCCTCGTTCGACGTGGTCGAGCGGCTCCAGCGTCACCCGGCTTACGATCTCCGCGTAGTCCAGCTCCGCGCCCGAGGTCTGTATGACCGAGCGCACCGCCTGCAGCAACTCCCCCGTGTGGAGGATGCCCTGCTTTTTGACCAGGAAGTGCGTGCGCTTGAGCGCCCGGTACATGGAAAGGGCCTGGCGCCGCTGCTTTTTCGTCAGCAGCACGTTGCGGCTCGACCAGGCGAGCCCGTCCCTCTCGCGCACGGTGGGAACGCCGGTCAGTTCGGTGTCTATACAAAGGTCGTCCAGCAAATGCTGCAGGATCGTGAACTGCTGGGCGTCCTTCAGGCCGAGGACCATGTAGTCCGGCCGGATGATGTGGAGCAGCTTGAGGACCACCGTACAGACGCCGCGGAAGTGCCCCGGCCGGGAGGCGCCCTCCAGCTTGGAGGACAACCGGGCAACGTTGGCGGATGTCAGAAAGCCGGGCGGGTACATCTCCTCCACCGTGGGGACGAAGGCCATATCCACGCCGGCCTCCTCCGCCATCTTGAGGTCGGCCTCCTCGTCCCGCGGGTAGTTCTGCAGGTCCTCGGGGTCATTGAACTGCGTGGGGTTGACGAAAATAGAGAGAACGACAAGATCGGCTTTTTCGCGCGCGACCTCGATCAGCCGGCGGTGCCCCGGGTGCAGTGCCCCCATGGTGGGGACGAAGGCAATAGAGCGCCCCTTGCTGCTCTCTTCGCGGAGCAGCTTTTTGGCCGCGGCAATCTGCCGGATGACCTCCATGAGCCAGACAGCCTCCGAATCGGGTGTCTGCCCGGGCTTTCCGGGCGCGCCTGCGGATGGGATCAAGCGCAAGCGGGGCGCACTGAGGCAAGTAAACTCCTGCCCGTGCACTCCCGGGCGATGGCGCGCGGCTTCCTCAGAGTTGCTCGCCCTCGTCCATCAGGCGCTCGATCGCCTCACGAGCGGCTTCGTTTTCCGCGCTCTTCTTGCGCGTGCCCGCGCCCTCGCCCAGCAGCCGGTCCTCCAGATAGACCTGCACACGGAAGGATTTCTTGTGCTCGGGCCCGCCCTCGGAGACCACCCGGTAGCTTGGCACCAACTGGTAGTATTTCTGTGTCCATTCCTGAAGCTGGGACTTGAAATCCACCACGCCCGACTCCACGCGGCTTTCCATTGCGGGGAGGATCACCATCTCCTCCAGCGCCGGGCGCACCTGGTCCCATCCGTAGGTGAGGTACAGTGCCCCGCAGATCGCCTCCAGCGCACAGCCAAGGATCGAGCCGCGCCTGCGTCCCCCGCTGCGCGCCTCCCCCGTGCCGAGCAGCAGCAGCGGGCCGAGTTCCATGCGCCGGCCGATCTCCCCCAGTAGGGCCCGGCTGACGATCGCCGCCCGCAGCTTGCTCAGGTAGCCCTCGTCGCTGAGCGGCTGTTGCCGGAGGATGTACTCGGTGGCGGCGAGGCCAATGACGCTATCGCCGAGGAACTCCAGCCGCTCGTTGTCCTCGTCAAGCCCCGCCTCGGTGCGGTAACTGCGGTGGATCAGGGCGCGATTGAGCCGGGGCCAGATGTCCTCGCTGGGCGGCAGGCCGAACCGGCCCAGCAGCACCGCAAGCTGTTCAATCCGCTCGGGCGTGAGCCGGTAGCGGACGGGAGACTGGGAGCCGGGGGCTTCGCCGTTGCCGGGGCTGCTGCTCGATTCCATCCGACGGTTCACTCCAGTAGAAGAAGACCGAAAAGGGAGAGCGGGTCTCCGGGCTTGCGCAGCAGATAATCGTCCCAGGCGATCATCCTGAGCGTCTCAGCCAGGTCGATCCCTGATGCTTCGAGCGTGGGGCGTGCCTTGCCGGGATAGTCGCACGGCCGCATATCCTCGTCGCCTCCTTGGCAGATCACGCAGTTGCCGGCACCGTAAACGAAGGCTCGCGAATAGCCGCGGGTGGCCGCGGCCTCCTCGATGCGGAGGAGGCTCTGCTGGAACTCCGAAAGCAGGTCATGCGCGCCGCGTTCACCCCCCTTGGGGAACGCCGCGTGGCGCACCAGCAGCCCGAAGCGGTAGGTTTCCATCACTTCCGCCGTGTCGTGGGAGGTGGGAGTCTGCGGCGGGTAAAAGACCGTGTTGCCGCCGCCGCGGCAGGAGTACTGGCATTTCAGGCGGACCCAGTGCGCAGCCACGATCTGCGGCATGTTGACCATGCGGGCTTCGGTCAGGCCGTGCGCGGCGGGGTCCTGGATCAGCCGGGCGATGTACTTTTCGCGTGGTTCCATTGGGGTTTCCCACTGGGGATGGCAGATGCCCATGTGGGTTGGGCGGCAAGAGCGGGGCCAAGGGCGGCGCCCGGCGACTTCAAATGGGAGGGTGATTTGCGCGAACAGGGGCGAAACCGGTCAAGCCCGGAAAGCGCGCTCCCCCCGGCATGGCGCCGGGGGGAGCGGTTTGGTAACCATTGGGAGTGGCCTCACGAGGCCCTGCCTCCCTGTTTTACGGTCACAGAGAAACAAGCACCTGGAGGCTATGTAGCGGCCACCTCGCTATAACAGTCGGGACAACCCAAATTAGACCACCTCCTTTCCTAGCGTTGGGATTGATCAATCGTGGCGGGGGCGTGTGGGTCAAGTAGAAAACAGTTGTGAAAACCTGTGAAAAAAGTCCCCTGCCCGGACGGGCTTTCCCCCGATAAGCGCGGAACTCCCGGCCACAGCGGTCCCATTTGACCTTGCCGGCCGCGAAGGGGTACATGGTTTGCATTGCCGGGAAGGGGGCGCACGAAGGCACGATTCCCCCACCCCGAAGGGCAAAAAACGCAAGGGCCTCCCAATGTCCCGCACGCAGCGCATCACCGTCCGCCAGGCCATCGAAGACATCCGGCAGGGGCGCATGGTCATCGCGGTGGACGACGAGAACCGCGAGAACGAGGGCGATTTCGTCCTCGCTGCCTGCCATGCCACGCCGGAGAAGGTGAACTTCCTGCTCACCCACGCCCGCGGGCTTATCTGCGTGCCGATGACCCGCCAGCGCCAGAACCAGCTCGAACTCTTCCCCATGGTCAGCCGCGCCACCGACCACCACGGCACCAACTTCACCGTGATGGTGGACGCCAAGGAGGTCCGCACCGGCATCTCCGCCTATGACCGCTACCTGACCATCAAGGCGCTGGTAAACGAACGGACCACCCCGCAGGACCTCATGCGCCCGGGGCACGTCAACCCCCTGATCGCCCGTGACGGCGGCGTGCTTGTCCGCGCGGGGCACACCGAAGCCGCAGTGGACCTGGCGCGCCTTGCCGGCCTGCCGCCCATCGGCGTCATCTGCGAAATACTAAACGAGGACGGCACCATGGCCCGCATGCCGGACCTGGAGAAAATCGCCGCCCACCATGATGTCGGCATCATCACGATCGAGGATCTGATCGCCTACCGGAAGGCAAACGAACGGCTGGTCCGCCGCGTGGTCTCCGCGCGCGTGCCCAACCCCTTCGGCGTCTGGACACTCCATCTATACGAAAACCTCATTAACGGCGAGGAGCACGTCGTCCTCACAATGGGCGATCCGGAAAAGCAGGATTCCGCCCTGGTCCGCGTGCATTCCAAGTGCTTCACCGGCGACACGCTGCTCAGTCAGCGCTGCGATTGCGGGCCGCAGCTCCTGGCCGCGATGGAGAAAATCGCCAACGAGGGGCACGGCGTGATCATCTATATGGACCAGGAGGGCCGCGGCATCGGCCTGCGGGCGAAGCTGATGGCCTACAACCTCCAGGACGAGGGGCAGGACACCGTCCAGGCCAACAAGTCGCTCGGTTTTGCACCGGACCTGCGGGAGTACGGCATCGGCGCGCAGATATTCGCCGACCTGGGGCTGACGAAACTCCGGATCATGACCAACAACCCGAAGAAGATCGTCGGCATCAGCGGCTTCGGCCTGGAGGTTGTCGGACGCGAGCCGCTCGAAGTCGGCCGGCACACCCACAACCATTCCTACCTGCAGGCCAAGGTGGAGAAGCTCGGCCACTTGCTCAACCTTGAGCATGGCGGGCCGCTGGCGCCTCCGTCCGCTTCCTCCAAGTGCCCCACTGCGCCGGAGCTTCATCCCACGCGCGAGCGAAGCTGAAACACGAAGCCATCCCGATCACACACAGAAAAAACCGGGCGGCCGCGATGGGCCGCCCGGCTTTCGTTTCGGGACCATCAGGCTGCCTTACGGCCTGTCAAAGGACCGGACCGTCAGCTCCTCGAAGTAGATGCCACCGCTGGCGGCCGGGTTGGTCTGAAGACCGTCGAAGGAGATCTTGACGGGCTCGCCGGCCAGCACGTCCGGGAAGTTGACATACGCCCTAAGCTGCCTGCTTCCCTCTGACGGAATGGAGATATCCTCGCTGCCAGCGTCCACAACCGTCACCGCAATGAAGTCGTTCTCCCCGGCGGTGAGGCGCAGCCGGGCAGTGATGTGCTCGTTGATAGTCGGAGCCGTCGAACCCAAAGAGTAGTCGATCCGGTATATTTTGCCCGCTTCGATGATCCACTCGTCGACGATACGCTCCCACCACCCGAAGGCAAACTCCTCCAGTTGGTTGGTATTCGTATCGAGTGCACCGGGCGGCCCGCTGGAGATCACCCCAAGACCCACGTCGGAAATCGCGGTGACGGGGAGGATCGCCCCGGGGATGCCAGCCTCGTTGGGCGGATCGAAGCCGTCCGTATCGCCCGTGCTGTAGTCGTGCTGATAGACGAGCTGCTCGTTCGCCAAGGAGTCCTCCGACTTATAGGACACCTTCACTTCCTTGACGGTGACGACGGTATCCGGGACGCCGGTGACTCCGAAGGAGAGTATGTCGAAGGCGAGGATGAAGCCGTCGCGGGCGGGGTCGCCACCGGTCCGGGCAGGCGGTACCCACGACACGGCCGTCATTTCGACATCGCCCATGGCCTCTGTGGGCACCAGCTCGATCGCCGAGCTGGGCTGCTGGTACTCGTGGGTCTGCGCCCAAGGCTGGTCGCCCTTGATGTTGCGCAGGCGAATGGCCGGCACGTCCCGCGGTCTCTCGGCATCGGAGGCAAAAACCCACGTGTGGTACATGATGTTGCCTGGGCCCGCGGAGGGAACCAGCGAGGCGGCTTCGTCTCTGGTCTGCATGAACCCGAAGGTGTTGTTGGCATCCTGGGTGATGTTGAAGCCGGTGCCGGCCGCCTGCTGACCGGTGAGGCCTTCAGTCAAGTCACCCGACACTGGGTTGGGTATGATCTGGGCAAACTCCCAATCGTCCAGCAGATCGGGGCCCGGGCGGAAGTCGTACTCGATCTCCGAATCCTCGACCGTAACCGTCCCGCCTTCGGCGTTTGGCCGCGCATCGGCAGGGGCCACTCCACCGGGCACGATGGAGGAACCCGCCGCGTTGGAGACGCCGACAAGGCCCGTCCGGCCGTCGGTGTCGAATTCGTTGCGGAACTCAAGGCCGATCACCTGGCCGGGCTGCGCATCGGGGGAGAGCGGCACGTTGATCGTGGCGATGTGAACCTGTCCCGCGGAGTTGAAGTGGACAGACGGTCCGGAGGAGTAGAGCACCGCCCGGTACTCCAAGCCCTCGGACGTCGTCAGCGAGTTGTCCAGATAGGTGAACCCTGTGCCCAGCCCCGGGGCCATCTGGCCGGTGATGTTGCTGCTGGCGAGCTGGCCCGAGTTGCTGAAGACCACGGTGAAGTTGTACGCTGCGGTGTCAGCGGGCCCTTCCGAAAGAAAAACGTTCACCGGAACGTTTTCGCCCGGGGCGCCGGTGGTGGATTCGATGGAGAACGTGGGGCCATCCGCCGCGGCAGTGTTGGGCAGCAAAACCGAGGCAAGAGCCACGGCCCCAGCAATGATTCCGGCCTTGGCCGTCTTCCGAAGTAGCATGCTCGTTGCTCCCTGTGGTGCGCAGGAATCTCCTACGTGTAGTATCAAGCTTGTGGCGCCGTCATTCCGGTGTCAACGAGTTGGTTACCCAAAAAGGGAAGAAAACACCGCTCCCGCTGCTCCACGGGGTTATTCATCCCATCAGCAGGAGCACGTCGTCAAGCCGAGCCCGGTTGATTGCCGCCATTGCCGCCCGCCGGACCACCGGCTTGGCGCAGAAGGCAATCCCAAGCCCTGCGGCGTCAAGCATCTCAAGGTCGTTCGCACCGTCCCCGACGGCCACCGCCTCCTCCGGCGGACAGTCAGCCTGCCGGCACAGCTCCAGCAGCGTCCGCCGCTTCACCCCCGCATCGACGATCTCTCCCAGGACGCGGCCGGTCAGCCTGCCGTCCTCAATCTCCAAAGTGTTCGCCACCGCGTGCTCGATGCCCATCGACCGGGCGAACGGCACGGTGACCGGCTCGAAGCCCCCCGAAACCACCGCAGTGAGCACCCCGCGCTCCCGCAGGCCCGCCACAAGCTCCTCCGCCCCGGGATTGGCGGCGATGCGCTCGCGCAGGACGGTGTCCAGAATCTCCGCCGGCTGCCCGGCAAGGTACTTCACCCGCTCGCGCAGTGCCCCGGCAAAGTCCAGCTCCCCTTCCATCGCCCGGGCGGTCACCCGCGCCACCTCCTCCCGCACGCCGGCGAAATCGGCCAGTTCCTCGATCACCTCCTGCCCGATCAGCGTCGAATCCATGTCCATGACGAGCACCTTGTACTCCGGCAACTCGACCCCGCCGGGAAAGAGCGCCCAGGAAAGCCCGCGCCCCTCCGCGTAGCTCCGGAGCCGGTCCGTGAACTCCGCCGCCGGGAAGTCCGGCTCGTGGGTGACGGATATCTTGGCGCTCCGGCCCGGGACCAGCTCCCGCACGGCTGTCCCGGCAAGGTGCCCGTCCAGCAGCGACAGCCCGCCGGTCAGGTCCTCCCCGCTCAACTCCCCCGCCAGAATGAAGGCGAAACAGGGCTGGCGGAGGTAGAGCCGTTCGAGGTGGCTTGTTTCCATTGGTTCTCCGGTGGGTCAGGCGGTTCCGGCAGCCAGGGCGCGGTTGCGCTCCACGAAGGAGAGAAACTCGCTCACCTGCTTCTCCAGCCGCTCCTTGTAGTGATCGGACAGGTTCCCGTCCTCGTCCAGCGCCTTGTGCACGGCGGGAATCCACACCCGCTCCGGCAGGTTGTACGCGCTCCGGTAGCCGAAAACCAACTGAAGCTGCTCCACAGCCCGCAGTGCCCCCCACTGCCCGGCGGCAAGGCCGGTGTAGGCGACGCTGCGGTGCTCGAAGCTTTCCGGGAACTTCAGCATATCGACGAAATACTTCAGCACGCCGGGGAACGAGCCGTTGTACTCCGCAACCACGACGTGGAGGCCGTCCGCGGC
>SLMS01000239.1 GCA_007133495.1 Candidatus Sumerlaeota bacterium | reverse complement strand
GCCGCGTTTCGAGGTGCCGAAGTCCACGGCGGAGCTGCCCGGCGTGGACCGGGAGACGTTGTCTATCGCGGCCCTGGCGCGCGAGGGCGAGGAGGCCTGGCAGGCGACCCTCCGCCGGTTGGTGCAGTTCGTCGAAGGATACAGCGCCTGGATCGAGCAGCAGCACGGCGCGATTCCGGCCCTCCCGCAGGTCCATCGCGCGGCCGCGGAGCGCATCATCGCGCGGCTGCGCCACTGCCGGGGCCGCATGGAGGAGGGCGTCGAGGCGCTCCGGACGGACGAGCGCATTGGGGAGGCGTTCCGCCTGGCGATGGCCTCCATGCAACGGCAGATGCAGGGTATCGGGGGTGAGCGTGGCCCGGAGTGGCGGCCGTTCCAGCTCGCGTTCATTCTCCTCACGCTGGCTTCGGTGTGCGACCTTGAGCACCCGGACCGCGAGGTGGTGGACCTGCTCTGGTTTCCCACCGGTGGCGGAAAGACGGAGGCGTACTTTGCGCTGATCGCCCTGCACGTGTTCCACAGGCGTCTGTGCTATACGCCCGCGCTGGGGGCTTCCACTTCCGGGGGCGGGACGGCGGTCATCATGCGCTATTCGTTGCGCCTGCTCACGCAGCAGCAATTCGAGCGCGCCTCCCGGTTGATCGCCGCGATGGAGCTGATCCGCCGGAGGTCGCCGCAAAGACTCGGGCGCGATCGCATCACGGCAGGTCTCTGGGTCGGTGGGTCCGCGGTCCCGAACAGTTGCAAGAGGGTCATGGAACATGTCCAGAATACGGGTTCCTCGCTTCCAGGCTTCGTGATCCCCAAGAGGTGCCCGGCCTGCGGGAGTCCCCTTTCTGCGGCGAGTGTGGAGGCCACGGCCGATGACTTTCGTCTCCATTGCCTGAATCCCGAGTGTGCACTTTGGGAGGGTGAGGAGGGCGACGGCGAGATTCCCGTCCAGATCGTGGATGAAGTCCTCTATAAATCGCCTCCCACGCTCCTTTTCGCCACGGTGGACAAGTTTGCTGCGCTGACCACGAGTGAGCAGCCTGCGGCCTTTCTCTGCGATGACAGACACCGTCCGCCCGGGCTCATCATCCAGGACGAGCTGCACCTGATTGCCAGCGAGCTGGGGTCGGTGGCCGCGCTGTACGAGGCCGGCATGGATACGGCGTTGACCCTTCGCAACGCCCGCCCGAAGTACATCGCCTCCACGGCCACCATCCGGAATGCCGATGTGCAGGTGCGCCAGCTCTACGGACGCACTTCCGCCGTGTTTCCCTCCCCCGGTTTCGACGCGGACGATTCGTACTTCATGCGCGCCATCGAACCGAGGGAGGACGATCCCCGGACGTGGGGGCGTCTATACATGGGGATGCTCACCTGGACGCCTGCCATGGGCGCGCGCGAGGCGCTGGCACCGCTCCTCGGGCTGTTCCTCGCCAACGAGCATACGCGCGAGGCCCGCGACCAGCAGGAGCGGGACGCATGGTGGACGACGCTTGTCTATCATTCCAGTCTCTGGGGGCTCCAGATCACGCGCGGCCTGCTGGACCAGAGCGTTCCCCAATGGCTGGAGGACCTGAGACGCGAGGCCGAAGCCCGGGAGCAACGCACACTGACGCGTGAGGAGTGGGGAATCCCCCGCGTCGATCAGGACAGCATCATCGAGCTGACAAGCCGCTGCCCGGATCTGCCCGAGGCGTTGCAGCGCCTTGAGACCCCCGCTCCCCCGCCGGGACAGGAGAGAATCGAGAACTCCCCCGTCCAGCCGATTTCGGTCGGCCTTTGCACCAACATGATCTCCGTCGGGATGGACGTGAGCCGGCTGGCCGCCATGATCGTCAGCGCGCAACCGCTCACGACGGCGGAGTATATACAGGCCACCAGCCGCGTTGGCCGGGGCGAGGTTCCAGGCATGGTGGCGACTCACTTCCTCCGGACGCAGGCGCGCAGTCTTTCCCACTTCGAAGGTTTCCGCCAGTTTCACGAGTCAATGTACCGCTTCGTGGAGCCTTCCAGTGTGGCTCCCTTCACCCCCCGCTGCCGCGAGCGGGCCCTGCCTGCCGCGCTGGTCATCGCTATGCGCTACGGTGTGGAGAAGGGGGGCGGAGCGTGGCTCCTTGATAACAGGGCGGCTGGAAGGCTCCGCAAGGACGTGCCGGAAATCGAAAGGGCCCTCGCTGTGCTTCGCGAGCGGCTGGCCCGCGCCTGCGCCGAGGAAATGCGCGCGGAGGTGCTTGGGCACCTGAATGAACTCGTCGAGCAGTGGCACACGAAGGCGACGAAGGACAGCCGCAGGGGACTTGTATATTATGCGAATACGAACCAGCCCCAGGTGCGCCGGCTCATGAGGCGGTTCGAGCAGACGGACTCCACAGACATTGACGAGTGGCCCGTGGGTACGTCCATGAGGAGCGTGGACGTGGAGATTCCAATAAAACCCGTCGCACCCATTACCCCGCGCAGGGGGCAACGATGACCCGTCACGATCGCATCCGCTCCTATTGGCTGACTGCCCAGGCCGCCGTTGGCGCAATCCACAGGACCGCTGACGCGATGGTGGTCATCTGCGATATCCGGCGCTGGAATGAACACGACGGGGCGAAATTCGGAGAGGAAATATTCGCACTGTCCCGCCTGAAGGGGGTCCTCGGTGCACCCAAGACTCTACGAAAGCCACACTTTCGCGAGGACATTTCCCTCGCCTCGGCGGGCATGGCGCCAAGCCAGCAAATACCCATTATCCGGTTTCCCGCCTGGCTGCACTGTCCGAATCCGGATTGTGGGCACCTCGCCCATCTGCCATGGCGCGGAGGGCCCACGCTTTCGCGGGTTCGGTGCCGCCAGTGCGCCCAAAGGCCGGTCATGGCTCCCGCCCCGTGGGTGCTCGCAGGGAACAATGGATTCCTGGGAGACGTGGAGTGGCACTGGCTCGCCCACGAGAAGCACGCCCGGAACGCCTGCGCCGAGCGATCGAGGCTGTTTCTCAAACGGGACCCGAAATCGAATCAGGACGTATTACATTGCCGTGCTTGCGGAGCGGCCGCATCGGCACACGATCTCGAATATCGCAACTTCGCAGAGAGATTTGAGTCCGGATCAAGATATATGCCGTTCCAACCGTGGGACTGGACTCTAACCCTTGCCGACTGGTTGAGCCAGCATAACCAGAAAGGAGGAACCTCGTCAGGCACCGAAATCCGGGCGCTGCGGCCCCATGATTCGCGGCTGCATCTCCCTGTGACGAGGACCGCGGTGGACATACCGCCCGAGTCCCGCAAGAACCCGAACGACCTGCGGTACCGCATTCCCCAGCACAAGGATTACGAACGGCTTCGCAATATACAGCGTCCGAAGCAGTTGGAGGAAAAGCTCCGCCAACTGGCGAACAGCCTGAACGCCGAGGTTGATGAGGTAAAGGCCGCCTGGGACGACCTGCACAGCAGCCCGGAGCCCGAGGAGGAAATTCCCGCACCGGAGACACAGGCTGAGCTATACGCCGATGAATACAAGGCCTTCTGTACAGACTGGGGCAGAATGAAGAGCTGGGAGCGCTTCCTGGTCAAGGACATGACGGAGCAATGGCGGAATCTCGAGTGTGGCGCACCAAGCACGATCGTCCCCAAGATCCAGCGCCTGGTCTCTGTCGAGCGGCTTCGCGAAGTGCAGGTGCTTCTCGGTTTCCGCCGGTTGACTCATGAGAGCCCCCTCGTGCCGCCCGACCTTAAGGGACAGGCGGGCTGGCTTCCGGCGAACGAGTTGCACGGTGAAGGAATTTTCTTCACGCTGAACCCGCAGGCCCTCTCGGAATGGGAGAGGCATCCGGCAGTCGCGCGCCGTGCGTGTGAAATCCGCAAGCGCTTCGAGAGGAAACCACTGCCCGTGCTTGCCATGGCGCTCGCCGGAGAGGAGGCTGCCGCCTCCGCCGAGATGATTACGCCGCGCTTTCTGCTGTTGCACACTCTGGCGCATCTTCTGATCCGCCAGCTTGAATTCGTCGCCGGTGTGCCGGCGGCGTCCATCAGGGAGCGTATATATTGCTCCAGCGACGATAAGACGGGGAGGATGGCGGGAGCGCTCCTCTACACAACCTCCCAGGATCGCGTGGGGTCGCTCGCCGGGCTGAGTGTCATTGCCCGTCCTGCGAATTTCCATGAACTGCTCGTTTCGGCGATTCGGAGGGGAGCCTGGTGCTCCTTTGATCCGGTCTGTTCGGAACATGAGGGGAGCGGCCCAAGTCTGCTGAATCGTGCCGCGTGCCACGGCTGCGCCCTTCTTCCCGAACCAAGCTGCTGCTACAGCAATCTGCTGCTCGACCGGCAATTCGTCATTGGGAACGGAACCAGTGAGAGCCCCCTGCCTGGTTACTTTTGTCTGGAGGGGACGTGATGCCCAGGGAACCACAACCACGCCGCTTCCGGCTGCCACGGCACGAGGAACTTGACAAGGAACAGGATGCCATCCTGGAGGCACACATCGAGGGGAGCGCCCTGATCACCGGCGGGCCTGGCTCGGGGAAAACGATCATGGCCCTGCTGCTGGCGGAACGGCTGAAACGGGCCAAACGGCCGGTCAGAGTCCTTGTCTATAACAAGACATTGAAGGAGGCCTGCAAGAGCCAAACCGCCAAAGGCGCTGTCTCCCTTGACGGAGCACTTTCGTGGGTCAAGCGTGTTGCAAACAAGCATTACGAGCTGAGGTATAACGGGCATAGCCCGCCTTGGGACAAGCTGGAGGATGAGTTCTACCGGGCCGATGAGGAGGGAAAACCTGTCTCCTTGCCGGAGGAGACCTTAATACTCGATGAAGGTCAGGACATGGGGGATGCTTTCTTCTATTTCCTAAAGCGCCACGACATGCAGGTCATTGTGACGGCCGATCAGAACCAGAGGATCACGGACACGCCGTCAACGGAGGAGAATATCATCCGGGCACTGGAGATTGGGCCGGATAATATTCTTGGGCTGAAGCGAAACCACCGCAATACCCGGCCAATTGCAGCGCTTGCCGCCAGCTTCCATGTTGGCGATGGCGGCGCCACGGAATTGCCTTCCAGGGAAGGGGGGACGGCGCCGGTACTCATTCAGACAGACAATGTTCTTGGTGTTCTTGAAGATGCCCTGTCCTACTCAATGGAGAACCCCAGCAAGCTGATTGGCGTTTTCACCCACAACAAGGAGCGCCAGATGCAGGTGCTCGAAGCCCTGCAGGCGAAGGCACGCCGCCTTGATCTGTCGCCGAGATGGATTCGCTTCTACAATAGCGAGCACCAAAGACCCCCCGCCCTGGATTTTGGAATGGGTGGTGTCGTCGTTCTCTGCGCACAGAGTGCCAAGGGTCTCGAATTTGATGACGTGTTCGTGGCGCCCATCAATGACTTTCCCGTACTACACGGCAGGGAGGACTGGAAGACGCTCTTCTACGTTGTCCTGACCCGGGCCCGTGAGCGCCTTTTTCTGGTTCACGATGTCCATGCCAAATGTCCTATTGCTCAATACTTGCCCTCAGACGATGCCATCCTGAAACGCGTCAACCGCCCTCGGAAGGGAAAGTAATCATGGCGAAGAAACGGACATCAAGAAAGACACCGACGCGGGCGCCGGGAGAACAGGACTTTATAGACGCAGCGGCCATCGAACCAGCGGCGTCAGAGGGCGATACAGCGTGGGGCGTCCTGACCAATTCCGGAAACCTTCGGGACATTCTTGCCCGAGGATGTATCGTTCCGGCGGAGGCACGGAAGAAGCACTATAACGACTTGTCGGATGACGTGCCCGGCCACGTCGTCCTGCTTCGTTCCCCGATCCCGGAGAGCCTTGTGAAAGATGTCTGCAAGGATGCAGCACACCTCTTTCCTGTATTCCTCGTCATGGAGGAAGGGCTTGCCGCCACCGCGCAGCACGAAGGTGCCCTTGCCTTTCCCTCCCCGATCCCTCTCTCGCTCGTCCGAAAGGTGCTATTCCCCTCCAAAGCCGATCTGGCTCACTTCACTAGCAACCCCAGGAGGGGCCAGGACAGCGAGGATGTTCCGTTCGAGGCAGCACTCTTCACCTCGGAGGAAGCCCGGCAGTTCAGTCCGCCTTCAATCCCTCGCGAATTGGACACACGCGGTGGCGGCACGGAAATATACCGCCGAATCGATAGTTGGGCCGCTGTCTGGGCCTTTGCCATGTCAGGCTTTGGCGCGGGAAATCGCCATGTGGCGCTGACCTCCGCCCAGCGCCTGCTGGGCGGAGACCACTCACGGCTGCTTCTGTTCCCGCTCGGTTCGCGAGGCCTTCTCCAGTGGCTTCTCTTCGGTAATGATACCAGCTATTTTACCATCGAAGACCATGTCACTTTCTTTTTTCTCGGTGAACTCACTCATCAGGGAGGCCCCGGCAAGCCCGGAATGGACGCGCTTTTGGAGAACCTGCTCACACGTTGTACAGGCGCGCGGTTGGGCAGCGAGAACGCTGCGGAACGGCTCCGCAAGCGTCTCGAGCAGATGCTTGACGCCCTGCGGTTGCCCGGACCGGGCGCGGGGAGCCTGATTCAGGAAATTCGCGGCGCGGCGAGGTCATTCGCCATGTTTGTCCTGCGGCAGGAGGAAATCGAAGGGAGTCTCGAAAAACCGGGCCAGTATATCAATCGGTCGCCGGAGGAACGTCTCGCCGCGCTGTTTCACGGGGCATGGCATGGATGGACGCACATCGACAAGGACGGACTTCCACTGCACACGCGCCGGCTGGCCACCCACCTCGCGTCCATGCAACCACCGAATGCGAACGCGGATCATGTCATCCCTTCACCCGCGCTTGTGCTTCCCCCTGACAACGCGGGGTGGTTGCGAAAGACGCTTGGTGAGGATGAAGCGAAGTGGAAGAAGTTCGCCCAATCAGCCGGGTGGGATCACTGTTGGCATACAACCATTGCCATGCCGGACGTAGAACCCGAAATTACCGTAAAGAACAGAAAGCGCGTTCTCTCCTTCCCGGGCAGGGCAAAGGTCTCCGCATCGTTCAGCATGGAAACAGCGCTTCAGCGCCTGACAGAACACGATTTTGATGCAAAGACCCTCAGGGCATGCGAGCGAATGCGCAAACGGGCGGCCTCCAAAAAATGAGGATGATACCCTCACGCCCGCACGAGAAGGACGTAAGCTACGCCGAGAAGGCCGTGTTCCGCATGCTTCGAACGATCGATCTCGGCCCGGCCGTGGGGCTTCATTCACTTAACCTGCACCGACACGAAAGAAAGCGCTACTGTGAAGCGGACTTTATATTGGTCTGCCGAGGGGGTATTTTTGTGCTGGAGGTGAAGGGCGGAGCCGTATCCCGGAACGAACAAGGGGTCTGGGAATATACAAGTATGGACGGCCGGCGGGGCCAGTCAAGCGAAGGCCCGTTCCGGCAGGCTGCCGGGGCTCTGAGCGCTCTTCGCAAGGCCATAGAGTCAGACCTGGGCGACCGTTTCCTCGCAAGGGTGCCTCTCGGCTACGGAGTACTCCTCCCGAATTGCCGCTTTAATGTGACATCCGGAGAGTGGGAACCATGGATGGTTGCTGACAAGCGGGCTTGGGAGACTTTCTCCGACTGGCTCCATGTGCTTATCCGTAATTGGCGGGCAAAGGTCCGCCACGGGGCGCGCACGCTTGAACAGATTGATATAGAGGAGCTGACAGCTTTTCTGCGCCCGTCCTTCGAACGGGCACCCGCCCTGGGCGACCATATCAGCCACCACGACCAACGGGCCGAGGAGTTCACCCTGGACCAGATGCGGCTCCTCGATGTGGTGGAGGAGAATCCCCGCGTCCTGTGCACCGGCGGAGCAGGTACCGGCAAGACTTTCCTCGCGGCGGAGCTTGCACGCCGCCGGTCCACGGAGGAGAGTCCTGTGCTTCTGGCATGCCATTCCCCATGGCTTGCCGAGTTTCTGCGCGCGCGTGTACAGGCTCCCGGCCTGACCATTCGCACCATCGCAAGCCTCCACAGGTGGCCCCCGGGCAAACCATGCCAGTTCCTTCTCGTGGACGAGGGTCAGGACCTTATGAATTCCCACGACTTGAGCCTGCTCGATGAAGTCCTTGTGGGTGGATTGGCAGACGGAAACTGGTGTGTCTTCTTTGATATCAACAACCAGGCGGGTGTGACCGGCAGATTCGAGAGTCCCGCCTTCGACCGCCTCCGTGCGATACGGACTGCCACTGTTCCGTTGCGCCGCAATTGCCGCAACACGCTCCGAATAATAGACACGATCAAGGTGAGAACCGGTCTCGATCTCGGCGCCGAGGGAACCGGCCCGGGCCCTGCCGTCGAGTGGGTTGCACCCGGCATGGGCGTGGCCGGCCTCCAGCAGGCTCTGGACACACTCTACTCTGAAGGTGTTCTGCCGGGGCAGATCACCATCCTGGCCGCCGTACCGCTCGCCGAGAGTCTCGCCTCCAAACTCCCGGAGGTCCACAGCGGGGACGCTCTCTGCCTCGATGACCATACAGTGCGAAACCTTCCACGATCCGGCCTCACTCTGGCAACCATCTCAGATTTCAAGGGCCTCGAAAACTCCATCATCATCCTGACCGACCTCGACCGGATTGATGATCCGCAGCTCCGCCGCACGCTTGCCTACGTGGGGATGAGCCGCGCCCGCTCGCTGCTTATGGTGCTTGCACCCCCGGACCTTTCCCTGGAGGTCAAGACCCATGTCTAGATGCGCCTCCACCACGGTCCGAATGCACCTGTATCCGGTCAGTGGGCTTGCAGCTTGGGCACCTCAGGGGAGATTAGCTGGTAGAGCCGGGTCCTGTTTGCGCCGAGGGAAGGACCTTCGATAGGCAGGGCACGGAGCGACAGCGAGTTGCTGAACACCCAGGAAGGGAAATGTGCCAGTGAGAGACATCAGGGTTGCGGCGGTACAGTTCTGCCACGCGGCGGGAAACAAGGAGAAGAATTTCGAGACCATCGAGCACTTTACTGCGGAGGCCTGGCGCCAAGGGGTTGAGTTGCTCGTCTTTCCGGAGATGTGCCTGACAGGTTACTGGCACGTCCGGAACCTCTCGCGGGAGGAAATCGTCAGCCTGTCGGAACCGATTCCCGATGGGCCCGCCACGCAACGGTTGCTGGCGCTTTCGGAGCGTCATGGAATGACGATCGGTGCAGGCCTGATCGAGCGCGCTCACGACGGCTGCCTATACAATTCATACGTTGTGGCCATGCCTGATGGCCAGGCACGCCACCACCGCAAGCTGCACTGCTTCATCAGCCCCCACATGTCGAGCGGCGATTCGTTCACAGTTTTCGATACGCCGCATGGCTGCCGCGTGGGTGTCTTGATATGCTGGGACAACAACCTGGTGGAAAATGTACGCCTGACCGCCCTCGAAGGGGCCGAGATTCTCCTCGCCCCGCACCAGACAGGCGGTTGCGACTCACGAAGCCCCGAGGCAATGGGGTTGATAGACCCGCGCCTGTGGGCCGAGCGGCATTCAAATCCCGAAGCAATCGAGGCGGAGTTCAAGGGCCGCAAAGGCCGCGAATGGCTGATGCGTTGGCTGCCCTCGCGCGCGCATGACAACGGGATGTTCCTCGTCTTCAGCAACGGCGTGGGCCAGGACGACAACGAGGTGCGGACGGGCAATGCGATGATCCTCGATCCCTACGGACGCATCCTTGCCGAAACGTGTAAAGCCGCAGATGCAATGGTGGTGGCAGACCTGGAGGCCGGGCTCCTTGACCGTTGCACAGGCCGCCGTTGGATTCGAGGACGCCGCCCAGAGCTATACGAGGGGCTCTGCCGCCCAACCGGCAAGGAACTCGACCCCCGCACGGCACGCTTCTCCAAGGAGCAAACATAGACCGCGCCGGCCGCTTAAGGGGAGCCGCCAGGGACGCCAGCCCACGCGAAGCAGCCGGGAGAGGTACATGCACCGCCGCGACTTTGGGTGCGCCCGCCATGGAAGTTTCCCTGTTACATTGAAACTCACCGAAACCCCTTCAGAACTTGTAAGAGTTTCCGAAATCCAGGGTCGTGAAGAAACGTGAGCCTTGCACGTTGGTGAGAATCTGTGGAATCGGCGGATAACTCCAGGGTCAGTGCCCCTGGGGCAGGAGAACGGAAACGCCTTTGGGCCAGGAGGCCTTCCCTCACAGGGGGTGTGGCGTGAGTTCTGTGAGAAGGGGGGAGCACGCAACGGCGCCACGATACAACGAAGGGGGTGCGGGTTGAGGACCTCATCGGTCATCCGCCGATGTCCAAGTCCTCCACGAGATGGCAGGACGCAACCGCATGCGAGTCCGCGGGGTGGGGTTGCCGCGACCCTGCAGTGACCCAAGGCCTTTCGGAGCTTGGGCAGGCTCCGTCTCCGTCTGCCGACGGGCTCGTAGATCACTGATTTTAGGGCGTTTGGAGTGGAGCTGATGGCCGGATTCGAACCGGCGACCTGCGCATTACGAATGCGCTGCTCTACCGACTGAGCTACATCAGCTCTCAGAGTCCGGGAGTGAAGAGCCCCGGCGGGCCGGTGTCAAGCCCGGGATGCACAGGCGGGTCAGAAGCGGTTGCCCACCGGGCAGGATCGGGGCTGCCCGCCGGAGCGGCATCGCTCATGGAATGGGAGGGTTTGCCTTTGCGCTCCGGGGCGGTAGCTTGTTGCCGTCCACGCGGCAAGCCGCGCGCATTCCAAGTGAGGCAGGCCGGGCCCAGGAAAAACGCCCACCAGGAGATTGGCGCTCCCAAGGGAGGCGCCATGTGCTGCCTGCGGAGCCGGTGTGAATGCGAACGGTAACCCCCTTCCCGGGCGGTCAGAAGCCGTATTCTTCGGGGAGGAATTTGGGTTCGGGAGTTTCGGCGAGGATTTCTTCGAGGAGTTCCTCGGCGGTGCCGGGGAGGTCTTCGAGCTGGGTTTCCATCATGTCGAGCCAGGGTTCCTCGCGTTCGGAAAGGGCGAGGCGGCCTTCGTCGTTGGCGCGGCGTATATCCTCGATGGCGGCGTGTGCGGCGGCGCGGGTGCGAAGGTAGGGGTCGTCGCCGGCCTGGACGATTTTGCGGGAGATGCGCAGGACGGTGTCGGGGCGGAGGACCCATGCTTGGGGATCGAGGGAGGCGTCGGAGTCGGCGAGCCAGTCGCGCAGGCGGGCGGCGTCCTCCGGAGTGTGGGAGGCGGCGGACATGAGGCGGCAGTCGTAGGCGAGCTGTTCCATGGAGACGGTGGGTGCGTAGTCACTCAGGAGGCGGACGTTCTGCACGGATTCGTTGGACCAGCAGTCGCAGACGGCCTGGCTGACGTTGCCGACGGGGCTGAGGTGAGCGCAGGCCGACGAGCGGCCCTCCATGGAGATGGGCACGCCGGCGATGGCCTTCATGTAGGGGCCTTCGTATGCGCAGTCCTTGCTGGGGCCAAGGGCGCCCATTTCGTAGGCGACGAGGCTGCGCGGCACGGAGAGGACGCGGACGACAGCGGCGAAGACGCGCGGGATCATTTTCTGGTCGGCAAGGACCATGGCGGTGTTGGCGAAGCCGCAGGCGGTGTCGCCGGAAGGGATGATGTTCTGGGCCTTGCAGGAGGCGACGATCTTCTTCCAGAGGAACTCCATATCGCGGGCGCCAAGGACACCGAGGGCGAAGACGACGGTGCGCAGGTCGCCGTTGATGAGTGCCTCGTCGCAGACTTCCTTGCCGCCGGTGGATTCGATGGCAAGCAGGTCGGCGCCGGAGCCGGCGGCCTCGTCGAACATGCGGACCATGCCGTCCCAGTACTCGCCGCGGCGCATGAGCGGAGGGCGGTTAAACTCGCGGCTGTCGTTGGGGGTGAGGCGCAGGGCGGAGCGCAGGCCGTGTTTGCTGTGGGCTTCCTCAAGCCGGTCCACCAGCAGCCGGCAGATTTCAAGCCCCCAGTCGGGGCGGACGGTCATGGGGGGGAGGGTTTCGAACTCGACGAGAAGGGCGGGGACGTGGAGTTCGGTGGCGCGGCGGAGTACGCCCTGCACCATGGTGTCGTACTGCTGGCGGACCTTGGTCCAGTTTTCCTCCTCGATGTCCATGGAGGGGAGTGTGAAGTTGATCTCAGGGACGACAGTTCCGCAACCGATTTCAACGCCTCTGCCGCACTTGACCGGTTTGGGCGCATGGCCGAAGGAAAACCGGGATATGTCCGTAATTGCGATGTCTCGTGTGGTTGTCATGCAGGTGATTCCCGTGGGGATGAGAAGGATGCGGAGGGCATTGGTGCTGCGTTTTCTGTAATCGAGTACATGAGGGGGCGGCAAGCACCAAGTGACCCCCTTGTCTTCAAGATTTGTGCCCGTGAAGGAGGGTTCCTTCCAGCCGTATGAGGGGGGATCAGGCTTGGGCGTTTGGAATTTCGCCGGGCGGGCCCATGGGTCGAGGGGAACCGGCCAGGGACTGGTAAAGTTTTTCGTACTCGGCCGAGGAGCGCTGCCAGGAGTAGTCCTGGCCCATGGCGTTGTGCTGCATGGCGGCCCAGATTTCGGGCTCCTGGCGGTATAGGCGCAGGGCGGCGGAGAGGGCCTCGAGCATGTCCTCTCCGGTGTAGTTGCCGAACAGGAAGCCGGTGCCTTCGCCCCGGCGGACGGATTCGGGGGTGGCGTGGCGGACGGTATCGGAGAGACCCCCGGTGCGGTGGACGACGGGGATGGTGCCGTAGCGCATGGAGTAGAGCTGGGTGAGCCCGCAGGGCTCGTAGCGCGAGGGCATGAGGAAGATGTCCGATCCGCCGATGATGCGGTGGGACAGTTCGGAATTGTAGCCAACGTGGATGGCCAGCCGGCCGGGGTGCTCCGCGGCGGCGGTACGGAGTGCCTCCTCGTACTCCTCCTCGCCGCTGCCGAGGATGAAGTAGCGCGCGGGCAGGTCGAGCAGGCGGGGGAGCTTTTCGATGATGAGGTCGAAGCCTTTGGCGCCGACGATGCGGCTGATCATGCCGACGAGCGGGAGTTCGGTGCTGCCGTCGAGGCCGGCTTCCTTGAGGAGCGCTTCCTTGCAGCGTTTTTTCCCGGAGAGGTCTTGCGCCGTGTAGGTTACGGGGAGGTGTTCGTCCCGGGAAGGGTCCCACTCCCCGGTGTCTATACCGTTGAGGATGCCGCAGAGCTTCCGGCTCTGGAGGCGGAGGGTTCCGTCCATGCCGGCGCCGAGTTCCTCTGTCTGTATTTCGCGCGAGTATGTGGGCGAGACGGCGACGAGCGCATCGGAGAAGACGAGGCCGGCCTTGAGGAAGGAGGCGCGGCCGAAGAACTCCATGCCGTCGTGCGTGAAGACGGACCAGGGGAGGCCGATGGCGGGGACGAGGAACTTGTCGAAGTTTCCCTGGTAGGAGAGGTTGTGGATGGAGAAGACGGTGCGGATGGGGGTGAAGAAGGCGTCGTGCCGGACCTGGGGATGGTGGAGCAGGAGGACGGAGAGGAGGCCCGTCTGCCAGTCGTTGAGGTGGATGATGTCGGGTTGCCAGTCGAGTCCCTTGAGGAGCCAGAGCGTGGCCATGTTGAAGAAGGCGAAGCGGCGGTCGTTGTCGGGGTAATCGACGCGGCCGTTGCCGTAGAGCCCTTCGCGGTGGAACAGGCGCGGCTCGTCGATGAAATAGACGGGCATGTCGGTGCCGGGAAAGGGGCAGCGGAGGACCGAGCCGGTAATGTTCTGCGGACCGAACTGGACGCGCATTTCGGGCATAAGGGGCAGGAGGCGATAGCGCGAGGAGTCGATGGCGCCGTAGCGGGGCAGGACCATGCGGACGTCGTGGCCGCGGGCGCGAAGGGTGCGGGGGAGGATACCGAGCACGTCCGCCAGCCCGCCTGTCTTGCAAAAGGGGAGGGCTTCTGAGGCGGCGAAAAGTATCTTCACGGGAGGGCTCCTGCTCGTTGCGGCGGGGCTCTTTTTGCGGCGGCCTGCCTGACGGTCCAAAAGGACCATCCGCCGGCTGATTGCGTCAAGCCACTTTCTCCTGCGGGCCAATCGGGATTCAAGGAGGGAAACGCGGCACTTCAGCCTTGCACCGGAAAGCGGGGGGAGTACATTTGATGGCCCCTGCGGTTCGGGGTGTAGCGCAGCCTGGTAGCGCACTCGTCTGGGGGGCGAGTGGTCGCCGGTTCAAATCCGGCCACCCCGACCAGTTTTCCATCCGTTC
>SLMS01000038.1 GCA_007133495.1 Candidatus Sumerlaeota bacterium | reverse complement strand
TCTCCGGGGCCGGCGGCCCGTCAGAGTCCCTCCGCCATCAAATCCTTCACGTACTGCCTCTCCGCACGCAAGCCTTCCTCGAGCCCCACGGCCGGATTCCAGCGCAGCTCGGTGCGCGCCCGTTCGGTATCCGCGGCGGTGTGGGACATGTCCCCGTACTGCCGCGGCTGGCGGTCGATCTTCACCTCCATCTCCATCACCTTCCCGAGCATTTTCAGCGTGTGGTTCACGGTCACCCGGCTCCCGCCGCCGATGTTGTAGATGCGCCCGGGGGTGCCGTGTTCGGCCGCGGCGAGGTTCGCCGCGACGATGTCGTCCACGTAGGTGAAATCACGCGTCTGCTCGCCGTCCCCGAAAAGGGGGATGGGTTCGCCCTTGAAGACGGCGCGGATGAACTTGTGGAAGGCCATGTCGGGGCGCTGGCGCGGCCCGTACACAGTGAAGTACCGGAGCGAGACGGTCTCCAGCCCGAAGTTGTGCGTATAGAGCAGGCAGAGGTTCTCCCCCGCCAGCTTACTGACGCCGTAGGGGCTGACCGGCTCGCAGCGATCGGTCTCGCGGAAGGGGAAGACGTCGCGTTCGCCGTACACCGAGGAGGTGGACGCATAGACAAGCCGCGGGCGCTTGCCCTCGGGGATGCGGCGGATGGCTTCCAGCAGGCGCTGGGTGCCGAGGATGTTCCAGTCGGTGTACATCCAGAAGTCCTTGCCCCAACTGCTGCGGACGCCGGCCTGCGCCGCCTGGTGATAGACCACGTCCACCCCGGCGAGCACCTCGTCCCAGTCCACTTCCATCAGGTTGATTTCATCGATGCGGAACTTCTTTTGCAGGCGGAGCTGGCGGAGGTTGCGCTCCTTGATTTCCCGGGAGTAATAGTCCGTGAAGCAGTCTATCCCGAGCACCTCGTCCCCGCGGGCGAGGAGCGCCTCGGCAAGCGTGGACCCGACGAATCCGGCGCAGCCGGTGACGATCGTCTTCATGTTGTGGCGTGGACTCCGTTGACGTAGAGGTGGAGAAAAGCGCAGCGAGGGAAGCCCCACCGCCCCCCCGGAGACAAGCCGATTTCCCGCCCGCCAGCTTCAGTGCACCAGCAGCCAGTCGCTCAACGGCTCAATCCCCATCTCAAACGCCTTCACCGCGTCGAGGAGCCCGTGGCCCACCAGCGTGTCCGGACTCTCCGCCTGCGAGCCCGATTCGAAGAGCATCTGCCGAATCTCTGCCGGCCTGGCCTCCGGGTACGCTTCGCGGAGCAGCGCCAGCACCCCCGCCACGACCGGAGCCGCCATGCTCGTCCCCTGCGAGATGGAATAGTTGGCCGGCCCGCTGCCATCGTTCACCCCGTCGTTGGAGATCATGCGGGAGTTGCTGATGGTCAGGTCATTGTCCCGCGCGGAGATCGTCACCGAACCGGGGGCCATGATTTCCGGCTTCAGAACGCCGTCTATACGCGGGCCGATGCTGCTGAAGGTGGCGCGTTCGCCGAGCGGCTGGTTGTTTGACTGGTTGCCACCCTGCCAGTTTACCCACTGGGTGCGGTGAACCCATGCCGCCACGGTGACGGCGCTGTCCGCGTCCGCGGGGCGGGTGACGGTGTAGTTCTTGTCCGCACCCGGAAACGTGCCACCGCCCGGCCGCGCCTGGTAAAGGTGCACCCGCGGCGCCTCCCCTTGTTCGGCAGTGTTGGACAGGCGGAACTCATAGGTTTTCGATTCGCCGTGCGGCACGCCGGGTTCAAGGAAGTACCGTGCCGACTTCGTTTCCCGCGTGCTGGTGGTCCGTGCTTCCAAGCCGAAGGTGTCGCCCTCGCCCGGGTTACGCAGCTCCAGCGACACATGCTCGTTTCCCGGCTCATCGTCGCGCCAGATCACGCGCAGGGGTATCTCCTCCTCGAACGGCTCCGAGCCCGTGTTCCTGAACGTCATCGAAATCGGGCCGTACTCCGTGCCGGGTTCCAACACCACGCTGTAGTGCCGGTTGTCGTTGGCGCTGTTTCCGGCGGAGATGGCTGCGATCATGCCGCTCTCGAACCCGATGTCTATAGCCTGGCAGATGGCGCTCGACCCGTCCATGTAGGGCCCGAAGCCGCCGTAGCTGAGGTTGAAGACGTCCGCTCCCTTGGAGCGGGCATGGAGCACGGCCTTGATCATGTCCATTTCGGTCGTCCGTGCGTCCTCATCGTTGCCGATTTTGTAGAAGAGCAGCCCTGCCTGCGGCGCCATGCCGGCGTAGGTCCCGCCCGATAGCGTCCCACGGCCGACCGCCGTGCCCGTCACGTGTGTCCCGTGCCCGGTCACCATGTTCGCCACGTCCGTGGACCACTGCTCGACGCTGCTGCCGGTCGTGACGTCATACGCCTTGATGGGCGTGGGAATGTCCTCGTGGGTGACGTCAAGGCCGCTGTCCCCCACCGCCACGATGGTGCCGGCGCCGGTGAAAGGCCCCGGAGCGACCGCGTTGTGAAGGTCCTGCACGCCGGTTGCCTCGCGGCTGATCTCATTTGCCGGAAAAAAACGGTGTTCCACCGTGTCTATACGAACTGTGCGCGGGTGCGCCGCCGCCTTGTTCAGCGCCGAGTAACGGATGCGCGCCAGATGGTACCCGTGCGGATGCCGGCCGGGCAGCGCCGGCACCCAGGCATCCGGCAGAACGTCCACACCGTCGGCACGCAGCGCGCTTTTCTCCGCCTGCGAGAGCCGGCTGGTCACGTAGAGTGCTGCGGATTCCCACTCCAGTGTCTCCGGTCCGGGAACCGTCTTCCCTGCCGCGGCCAGACGGGCAGCCTGGCGGGCCTTCGCATCGCGGTTGGCAAGGATTTCCTGCGATATCCTTACGTCGGGCGCAGCTCCGCCGCCGGCAAGCCCAGCCGGGACCGCGCCAGCGGCAACAAGCCACACAAGCACGAATGGAGCGAAACGGACAAAGCGGGGGCATGCCATGGGAGGTCTTCCTTCCGGCTTTTTGCGCACGGCGCCCCCCCGCGTGGCCCGCGCGCAGGACCTTCGGCGAATCAAAGGTCCTTCATGCGAGGATCGAGCAGGTCGCGGAGCCCGTCACCCAGAAAGTTGAAGCCGAGCACAGTGATCAGAATCGCCAGCCCGGGAAAGAGCGGCAGCCAGTGATAAAAGAGCAGGTACTCCCGGCCCTCCGAAAGCATGTTCCCCCAAGTTGGCTCGGGCGGCTGGGCGCCAAGACCGAGGAAGCTCAGCCCCGACTCGGCAAGGATCGCCGTCGAGACGCGCAGCGTCCCGTACACCAGCAGCGTCCCGAAAAGGTTTGGCAGGATGTGCAGCACCATGATCCGCAGCCGGCCGACGCCGATCGCCCGCGCCGCGTCCACGAACTGCTCCTCCTTGATGGAGAGCACGCACCCGCGCACAAGCCGCGTGTAGGAGGGGAAGGTGGCGATCCCCAGCGCGATGATGACGTTTACGAGCGAGGGGCCCAGCACCGCCGACACCGCGATCGCAAGCAGCAGGAAGGGGAACGCAAGCATCACGTCCACGAAGCGTGAAATCACGCGGTCCCAAAGCCCGCCGAGGTACCCGGCCATCAGGCCCAGCAACGTCCCGATGGTCATCCCCACCACAACGACCGTGAAACCCACCACCAGCGAGGTCCGCGAGCCGTAGATGATCCTTGCGAGGATATCCCGCCCGAGGTGGTCCGTTCCAAATAGATGCTGCCACGAGGGCGGCTGCAGGGAGTTCGGCAGATTCTGTTCGACGACCCGCTCGTACGGAGCCACGAAAAAGGAGGCGATCCCCGTCAGAACAAGGGCCAGAACAACAAGCAAACCAGTAACAGCCAGGTGGTTCCGCAGGAACCGTTTCCGAAATCGCGTGAAGTCGCTCATAACCTCCGAGGTCTCTAGTCCCCCGGTGGGGGGAGGATTCGCCGGCCGGGGGCACGACCGGCCGGATGCCGCCACTATGGGCGCTGCACGCGGCATCGTGGGCAGGGACTACGGGAAGGCAAGAGGGAACCGAAGCCCGCAAAGCACCCAGTTTGTGCCGGGGTGCTACTCCTTTGCCCGCTTGCCCATCCGGTCGGCTGCCTTGCGCGCGTGCTCCGCCTCACCGGCGAAGAACTCGCGCCCGGCAAGCAGGACTTCCTTCTGCGCGTTCAGCAGATGCCGCGCAGTCTCGGGGTCCATGCACTCGTAAACGCCCAAGTAGGCCTTGAAAAAACGCTTCTTTGCATTCTGAAGGGCAGACACCGTGTCGATCATCGCCGTTTGACTCCCCGAGGGTCTTGCTGCAGGGAAAGCAGGGCGCAGAACCACTCCCGGGCCAAGGATTTTCCAGAACGGCGTTGACACCATAACAGGGTATCATGATATCCGAATATGGCAGCGCGCAAAACCACCCCACAAAGCAGCCATCGTGACCACCAACGCACTCAAGACCCAACTCCCGCCCTTCCTCGAAACACTCGCCAAGCGTGCCATCCTCAGCGACGGCGCCATGGCTACCATGATCTACCAGAAGGGCATCTACATCAATCAGTGCTTCGAGAACCTCAATACGGACCGGCCCCACCTGGTCAAGAACGTCCACCTGGAATACCTCCAGGCGGGCGCAGAGATCCTTGAGACCAATACCTTTAACGCCAGCCCGGTGAAGCTTGCCAAGTACGGTCTGGCGGACAAGGTGCGCGAGATCAACCTGGCCGGTGTCCGCCTCGCCCGCGAGGCAGCCGGAGGCACGGCATGGATCGCCGGGGTCATCGGCCCGCCGGGGAAGCAGGTGGAGGACGACTACGAGCCCTCCGAGCGCCAGAGGCTCGCCGATTCCTACGCCCGGCAGGTTGAAGCCCTGCTTGAAGGCGGAGTGGATGCCTTCTTCCTCGAGGCCTTCTCCCGGCTCGAAATCCTCGAACTCGTGACCGAAACCGTGAAGCGCCTCTCCCCGGAGACCCCTGTCGCGGCCATGGTGGACCTGGCTGAAGACGGCGGGACGCGCTTTGGCGACGGGATCGACCGCATCGCCGCGCTCCTCGATTCAATCCCCGCCGAGGTCGTCGGCTTCTCGGACGGGGTCGGGCCACCGGTCCTCAACAAGGCGCTGAAGGAACTCCGCACGCGCACGGACAAGCTCTTGGCGCTCCTCCCCGGCGCCGGTCTCCCCGTCACCTACGAGGACCGGCTGCTCAACATGGCCACGCCGGAGTACTTCATGGAACTGCTCCGCCGCGGGATGCACAACGGCGCGCGCCTGATCGGCGGTTCTTCCGGCTGCCACCCCGAGCACATCCGGGCGATCCGCAGCTCGCTCAAGATGCTCCAGCCCGGCGAGAGCCCCGCCCCGGGAGTGGCCGCCGAGCAGGCCCGCTCCGAGTGCCTCACCGAAGTCCACCCGCCGGAGTTCGAGACGCCCTCGGCCCTCGCGGCAAAGCTGCGTGCGGGAGAGTTCGTGGTCTCCATCGAAATCGACCCACCCATCGGCACCGAAGCGGGCCGGGCCCTCGAAGCCGCCAGAAAGTGCCGCGACGCCGGCATCGACGCGATCAACATCGCCGATGGGCCGCGCGCCACCGCGCGCATGGGGCCCATCGACATGGCGATGCTCCTGCGCGACCACGTCCCGGGCATCGAGCCGATCGTGCACTTTTGCTGCCGCGACCGGAACCTGCTCGGCATGCAGGCAGACCTCATCGGGGCGAATGCACTCAGCATCCACAACATCCTGATGATCACCGGCGATCCGCCGAAGCTGGGCGACTACCCCTTCGCCACCGCGGTTTACGACGTGGATGCGATCGGCGCACTCCGCATCGGGGCAAACCTCAACTCGGGGAAGGACCTTGCGGGCAATCCGCTAAAGGGCTCCCCGACGAAACTGTTCCTCGGCGCAGGCGCCAACCCTGGGGCGATCGACCTGGACCACGAAATCCGCCGCCTTGAGCAAAAAATCGAGGCGGGTGCGAATTACATCCTCACCCAGCCGGTGTACGACTCGGCACTGTACGAGCGCTTCCACAAGCGCATCGAGCACCTGCGCGTTCCGATTCTGCTCGGCATCCTCCCGCTGGCGAGCTATCGCAACGCGGAGTTCCTCACGAAGGAGGTGCCCGGCATGCACGTCCCCTCACCCATACGGGAACGGCTCCGGCAGTGCACCGACAAGGAGTCCTCCCGCCAGTGCGGCATTGAGATCGCCCGGGAAGCGCTCGAAGCCGCCCTGCCGACCATCCAAGGCACGTATATCATGCCACCGTTCAACCGCGTGGACAGCGCGCTGGCCGTGCTCGAAGTCGCGCGGCACCGCATGACCCCGCCACGCGTCCGTCAGGGCGAAGGCACCGCCGTCTGAGGGGGGACACAATGCCGGAACCGGAAGAAGAACAACGCCGCCCCGAGCCACCCGAGGACGACGAGGATGAGTTCGCGGACGAGGAGGACGAGCAGAACGGCGAACTGGACCCGGGGCTACTCCAGAAGGTTCTCTCGTCCTTCTATCTCGTGATGCTGCTCGTCTTCATTGTCACGGCCTCCATCCCGTTTCTCATCATCTATACAGTGATCCGGATTACCTGGAGCGCGAGCAACCAGTAGAGCCTGTTTCGCCCTTTCAGGGCTCCGGTCCCCTTTGGGCGCTTCTTCCCAGGGCGTTGCCCTGGGCTACCATCTCACGCCCCGTTGGGGCTTTTCTCATGATCAGCCGCCAGCCGGGAGGCGGAAGAACGCGGCCCCGGATCGCGTCGAGCGGCCCAACGGGCCAAAATATGACAGCCCCGGGCAACGCCCGGGGAAACCGGCACCCGAATGCACGACGCTCTGAAAGAGCAGAGCAAATTCGCGGCGAGTCCACCCGGGCCTGTTCCTGAAATCGGTCACGACAGAAGACACCACAGGAGCAGCCCCGCCTTTTGTGGACAGCCTTCCCCAGGAGGCTCCTCTATTTCCGTTTCTTTCGTTTCTTTCCGTTTGGCGAGACGCCCAGCATGGGCGCGAGGAAGCGCCCCGTCTCGCTGTCCGGATTCGTGGCCACCTGTTCGGGCGTGCCCTCCGCCACGATCTGGCCGCCCTCGTCCCCGGCACCGGGACCCATGTCCAGCACCCAGTCGCACGCCTTGATCAGGTCGAGCTGGTGCTCGATGACGACGACGGTCGAGCCGGTATCGACGAGTTTATTCAGCACCTCGATCAGCTTGTGCACGTCGGCGAAGTGCAGGCCCGTCGTCGGCTCGTCCAGTATGTATAGCGCTCGGCCGGTGTTGCGTTTTGACAGCTCGCGGGCCAGCTTGATCCGTTGCGCCTCCCCGCCGGACAGCGTGGGCGCCGGCTGGCCGAGGTGCAGGTATCCGAGCCCCACGTCCCGCAGCGTCTCCAGCTTCTCCGCGATGGCCGGAACCTGGGAGAAAAGCTCCGACGCCTCGTCGATGGTCATCTCGAGCACCTCGGCGATATTCCTGCCGCGGTAACGCACCTGCAACGTTTCCTCATTGTAGCGGAGCCCGTTGCAGATTTCGCACGTCACGTAAACGTCCGGAAGGAAGTCCATCTGCATTCGGACGGCGCCCTGGCCCATGCAATGCTCGCAGCGGCCGCCCTTTACGTTGAAGGAAAACCGCCCCTTTCCGTAGCCGCGCAGGCGTGCGTCCTCTGTCTGTGCGAAAATCTCGCGGATCGGGTCGAACGTTTTCGTATAGGTGGCCGGGTTACTGCGCGGCGTGCGGCCGATGGGCGCCTGGTCCACGTGGACGCACCGGTCGAGGTGTTCCAGCCCCTCCACTTTCTCAACAGGCCCGTGCACGTTGTGCGACGCCTTGTAGCAGTAATTCATCGCGATCGGCAGCAACGTGTCCATGATGAGCGAGGACTTCCCGCTCCCGCTCACCCCGGTCACGCCAACCATCACGCCGAGCGGCAGTTTCAGCGTCAGCTCGTGCAGGTTGTGGTGCGTGCAGCCGCGCAGGACGAGGCGGCGCTCCGTCCGTTTTCGCCGGCTGGGCGGTGAGGGGATCGTCAGCCGGCCGCTCAGGTACTGCCCGGTCAGCGAATCCTTGATACGTTCGAGCGATTTCGGCAGGCCTGCGCCCACCAGGTGACCGCCGAGGTTCCCCGCGCCCGGGCCCAGATCGATCACCCAGTCTGCCGAGCGGATCGTCTGCTCGTCGTGTTCGACGACGACGACGGTATTCCCCTGGTCGCGGATGCGGCGGAGCGTCTCGATCAGCTTCTCGTTGTCGCGCTGGTGCAGGCCGATGGACGGCTCATCAAGGACGTAGAGGACGCCCTTGAGGCGCGAGCCAATCTGCGTTGCCAGGCGGATGCGTTGCGCCTCACCGCCGGAGAGCGTCCCCGCCGGCCGGTCCAGCGTGAGGTAGTTCAGCCCGACGTTCAGGAGGAAGCGCAACCGGTCGCGGATTTCGCGCAAGGGCTGCGAGGCGATGACCGCCTCGCGCTCGCGAAAAGTGAGTCCTTCGAAGAAGGCCAGCGCTTCGCCGATACTGAGCCGGCAGATTTCCGCGATGTTCATCCCGCCGATGGAGACGGCGAGTGATTCCTCCCGTAGCCGCGCGCCGTGGCAGTCCGGGCAGGGCGCCGTGCTCAGGTACGGCTGCAGCATGGCGAAGTCCTCCCCGCTCGACGCCTTCTCCAGCCGGCGGCGCAGGTGCCCGATCGCCCCTTGCCAGGTTTTCGGGGCGTCCCGCGAGCCCTTCTCCCCCGCCCCGTGCAGCAAGAGACGGCGTATCCTCGCCGGGAGTTTCCGCCACGGTACGTTCACATCCACCTTGTGGCGTTCGAGCAGTTTCTTAAGGAGCTGCGCGTACCGGCTGAACTCCGCCATGGCGTCCAGGTTCCTGCCCCGGTTGGCGAAGTGCCACTTCCACGGCAGGACCGCGCCTTGGCGCAGGGTCAGGCTGGGGTCGGGCACGATGCGGGACTCGTCCACTTCGGACACCGACCCGAGCCCCTCGCACGTGGGGCAGGCGCCGTGGGGGGAGTTGAAACTGAACAGCCGCGGCGCAAGGTCCACAACCTGCGCACCGTGCTCCGGGCAGCCGATTTCCTCGCTGAAGGTGCGCTCGCCCTTCCACCCGAGGCCCGCCGGATACTTGCCGTCGCGGCCGGGCACGGTTTCGAGCACCACTAGCCTTTCCGCCTCCGCGAGCGAGCGCCGCACCGCCTCCTCCAGCCGTTTCTCCACTCCCGGCCGCACCACCAGCCGGTCCACCACCAGCCCGATGTCGTGGCGGAACTGCTTGCGCAGCCGCATCGCCGGGTCGAGATCGAGCACCTCTCCATCGATTTTGGCGCGGACGAATCCATCCCGTAGCGCCTTCTGGAAGAGGGCCTGATACTCGCCCTTCCGACCTCGCACCACCGGGGCGAGCACCACCAGCCGGGTCCCCTCCGGCAGGCCCATCGCGTGCGAGACGATTGCTCCCGCGTCCTGCTTCTCCAGCTTCCGCCCGCAATGCGGGCAATGCGCCGAGCCCGCGGTCGCAAAGAGCAGCCGCATGTAGTCGAGAATTTCGGTCACCGTGCCGACGGTCGAGCGCGGGTTGCGGCTGACCGATTTCTGTTCGATGGAGATCGCGGGCGAGAGCCCCTCGATCTTCTCCACGTGTGGCTTGGGGAGCTGATCGAGAAACTGCCGCGCGTAGGCGGAGAGCGATTCCACGTACCGCCGCTGGCCCTCCGCGTACAGGGTGTCGAAGGCGAGCGATGACTTGCCCGAACCGCTCAGCCCCGTCACCACGGTGAGCGACTGGCGCGGCAACTCCACGTCGATGTTCTGCAGATTGTGTTCGCTCGCGCCGAAGACGCGCACATGACGGTTGTTCGAACTCATGATGCCGGAACGGACTGCGCGGAAGGATTCATTGAGTTGCGCCCGGGGCGAAGCGCGCCGCCAGTGCCCGCAGAGCGAATTCGTAGCCAGGCGGCCCCAGTCCCATCACGACCCCGACCGCGATGGGGCTGATGTAGCTCCGCCTGCGGAACCGCTCCCGCGCATGTGTATTGCTCAGGTGGACCTCCATCACCGGCAGCGCCACCGCCGCCAGCGCGTCCCGCAGTGCCACGCTCGTGTGGGTCAGCCCGCCCGGGTTCACGATGATGCCCTGGTGTGTTTCGCGGATGCTGTGAATGAAGTCGATGATCTCTCCCTCGTGATTGCTCTGGAAGGGCGTCACGGCGATGCCCAGCTCCTTGCCCAGGGCGAGGAGGCGGGCGTTGATCTCCTCCAGCGTCTCCGAGCCGTACACCTCCGGCTCACGGGTCCCGAGCAGGTTCAGGTTCGGCCCGTGAATGACCGCCACGTGGCAGGCGGAGGGCCGGGAGGCTTTGGCGCTTTCGCTAGAGGTGCTCATCGGTTGGTAAAGGCTCCTGCGAAGTGGGCTTTTGCCGGGGGGGAACCGGCTTGACTTGCCCCCGCCCCTCGCCAGTCTTGGGACCGTAACGGGGAGGGGACCCTCCCCAGTCGAAGCTCCCATGACGAGGAAAAACGTTTTGCTTCATCAAGTCCGCAGTACCGCGATTCTCTGCGTGGCCGCGGTGCTGGCCACAATTTCATGGGCTCCCACGGCGAAAGCTCAATCGGGAAGTCCCGCCCCGCTCTCCGGAGAGGAGGTTAAGGCCGCCATCGACTTCGAGGTTGCCGGCGATTATGGCGAGGACCTTCTCCTGCGCTACACCCTCGGTCTTGACGACCCTTCCCGAGTCGCCGGCCGGCAAACTTACTCCGGATGGCTCGTCGGGCCGGAGAGTGGCGACGGCATCATTGTTGAGCCCGAGGAACTCCTCTGGGTGGCTGTCACCGGGGACGGGCGTGTTGAAGGGCCCTACCACCACGAGGACGAACCGCGCTGGGGGACGCTCCCCAGCCAGTTCCTCCAGGTACGCCACAACATGCTCGACACGCTCCGCCTCGCTGGCTGGTACAAGGCGGACTTCCTGATCAGCTCGCCCGGCACCATGCGCGAGGCGGAAGAGACCATCGACTTTCACTTTGTCCTCGTCGAAGGCACCTACCGCGTTACGGTCGAGCCGGCTCCCGAGGACCGCCGCATCGAGAACCTGGAGGAATATGATCCTCACCTGCTGAAGACGGCCGACCTCGTGGCCCTCAACGCCCCCCAAGTCCACATCCTCGCCACAAGGCGCGACCCGATCGAGCGGCACGAGGAACTCGCCGAATGGAATGAATTGCTCGCCGATTCGGAGCGCCATGGGCCCGTCCTCAAGGCCCGCGTGCCGAGCCGGGGCATCTACTACCTCGGCAGCTCCGAACTGCGCGCCGCCGGTATAGACCCCGAGTCACTCGACCCGCGCCGCACCCGTGTCTATCTTGAAGGACGGGAGTTGCCCGCGCTCCGGGAAGGCCCCGTCAATTCCCGATTTGTCGGCGATACACGGCTCCTTTTCTACGTCCCCAAGGGCGAGGACGACCGCAAGCCCTACCGCGCCGTCTGGTTCCTCCAGGCCCCCGCGGAAGAGCGGCCCGCGCGCCTTGAACCCTCGCGCCCCGCCCAGAGCGGACTCGCCGTGGACTCCTTCGATGCCACCAGCCGCGTGCGCGTCTTCGAGCCCAACCTTTACGATCACCAGCAGCAAGTGGCCTTCCCCACTCTCCGCTGGGGCACCGGCGGCGCCACGCCGGGCGAGTACGCCGACTTTCCCTTCACCATCACCGGGGCACGATACGACGAAAGCGCCGAACTCTCCGTCTGGATACACAACAGAACACCCGCCAACACCGCCGAGTTCGAGGTCTTCGTCAACAAGCAGCTCGTTGGTGAGGATTCCTTCCGCGGCTCACGCACCACACCCTTCCGGTTCGAAGTTCCGGGCAACGTCCTGCGTGAAGGCACCAACACCCTGACGATCCACAACACGGGCGACACCACCAGCCGCAGGGTCTCCGCGCTGACCTTTGTCCTCGCCGAACTCACCGTCCCCGTCGACGTGCGCGAGGTCGGCCCCCAGCAACTCGTCTCCATCGACGCCGAGGACATCGCGCAACTGACCGTTCGCGTGAACCGGAACGAGCGCTTCGAAGGCGACCCCACTTTCCTCGATGTCACAGACCCCTTCGCGCCGGCGGCCTACGCGTTCCGCTCCACGCGCACCGGCACGCAGCATTTCTTCGAAGGCATCGTCCGCGGAAGGGCCGAGGGCGAAGGAGCGCTCAACCTCATCTGGAGCCAGCGCGAAACCCACCGGCCCGTGCAGGATATACAGGCCGTCCCGCCTCCCCGGTTCTTCCTGAACGAAGACCCCGTCACCTACCTGGCCATTTACTACGACGGGCTGAGGGAGGAACTGGAGCCCCTGCTCGACTTCCATCGCACAAACTTCGACGTTGAAGCCGTCGAAGTCACCGAGCTGTACGACGCCTTCTCCTTCGGAGAGAAGAGCTACCAGGCCATCCACCAGGCGCTCCGCCATGCCTTCGTCCACCGTCAGGGGGCCCGCCTGCAAAAGGTCCTTCTTGTCGGCGAAGCCTCCGAATTCTGGTGGGAGTATGAGCGCAGCACCGAGGACATCGCCCCCAACATGATACCCATCTACGGATGGGCCGATCCCACGGTGCGCATCCGCGGCGATGAAAGCTATACACTCCTCTTCGGCGATGGGCCACTCAGCGACATCGACCTCGGCCGCTTCTCCGTCAATGACAGCGAAGAACTGGCACCCATTGTGGAAAAGACGCTGGCCTACCTCCAGGGCCCGCCGCCCGGAGACTGGAAGAACCGGCACCTGTTCGTCCTCGACGACGAACCGGAGTTCATCCGCGTGGCCGAGGACGTCATCCGCAAATCGGTCAAGGGTCCCAACGTCGTCGAAATTATGGCCCTCCAGGACTTCCCCTATGTGAACTATTTCCGCGGCATCTGGCGCAAACGCAGCGTGGAGATGACTGACGAGCTGATAGACAGGAAAAACCGGGGCGCCCGCACCATCACCTATCTCGGTCACGGCGGCCCGAATATATGGTCCAGCGAACGCATCTTCCACCTGCGGGACATCTCACGCCTTGAGAACGATGGACGCCAGCCCATCCTCATCGCCGGGTCCTGCGATACCGGCTGGATAGACTACCCCACCGACCCCGTGGCCGGAAGCCTCTCCGAACAGCTCCTCCGCCAGCCCAACGGTGGAGTCGTGGCCGCCTTCATTCCCGTGGACGGCACCACTAGTTACGAACACAACTTCCTGATCACCGAGTTTTACCGGGCCATGATCGACCGCGGGGTCGAGGACGTCGGCCGGCTCACGTCCCTCGCGAAAATGAACTACTACCTGCACCGCAACAACCGCTCGGTCACCAACCAGTTCGTCTTCATGGGCGACCCGGCCCTGCGCATGCCGCAGGTACGCGAGGACATCGAGGTCGAAGTCGAACCCCGCCGCCTTGCCAGCCTGACGGGGGGCAAGCTCACCGTGCAGGCCATCTCCGACGACCTGCCGTGGGGCGTCGCCCAGGCGACCCTTATCGGCCCGGAAGGCAGGCCCATTCACGAGGACCGTCTCCGCGTGCTGGACGGCAGAACGCAGGGGACGCTCCGCATCCCGGACTATCTGGAGGCCGGCAACTACGAACTCCTGCTCACCGGCTTCAGCCAGGAGGACGGCGTCCACAAGCGCGCGCTCGTTCCCGTGGAAGTCGTCGAGACAGACATCGAACTCGAATGGGTCGAAAACGCTGCCACCACCAGCGTCGTGCAGGCTGGCCGAGCCACCACGGTCGAGCTCCGCGTGGTCAACCACTCCGAGGCCGAGCTGCCCAACCTGCGCCTTCAGATGTACTCCGGGGAGGCGGAAGCCGTGCTCGTCCAGACGGAACTCGCCCTGCCGCCCGGCGCCGACGGGCAGTGGCGCCAGCAACTCCCCGTCCCTCCGGGCGTCACCTCCCTGTTCGGCCGGCTGATCGTTCCGCCGGACGACGAACGCGAGAAACCGCTCATTCTGGCCGAGGCGCCCCTGATCCTCCGCGCACGCGACGACCAACCACGCTATATCGACCTGCCGCCCGGAGCGCTGGACGCCGAACGCCTTCCCGGGGACGCGGGCACCCGCCTGGCCTTCCCTGTCTATAACATGTATCAGGGGACTCTCCCCAATGTCACCGCCTCCCTCGTCTGGAAACGGGAGGAGGGCGACGTACAAC
>SLMS01000158.1 GCA_007133495.1 Candidatus Sumerlaeota bacterium | reverse complement strand
CGCCGGAGCCCAAGCGGACGAGGACGCTTTCGGGGTAGCGCTCCCGGATGCGGTCGGTGAGGAGCCGGTTTGCGGTGGGGCCTTGGAGCGGAGCGAAGCGGAAGACGTTGCGGAGGTCCTCCGCCACGAGAAACCGGGTCCAGCCCTGGCAGATGCGGCACTCGCCGTCGTAGAGTACGTGGACGGGCCTTCGGGTGCGGCGGGGAGGTATCCAGCCCGGGTCGAAGGTGAACAGGTAGAGCGCCGCCAGGGGGAGCGTCCACCCTGCCATTGGATGGACGGCCTGCACGACAAACAGCGCCAGCCAAAGCCATGGGCGGAAGCGCCTCCACGGCACGAGCGCCGCAATCGCCACAACCATGATCCACCAGGAGGGAGGCGGGGGAGCGGCGGGCCAGCGCCCTTCGGGTATCTGAAGCACGAGCGCCGCCCAGGCCAAGGCGTACACCCCCGGCGGGAGACGCCAGTGCCCCCGCGGATCGACGCGGCGGGCAGCCTCGACTGTGCCATAGGGCGCACGGGGCGTCAGCAGGTGCAGGACAAGGACGAGGACGGCCGGGGCGGCAGCCGCACGCAGGGCCGGATCGAGGAAAGGCCCCGAGGCGGTGATCAGCAGGGCGGCCACGGCGGCGGCTTCCGGACCCCGCCACCCCAGAAGCACGAGCACGGAAAGCGCAAGCCCCGCAAGGCCAAGCAGGACGTGCAGCGCCCCCCCCGTACTGAGCGCGGCGGCGGACCAGGCCGCCAGCGAGAGAGCCACCGTCACGCGGACGAAGGCATACTGGCCACCGGTCCAGCGGGTTCGGAAGAGGCGCTCCAGTGTGGGGACTTCCATGGGGGCATGGCACCTGCGAAAGGAGATGGGGGAAAGTTGGAGATGAGCGGGTGGAGCGGCAAGGGGATGCTTGATAAATAATCGTTGACTCACTAACTAGCCCCGCCCCACCCTCATCTCGACTTGCGGTACTCCGCTCCACGCGGCATTCACCCACGACCCCTTTCCGGAGCAAATACCCCCACCCCCTTCCCATGACCGCACCGGCCACGACATCCCCCGCCTCAGCCACTTCCCGCGGAGACCTGCCGACGTTCCGTGCCCTGCTGGTCACGATGTTCCAGACCGCCTTCAGCGACAATATCTACCGCTTCATCCTCATGATGCTGGTGGTCATGCTGGCCAACACCCACGCGGTGCGCGAACTCGGCGAGGAGATGGCCGGCACGGAGGAGGCGCAGGAGCTGGCCACCCAGATCGGGTCAAACTACCAGGCGATCATCAGCGGGCTGTTCATCCTGCCGTTTGCACTGGCGGTCGGTCTCGCCGGCTGGATGAGCGACCGGTACTCCAAGACGCGAGTGACCCGGTTCACCAAGCTGCTTGAGGTCGGCATCATGACTCTCGCGACGCTGGTGTTCCTCCTGGGGCCGGGGTTTGTCGGCGAGAACTACGTCTGGGTCGCGGCGGGTGTGCTGTTCCTGATGGGCCTGCAGTCCGCGCTGTTCAGCCCGTCGAAATACGCGATTCTGGCGGAGCTGCTGCCGCGCAACCGGATCGGCTGGGGGAACGGCTATCTTCAGGGGTTTACTTTCTTTGCGATTGTGCTGGGCACGGTGTCCGGCCCGGCGCTTTTCGGATGGTTTGAGGACTCGCTCTGGGTGACGGGTCTGCTCCTGGTCGGGCTCGCAGCGGCTGGCTATACGGCGAGCCGGCATATGGAGCTCACCCCCGTGGCGAACCCTGAAGCGGAGTTTCGTCTGAATCCGGTTCCGCTGGTGAAGAAGTACGCAAAGGTGATCCTGGCGAGCCGCGGACTGCGCTGGGCGGTCCTCGGCTCGACGATATGGTGGATGATCGGCATCATGTTCCTGAACGCCGTGGTTCAGATTGCGTTGAACGTGCTGGACCTGACGCCGGCCATCGCCGGGGTGGCGATTCTTCCGGTCGTGATTTTTCAAGGCGTCGGGAGCCTGATAGCGGGCCGGCTCTGCCGGGACGGCATCCGGCTGTGGCTTGTGCCGTTGGGGGCGGTGTGCATGTGTGTGCTGGCGATCGTGGTCTCGCTCGTGACGCCGCTGCCAAAGGAACTGGTGGAAATGCGGGACGAGCTGAACGGCATCCCCATGCTGTACGTGCTGGGGTTGCCGGTGCTGCTCGGCATGGTGGGTTTCTTCATGGCATTCTATATAGTTCCACTCGACGCGTATATCATTCAGACTTCGGACGAACGTTATCGCGGCGGCATTTGGGCCACGTCGAACGTACTTTCCTCGACGGCGATGGTGATCGGCTCGTTCCTGCTGCCGTTTTTCGCGAGTTTCCGCGGCCATGCGGCGGACGCCTTTGCCGGGGGGGGCGTCCTGATGCTGCTGGCGGCGGCGGTGCTTGTCTGGCGGTTCCCCGCACTCTTGAGCAAGGAGTATCCAAAATGAAAACCGGATGGGACGACCATGGTTTCTGGGGGCTGGCGCGCTGGCTGGGCCGGCGGTCCCTATTGATGTTGTTCTGGACTTTCTTCCGCACGCGCGTGAAGGGGCTGGAGCACATTCCGGCGGAGGGCGGGGCGCTGCTCGCCCCAAACCACCAATCGTATCTGGACGGTGTGCTGATGACGGCGCTGATCCGCCGGCCGGTGCGCTTCGTGATGAGCCGGGAGGTCTATTCGCGCTGGTTTGTCTATCCGTTCGCGCGGTTCACGCGGTCGATCCCCATCGAGCCGACCCAGTCGCCGCGGGACCTCCTCCGCTCTCTCCGTGAGGCGCAGGAGGAGATCAAGGCTGGCGGGCTGGTGTGCATGTTCCCGGAAGGGCAGCTCACGCGCAACGGGCAGCTCCTTCCCTTCCGGCGCGGCGTGGAGCGCATCATGCGCGGGCTCAAGGCGCCGATCGTGCCGGTCGCGATAGACGGGGCGATGGACACGGCGCTCGGCGTGCGCGGCGGCAAGGTGCGTATACACAGGGCCTTCCGTTTCCGCCGTGCGCCGATCAACGTCGCCGTCGGGGAGCCCATTCCGGCCGATTCCCCCGCGTACAGACTGCGGGAGGAGGTCTGCCGGCTCATGGGCAGCGCCTTCGACTACCGGCGCGAGGACGTCGAGCCGCTCCACCGCGAGGCGCTCCGGGCCATCCGGCGAAAGGCCCTGGCGAAGAACTTCGCCGACCATTCAACCGAGGGCCCCGTGCCGAACCTGCGCGTGCTGGCCGCCGTCTCGGTGCTTGGCCGCCGGCTGCGCCCGGTCTGGGAGAAGGACGAGTTCGTGGGCATCCTGCTGCCGCCCTCGCTCGGCGGGTTTGCGGTGAACATGGCGGCGTCCCTGGCGGGAAAGGTGCCCGTGAACCTGAACTATACAACCTCGCCGGGCATCCTGAAGGAAATCTGCTCGGTGGCGGGCATCCGGGTGGTGCTGACCTCCCGCGCGTTCCTCGAAAAGGCGAACCTGAAGGTGCCGGAGGACCTGGAGACGGTGTTGCTGGAGGACGTACGTGGGGAGGCCACGCGCGGGGACAAAATCTGGGGGCTCCTTGCGGGGCTCTTTTGGCCCGCGAGGGCGCTGGAGAAGGCGCTCGGGCGCAAGAAGCCGGCGCAGATCGACGATCTGGCCACGCTGGTCTTCAGCAGCGGCTCCACCGGCACGCCCAAGGGCGTCATGCTCACCCACTGGAACGTGCAGAGCAACGTGAAGGGCGCCCTGCAATATATCGAGATCGCGCCGGACTCGCGCCTTCTCGGCATCCTGCCGTTCTTCCACTCCTTTGGCTATACGGCGGCCCTGTGGCTGCCGCCGATTGCGCGCCTCGCCGTCACGTACTACCCGAACCCGCTGGACGGGCGCGCCATCGGCGCCATGGTCGAACGCGACCGGGCCACGCACCTTTTCGCCACGCCGTCCTTCCTCTCCACGTATATACGGCGCGTGGAGCCCGGGCAGTTCGGCTCCCTGACGTTCGTGCTGACCGGCGCGGAGAAACTGCGGGACAGCCTGGCGGACTCGTTCGCCCGCAACTTCGGCCTGCTCCCCGTGGAGGGGTACGGCTGCACGGAGACCTCCCCCGTCGTCTCGCTAAACGGCGAGGACTACCGCGAGCCGGGCATCTTCCAGGCCGGCATGAGGCGCGGGACCGTCGGCCGGCCCATCCCCGGCGTCTCCCTCCGGGTGGAGGACGTCGAGTCCGGCGAGCCGTGTCCGCCCGGCAAGGCCGGCATGCTCCTCGTCACCGGGCCCAACATCATGCAGGGGTACTACAAGGACGAGGAACGCACCCGCGAGGCCATCCGCGACGGGTGGTACATCACCGGCGACATCGCCCAGGTGGATGAGGATGGGTTCCTCTCGATCACCGACCGGCTGGCGCGCTTCACCAAGATGAGCGGCGAGATGATCCCCCACGGCCGCATCGAGGAGGCGTTGCAGTCGCTCTCCAGCGAGGACGAACAGGCCTTCGCCGTCACCGGCATTCAGGACGAAAAGCGCGGCGAGCGGCTCGCCGTCCTCTACACCGTGGAGGAAAAGGAGGCGAAGTCGATCCTCGAGCGTGTTGGCGGCGAAGAGGGCGGCCTCCCTTCGCTCTGGGTGCCCAAGTGGCAGAACTTCGTCAAGGTGGAGGAGATTCCCAAGCTCGGCAGCGGCAAACTCGACCTCAAGCGCGTGCGGGCCATCGCGGAGGAAGCCCTGGTGGACGGAAACGGCGGTGGCAACGGCAACGGGGACTGACGGCTCAGGGGAGCGCCCGGTGCCATTTGGAACGTCCGGGGCGGGCGCCCGGAACGGGGTGAGCAACCCGCCCACGCCCGCCAACCGCGCGCCGGAGCCGTCAAACGCCTTGCTTTGACGCCAGCGGCTGCGTAGTTTCCTTCCCCGCCAAGGTAATGGATACCCAGCCCAAACCTCCATCCCCTTCCAGGAACGCGATGGCCACCTTCGGAGAAACAATCACCCTGCCCCAGGCCGAAGCGGAAACGGAGCAGGAAAAATCCCCGCTTTACAGCATCATCCTCTTCAACGACGAGGAGCACACCTACGGCTACGTCATCGACATGATGACCAAGCTCTTCGACAAGACGCAGCAGGAGGCCTTCGAGATCGCCTACGAGGTGGACTACATCGGCCAGGCGGTCGTGAAGACCTGCCCGTACGAGGAGGCGGTGCTTGGCTGCAAAAAGATTCTCAACTACGGCCCCGATCCGCTGCTCGGCTTCTCCCGCGGCTCGATGAAAGCCATCGTCCAGGAAGCCGACGGGTAAGGCTGGCGTGCCGATGACCCCGGAGGAGATGAAACGCCGCAGCCGGGGCTGGAGCACGGATATGAGCGGGGAGGCCATCGCCCGCCGGGTGGACATCGTCTCGGAACTGCGGGCAGTGGGGCTGTGGCTCGCAAAAGCCCGCCGCATCGGGCGGGTGGAGGAGGGCGGAACCAAGGGAGAGCCGCCCCCCGAAGACAAGGGTGAACAATCGCCGGACAGGATCAAAGGGACGCCGGAATCGTAGAGGTTTCTATACGCCGTCCTGCTCCTGCTCCTCCTTTTCCGCCGCGCGCTCCACTTCTCTCGGCTCCAGCCGCACATAACAGCTCGATGGGCTGGGGCCCCATCGCTCATGGAATTCACGCGCGCGCTCGGAGGTGGGGACGAGCACCCAGCCGCCCTCATGCTCCTCCACGTCGAGGCTTTCGGCGCGGCCCCGCAACATGCCCTCCTCCTCCGTGGGCGTGAACCGGACCTGCCCTTCCTCAAATTTCCACTCACCCGCGGCTTCGCCGTACTTGCCAAGACATCCGTGCCAGGTTTGAGAGTACGTACCGTCCTCCCGGAGTTCCAGGCGCAGGTTCACGCCGAGGCCGTCGCCGCGGTACCATCTGCCGGCAAGGTCCGGGGCTTTCTCCGCCTGTGCGGGAGGGTCGTGCTCCTGCACCGCGGTGACCTGCTGAACTTGCAGGTGGAGCAGGAAAGGGACGAAAAGGAGCGTCAGGATGGTCGTGCCCATGGTTGGTGCCCTCGATGAGTTCCTGCGGCTGGGATTTCCGGCGGTTCGCCGATCAGGTGGGAGTGTACTGACCACCCCAACAGGTTGGACAAGGGCAATGGCCCTTCGGTTCCCCAGCGCCGGGGTTGACCGCACGGGCCTGTCCAGCGGAAATTCCTCCCTCGCCCGGGCCTTGGCCGTGGGGCGCACGAATTCTCCTGCCCGAAAGCTCTCCGAATCCATGTCCGTGACGCCGATCAGCAATCTGCCGAAGAACTTTCAGCCCCGGGAAGCCGAGGAAAAATGGCGCCGGTTCTGGGAGCGCGGCGGCTTCTTCCGAGCCAACAACGAGTCCGTCCGCGAAGCTTACACCATCGTCATCCCGCCGCCGAACGTCACCGGGGCGCTCCACCTTGGCCACGGGCTGGTCCAGACGATTCAGGACGTGCTGATCCGGCACCGCCGCATGGCGGGGTACAACACCCTTTGGGTTCCCGGGACCGACCACGCGGGCATCGCGACCCAGCACGTGGTGGTGGAGAAGCTGCGGGCCGAGGGACGGTCCAAGGAGGAACTCGGGCGCGAGGACTTCCTGGCCGAGGCGTGGAAGTGGAAGGAGGAGTACCACACCCGCATCACCGATCAGATCAAGACGCTTGGGTGTTCGTGCGACTGGGAGCGCGAGGCCTTCACGCTCGACGCGCAACGGGCCCGCGCCGTCCGTACTGCCTTCAAGCTGCTTTACGAGAAAGGGCTGATCTACCGCGGCAAGTACATGGTGAACTGGGACCCGGTGTCGCTCACTGCCGTGTCCGACGACGAGGTGGAGTACGAAGAGGAGGACGGCCATCTCTGGCACCTGAAGTACCCGTTTACCGACGGCAGCGGCCGGTACGCCATCGTGGCGACGACGCGGCCGGAGACGATGCTCGGTGACACGGCGGTGGCCGTCCACCCGTCGGACAAGCGCTACAAGGACCTGATCGGCAAGGAAGTGGAGTTGCCGCTGACCGGCCGCCGGCTGCCGATCATCGCGGACGAGTTCGTGAAGTCCGAATTCGGCTCCGGCATGGTGAAGATCACCCCGGGGCACGACCCGAACGACTTCCAGTGCGGCCTGCGCCATAATCTCGAAATCATCAACGTCCTCAACCCCGACGCGACGATGAACGAGAACGTGCCGGAGCGCTACCGCGGCCTCGACCGGTACGAGGCGCGCGAGCGCGTGGTGGAGGACCTCACCGCCCAAGGGCTTATAGACAAGACCGAGCCGCACGAACACCGCGTCGGGCGGGGCTACCGTTCGAAGGCCGCCATCGAACCGCGCCTGTCCGATCAGTGGTTCGTGAAGATCGGGCCGCTGGCGGAACAGGCCGTGCGCGCGGTGCGCAAAGGCGAGGTGCGTCTCATCCCCAAGCAGCAGGAGAACACGTATTTCGCCTGGATGGAAAACGTGCGGGACTGGTGCATCAGCCGGCAGCTCTGGTGGGGGCACCGCATTCCGGTGTGGTATCACAAGGACGACCCGGAGCGGATGGTCTGCTGGGACGGCGACGGCGAGCCGCCCGAGGTGCAGGCCGAACCGGACGCGTGGGAACAGGACACCGACGTGCTGGACACGTGGTTCTCCTCGGCGCTTTGGCCGTTCAGCACGCTCGGCTGGCCGGACGACACGAAGGACCTGCGCGCGTTCTTCCCGACGAGCGTTCTCGTCACCGGGCACGATATCCTTTTCTTCTGGGTCGCCCGGATGGTCATGATGTCCTACGAGCTGACCGACAAGCCGCCGTTCCGGGACGTGTTCCTGCACGGGCTTATCTTCGGCAAGTCGTATTACAGAAAACGCGGCGGGGACCTTGAGCTGATCCCGCCGGCGGAACGGCGCGTGCTCGGGCTGGACGACATGGACAAGCTGCCCCCCGGCATCGACTTCCGCTGGGAGAAGATGTCCAAGTCCAAGGGCAACGTGATCGACCCGCTGGAGATGTTCGAGATATACGGCGTCGATCCGGTGCGGATCGCCCTCGTGGCCTACAGCGGACAGGGCCGTACCATCGAGATAGACAGGCAGCGCATCGCCGGCTACCGGAACTTCATCAACAAGTTGTGGAACGCCTCGCGTTTCGTGCTGGGCGTGACGGAGGACGTGGCGCCGAAGGAGTTCCGGCACGGCCCGCCGCCGGAGGGCCTCGAAGCGGAGGACCGGTGGATACTCTCCCGCCTGTCCGCGACCATCGCGGAAGCAAGCGATGCGCTGCACGAGTACGCGTTCGACCGCTACGTGTCGAGTATCTATCAATTCCTCTGGGGCGACTACTGCGACTGGTATCTGGAGCTGACGAAGGGACGGGTTTACGGCACGGACCCGCGTACCACCCCGGAATCCGGCCGCGCCGCGAAGGTGGTGCTGCTCACCGTGCTGGAGCACGTGCTGCGGCTGCTGCACCCGGTGATTCCCTACGCCACGGAGGAGGTCTGGCAGTTGCTCCGCGAGCGGCTTACCCGCGGCGCGGCGCTCGGCGAACATGCCCAGGAAGCGCCCCCGCGGTCCTGGGAGGCACACGGATTGCCAGGCTTCCGGGACGGATTCGAGGAGCCGTCCATCTGTATAGCCGAATGGCCGGCGGACCGTGACTATACGGACGACGCGGCCTCGCAGGCCGTGGCGCTCGTGCAGCAGACGCTGGGCGCCGTGCGCAACATCCGCGGCGAAATGAAGGTCCCGGCGGACACGAAGGTGGAGGTGCTCGTGGCGCACGGCTCGAAGGACGCGCGGGAGGTGCTCGAGGGCTTCGCCGAGCGGATGCGCGGGCTTGGCGGCATCGCACGGCTCGACATCGCGGCGGAGCACGAACCCGCGCCCTTCGCCAGTACCCACGCCTCGGGCGGCCTGTCCATACAGGTCTTGCTGCCGGAGGAGCTGCGCGCCAAGGAGGCGGAACGGCTCAAGAAGGAACTGGCAAAGCTGGAAAAGGGCTACAACGCCACGAAGGGGAAACTCGGCAACGAGAAGTTCCTCCAGAGTGCCCCGCCGGCCGTCGTGGAGCGCGAGAAGGAAAAGCTGGCCGGATACGAGGCGGACCTGGCGTCACTGCGGGAGCGCATCGCGGCGCTCGGCGGGTAGGGGGCATATCAAGGCAGCTGCAGATTCGTGCAGATCGGGCTCTAGCGTTGTGCGATGCAGGGGCTCATTGCTCTCCTTTTCGCGAAGAGCCTAGCGGAACGGGCGTCAGCTCGAAGGGATCTGGAAGTGGTGGGTCTATCTCGTCTTTGGCGATTTTACTGAATAACTCACTGGTGCTTTCTGGTGTCCTGTAGGACTTCCAAAGATCATCTCGCGATAGAATTGTGCCGAGCAGCCAGGAAGCCATTAACTCCGCTCTCGCGGCAAGAGGTTCGATTGCCGAGTTTTCAGTGTTGATCTCATCAAGATCGGGGAGTACATTGTTCAATGAAGACAAGTGTTCGATCTTGTTTCGCAATATTCGGAGGCAATCTATCAAGCTGTCCATAGCATCGAGTTCGACAGGCTGCTCCCCTGAGCGGGGGCAAAACCGGAGTCTTTTCGCGTTCGGGTCTGGGGACTGCGTCATTCTAAAAAAACGTGTCAGTCTTCTTCGCATTTGCTCCCCCACATCGCGTGTTTCTGGTATCACGCCATCGAAGACGCGCACAAACTGGTGTATTCTTTCCGCCGCATCGAACTCGTGCATGCCTCTCTCCCATGCATCATATGATCGGATAAGACGATAAAATGGGTGTGGACGCCGTGAGCACCGGACCTCGTTGCGTATTTGCAGGTAGTTCGATAGCTGGCAGAATGCCCTCTCGATTGCAGAGGCTAACAAGGGGGCTTCGTAAAGCTCCCTGTCCTCAAAGCGCTCGCACCTCCGGCACGTGTCAACTGCTCCCCACGACTTTGCCTTGAAATCACAACCGGACCGGACGCCTTTGATCAGGTACCACTCGCTGGTGCGTACTCGATTCATATGAAGGAAGCGGTGCAATAAAATTGCTTTCTCCCACGGCGCAGTGCCTCGGGTTTCTGCCGAGGACACCGCAAGAACCATGAAATAACGGGAGGGATCGGCTCGGAGATGTCGGGACGTTGGTTGTTGAACGCTCAAATCACAAGCTTCTCCGGTGCGGGGAAGAACCCGGGTATCGAGGACTGACAGAACGTGAAGATTAGGTCCCAGTGAAATGGCGCCGCTGCCTAGTTCGGCGGCAAGGTGGTTGATGGTTCTTGCCCCCGCGATGAGGGCCGCATAACTACAACGGCCTGGTATCAGGTCCTCCAATTTGACATTCTTCGGGTTTGGTTTCACAATGAGGAACTCCGGACGTGTTTTATGCCCTCCATGGCGCGCAGCAACCGCCCGGCCGAAGCGCCGCGCACGTATAGACGCATCGCCTTCCTCCGCCCGGCCCCGCCCAGGGCCGCACGGCGGGAGGGATCACCGGCCAGCGTCCGCAGCGCCTCCACCAGCTCCCGCCCCGGCGTCACGGCGAGCCCGTCCACGCCGTCCTCCAGCAGCGACGCCGCCGGGCCGCAGAGCCGGTTCGCCAGCACCGGCTTGCCGTGGTGCCACGCCTCCGGTATGACCATGCCGAAGGATTCGCTCTCCGACATGAGGGCGAAGACGTCGCACGCGGCGTAGGCGGCCTGAAGATCCTCTCCGGAGAGCGGCCCCAGCCACTCGCAACCGGTATAGACAAACGGCCGGCGGTCGCCGTCCGGTCCCACTCCCGCCATGCGGACAGGGACACCCTCGCCTCGCAGCGTATGGACAGCCTCGGCCACCGCCTCGTAGCGCTTCTCGGGGCTCTTGCGGCAGACCGTCAGCACAAGTATGTCCTCCGGCGCGGCGCCGCAACGTTTGCGGAGGTCCTCCCTGGCCGTGCTGGAAACGGGCGTTTCCGGTTGCCAGATGGGCGGGCCCACGAAGGCCGCCGGGATGCCGAGACGCGGATAGAAGTGCTCCGCCGCGTACGGATTGTTGGCGAGCACAAGGCGCGATTGCTTCAGCCTGTCCAGCCAGTGCCGCCAGTAGAAAAAGTCGTCCTCGATGTGCCAGAGCGGCATGGCGAGCGCCCCGGCGGGCATGATGCTCATCGTGGCCCAGGGCAGGTTGCAGTAGATGGTGGAGCCGGCCGGCAGTTCTTCTTCGGCAAGGGTGCGCCGGAGCGCCGGGGCGTTCGGGCCGCGGAGCGTATCGAAAAACCGCCCGGCAAGCCACGGGCGTGCGCCCGCGCGGTTGAGCAGGTGCTGGTGCCAGAGTTCGGGACTCCTGCGGCCCAGCGTCCGGTAGTCGTCCCACAGGTCTGCGGTCAGCGCCGCCCCGCTGCTGTCGTGCCACTCCAGATCGTATATCTGAAAGCCGAGCGCGCGGAAATCGCGCCAGGGGCGCCAGGGCCTCTGGCAACCGAACGTCAGGAAAGTGTGTTTCTTCGTTGGGGCGAGCCGCGTCCGCATGTCGAACCAGCCCGGCCCGATGCGGCGCCTGAGGACCGCCAGCCCGTCTTGTACAATTTCGAGACGGTTCGCCTGCGGACTCTGTCCGGCGATGCGGAGTTCCCCCTCCGAAGGACCGTCCAGCACCAGCGCGGCATTTGCCCGCGGTTGGGTCCAACGCACCGGCCTGTGGCCGGAGACCTCCGGGTGGTGCCAGCCGTTCAGCGCGTATAGACCGGGGGAGGTGCCCGCTCCGGCGAGCAATGCCTCAAGGAAGGACTGCGGAACGCGCGCCTCCTCGCGTTCCATGAGGAACTGGAGCGCCTTTGCCTCCAGCGCCATGCGCCAGCGCGGCGCGATACGGAGCGGGAAACGCCGGACCGGCATGTCCGTGTCCTCTTCGGCGGCCTCCCCGCGCCGGGACCACTCGATACCCCAGTGGCAGAAGGGCCGGATGGCTCCCCCGTCCGTTGTATAGACATCCACTTCGTGGCCGAGATCGGCGAGTTCGCGCGCCAGGCGGCGGTGGTGGAGTTCCGCGCCCCCCATCAGCTCCGCTCCCCAGCGGTAGGTCACGAAGCGGAAGCGCATGGCGGCTCCCTTTCGAGCGGCTCGATCATTTCTTCCATGCGGCGGACGAGCTTGTCCCAGGACCTGCCGCGGGCGAACTCGCGCCGGCGGGCCCGTTCCTCGTCGTTGTTTTGCTCAAGAAGCCTGCGCGCCTCCTCCACCCAGTCCGGCGGCTTCGCGGTGGAGACAACGCCCTTGTAGTACTCCACCACGTCGGGTATTGGCGTGGAGATCACCGGCAGCCCGCAGGCCAGGTACTCCAGCGTCTTGATGGGGTTTATGGCGCGCGCGGCGGGGGAGTCCGCGAACGGCATCAGCCCAAGGTCGCAATGCTGGTAATAGCCCGGCAGGGCGCTGTGGGGCTTGAGCCCGAGGTGGTGAACGTTGGGCGGGAGTGGCGGCGCACGGAAGGTCTCGTGGCGCGGCCCGACAAGGGCGATACTGCCGGCGGGGAACCCCTCGGCCAGATCGCGGAAGAGCGCGCCGTCGAGCTTGTCGTTGAGCGTCCCAACGAACAGCAGGCGTGGCCGGGGCAGAGGGGCGAGGTCCTCCGGCTCGGGCGCGGGCGCGGTCAGGCGTTCGAACTGCACGCCACTTGGGAGGAACTCCAGGCCGGGGAATGCGCGGCGGTACTGGCGCTGGAGGGCCCCGGTGCCGGCCAGGACGAGGTCGGCACGGCGGAGGAGTTTGCGCTCAAGCGCCCGGCCCTCGGGCGGGGCCCACTCGAAGGCGCAGAAGTCGTCGATCAGGTCGTACACAACGCGGCGCGGGTGCAGCCACGGCACAAGGTGCCAGCAGAACGGCGTGTTGGTCATGAAGGTGGCTCCCCGCCCGCGCAGGGGCGCGAGAAGGCGGCGCAGCAGGCGCGCATTGAGCCTGCGAATGGCCCGGACGCGGTACTCGCCGGAAAAGATGAGCGGGGAGAGCACCACCAAGCGCCCGCCGCAGAGCGTCCGGCAAAACTCCCACGTGGAGGAAAGCCGCTCGGTCCACTCGTGAAGCTGGACGGGAGAGACGAACAGGACGGGCCGCTTCTCCGCAAGGCCGAGGGCCTGCTCCTGCGGCCGCTGCCAGACGGTGTCCCAGGCGACCTGCGAATAGAAAACAAGGGGAGGGCGCTGCCCGGCCGGCGCGACAAGGCGTCGCGCCCCTTTGTGGGCGAACTGGCGCGCCATGTGGCGGTGGGCCCGGAGGGCAAGCTGAAATTTCTCCTTAGAAGACTGAAACGACAAGGTTTACGGCGCCTTTCCGGCCCTCCGGGAGAAATTCCGCCTCGCCTGGAATCATGCCCGCCGATTGCTTATTGGTGGTAAGCCGGTGCGGCTGCACCGCAAACGAGCCTGAAAGGACAGTGCATACTTGATTCGACGGGGGGTCAACAGCGCGCAACACTTCACCGATGGGCGTGCCATCCGGATGCCACTGATCGTGATCGCGGCATTTGCGCTGATGGCACTCGGGGCGCTGACCATTTTCTGGTCGGCGGTGACGGTCAACCGGACGAAGAACCTGCTGGTGGAGGAGGCACGTGAGGAGGCCCTGCGGGTGGCCGATCAGGCGTGCATGGAAATCGAGCGTGTGCTCGCCGATGGTGGGGTGCGGAGTCTGGAGGAGCTGGTCGCCCGGCCGGAAGTCCAGGCCGAGCTGAGCCGCATCGCTGGTGAGTCGGGGATCGTGCTGGCGGCCATTTCCGACACGGAGGGCCGTGTCCTCTTCCAGCAGGTCTGCGAGGATCAGGGGCAGAAGGAGTGGAGCGCGCAGCAGAAGGCGTTCTTCGAGCACGGAGGGGGCAGCGGTGACGGCGTGAAGTGGGAGACGGTGACACGGGCGCTTCCGGCGGACCTGACACCGATCGAACTGCCGCTCCACCGCGGCGGCGTGCAAGTCGGCCGCATGCAGATCGCGCTCTCCAGCCAGGTCGCCCTGGCGAGGATCGACGCGCTCGGCCAGCAGATCACCTCCGACTTGGCGGTCATGGTGTTGCTCTTCCTTGCCGTCATGCTGCTGGCGATGGCGCTGGCCTGGGCGGTGTTCCTGCGGCAAATGGAACTGCAACGGCGCACGAGTGAAACCGAGCATCTCGCGCAGATCGGCGCCCTGGCCGCCGGTTTGGCACACGAAATCCGCAATCCCCTCCATGCGATGGGGCTGCACCTGGACGTGGTGCGGGAGGACCTCGAAGCGAACGCGCGCGGCG
>SLMS01000146.1 GCA_007133495.1 Candidatus Sumerlaeota bacterium | reverse complement strand
TGGGGTTCGATGGAGACCCTCCGCAGGGACTGTCCGGAAGCGGATACAAGGCGAATGAGCCCCCAGTCTGCCCCAACACGAGTCAAGGCCCTACCTGCCAATCTCCCTTGAGACACCCGGCCCGGAAGATTAGAGAGTGGGCGGAGAAAGGGCAGGGTGCCCAAAATGGCTGAAAACAACGGTAGCAGAGACGGCAAATCCCCCTCCGGCGAGGTGCCCCCCAAGGCCCGCCGGCGGACCTTCACCCGTGCCTACAAGCTGGCGATCGTGCGCGAGGCCGCCGAGGCCCGCAAGACCGGCGGCGTGGGGGCGAACGTACCCGGCGTGTGTCCCGGATGGAGCGCGGCGGGAAGTTCGGACTTGGCAACTGGCGGCGGTTGGGGCCATAGAGGGGGTGGATACGGGCGCGGCCAGGCTTGGCCGCCTTCAGACCACGCACAGGGATGGTGACTGCTGTGAACGCTTTTTCTTTGGTGCCTTTTGCGAGGTTTGTCGTTCTTGGAGTGCTGGCGCTGGGGCTGATGGCGTGCCAGACGCTGCGGGAGCTTGAGCTGCAAAGCACGCGGCTGGTGTTCAGTCCGCAGCAGGAGGCGGAACTGGGGATGGCGTTCGCGGAGCAGATCGAGGAGGACTTGGAGCTGGTGGACGATCCGGTGGTGCAGGCGTGGATCGACGACGTGGGGTACACGCTGGTGGAGCACTCGCCGCCGACGGCGCAGGAGTTCACCTTCCGGGTGGTGAATTCGGACCAGGTGAACGCATTCGCGATTCCCGGCGGGTTCTGCTACGTGAACAGCGGGCTGATCAAGCTGGCGGAGAACGAGGCGGAGGTGGTTGCCGTGATCGGGCACGAGATCAATCACGTGACGACCCGGCACGGCATCCGTTCGCTTCAGCGGGCAATGGGTTTGGACTTGGCTGCGCAGGCGGTGGGCGGGGACGCCGGGACGCGGCAGGCGGTGGAGTTGGTTCAGGCGGCAGGGGGCATGGTGGCGATGCGGAGTTTCGGACGTGAGGACGAACGGGAGGCGGACCGGCTCGGGGTGGAGGCGATGTACCGGGCGGGTTGGGACCCCCGGGCGGCGGCGACGTTCTTTGAGAAGCTCCGCGCCGGCGAGCAGGCGGCGGGTGCCAGCGACAACCCCTTCACGCAGATTCTCTCGACGCACCCGACGACGGCCGAGCGCATCCGCAACATTCGTGAGCAGGTGGACGGCTACGACCTGACGGTGCCGCTGCGGAAGGACTCCGAGGAGTTCCAGGAAGTGAAGGCCCGGCTCGCGGAGCTTGCCCCGCCCTCCCCGGAGGCGGAAGAAGCGATGGAAGAGGTGATGACGGAAGAGGACTGATTCCCTCCCCCCCGGAAGGCGGCGCATGACACGGCACAACGCGGAAGAAATCATCGAGAATATTGAGGAGTTGCTGGACGAGGCGGGTGTTCCGGCCGGCGACGGCAGGAACGGGAAGGGCCAGCGGCGGATGCCTCCTTCGGTGTTCGAGCGGCTGGACCGCAACCACCTCGGGCCGATGCGTTCGCACCAGGCGGTGGACAATATCCCCGAGGGGGCGCCGCTGCGGTTCCTGAAGAAGGCGCTTCTGCGGGTGATGCAGCTCGTGGCCCGGCCGCAGGCGGCGTACAACTACCACAACATGCAGGCGCTTCAGAGCCTGACCCACGAAGTGGACCAGCTCCGCACGCGGCTGCGCCGGTACGAGGATTCGGAGGCGCGCCCGCTCGGTATGGTGGAGTACCACCGGTCCGATTACAGCCAGCTCTCCAATACGATCCGGCAGTATATGCATTACGTGCGGACGAACGTGGAGACGATGACAGGGCACTTGGACGAGGTGGGGCGCACGACAAGCCTCATGTTGGACAACCTGAGCGCCATCACCAGCCGGCTCGGCCGTATAGACGCGGTGCAGAAGGACCTGGAGACGGGGATGGCCTCCACGCGGCTGGACGTGAGCCGGCTGTGGACGGAGCTTGGGCTTGTGTATGAAAGCGTGGATGCACGGGCGGAGGACCTGTGGAAGGCGCTTGAGGAGCGGGGCAATCAGCTTGAGGTGAACACCGAGGCAACGCAGTCGCTGCACAAGCAGGTCGGGAAGGTGGAAACCGCAAGCCGTGAACTGCGCGCCCGGCTGCTGGTCCTCTCCGAGCAAATGACCATCCATCAGGAAATGCTGGACTCCATGCGCGAGGAGATGGAGCACGGCGACGCCAGGCTGGCTTCGGGTCGCGCGGCGCCGCCGGACAAGGAAGCGGTTCCGCACGATGCCGGGAAGGAAGGCACCCGACCGGCCGCCATCATGCCATCCGCGTCTGTTCCGGACAGGCACGCACAGCAGCAGCTCGATCTGGCCTATCTGCGCTTCCAGCGCGAGTACCGCGGCGATGAGGAGGAACTCCGCCGGCGCCAGACCTCGTATATCGAGAAGATCGAATCGCTCCTGGGTGAGGACCTCGGTGAGCGCAAGCCCCGGGTGCTCGATCTCGCGTGCGGCGACGGCGTGTTTCTGGAGCTGGTGGGGGAGCGCGGGTGGGAAGCCTGCGGCGTGGACCTGAACGAGGCCATGGTCAAGCACGGCCGCTCCCGGGACCTCCCAATTGAGAAGGGCGACGCGTTGGCGTTCCTGGAGGCCTCCAAGCCCAAGAGCTGGGACGTCATCACGGCCTTCCAGTTCGTGGAGCACCTGCAGCCCGACGCGCTGATGCGGCTCCTGCGCCTTGGCCACCGCTCACTCCGGCCGGGCGGGGTGATGCTTCTCGAAACCATCAATCCGCACACACTGAAGGCGCTCCACTGGTTCCATCTGGACCTGACACACCAGCGGCTCATCTTCCCCGAGATGCTCCAGCTTCTGGCGGAAACGGCCGGGTTTGTGTCGCCTGAATGGGAGGCGATCAACCCGGTCTCGGAGGACGAGATGCTCTCGGAGGAGGATGCGGCAAACGGAAAGGCCAACGTCCGGAAGTTGAACTCTCTCCTGTTCGGACCGCAGGACTACTACCTCGTTGCCCGCCGCTCCCGCGGGCAGGCCCAGGCAGAGCCACCGCCAGCCTCCAATCCGTGAGGTTCACGCAACGCCGCAACTCCAAACGGTTGACCCCGAGAAGCCGGCCCGGCAGGCTGAGTGGACCGTTTTGAACTCTGCTTTTTCGGAGGCGTCAGCCATGGGTGTGGGTACGGTTCGTCCTGGGTCTATTTGGGGGCTGGTTGGTTTAGTGGCCCTGGTGTTGGGTGTTGCCGCGGGTTCGCCGGGGGCTGCGTTGGCGGCTTACGACGTGGACGAGCCGGGCGTTGAGGAAGCGGTGGCATTTGCACCGTTCGAGGGGGCGCGCGCGGCGTCCCAATTCCGGCTGACGGATACGGACACGGTGGTGGCGGTGGCCGGGAGGGTCGTGGCGACGCAGCGGTCCACTTGGGAGCGGGAGCCTTACCGGCTGGTGCTGCACCGGGGCGAACAGCGGCGGATGGAGCTGGTGTATTGGCCGGAGTTTGCGGAAGAGCTGCACGGGAGCCACGGCATTCCGGCAGTGGGGACGCGTATTTCAGCGCGTGGACCGCTGGAGGAGTTCGGCGGCAACCTTCAGATACGTATCCGGCACCTCGATCAGGTCCGCATCGAGGGGTATCCGCACACGCTGAGGGAGGCCCGGGAACGACGGGCGGACGCGTCCAATCCCGCGGATTTCCCCGAACCTGCGGCGGACGGGTACTTCCGCATGGAGCAGATGCCCGAGATGGTGGACCGGTTGCTGGGGCACGATCTGTCCCTGCGGGGGACCGTGCTGGAGTACCGCGAGCCGACGAGCGACCGCGCTCCGCACACGATCCGGCTGGAGGAGGGGGAGCACGGGATCGATGCGATTTTCTGGTGGCCGGAGGAGGTGGAGCACCTGGTCCGGCCGGGCGAGACGGCCTGGGTGACGGGGGAGCTGGGGGACTACCGCGGGAACCTCCAGATCGTGCTGCCTAACCCGGGGTATTTTTCCCATGAGCCGCTGCCCGCCGAGCGGGTGGTGATTCCTCAGCCGCCGATTCCGCAGGAGCTGATCGATACGCGGGAGGGCTGGCCACGGCGCGAGCCGGGGGCGGAGTACCTTGAGCCGCGGCGCGAGGAGCTTGAGCCGGGCACGAGCATGCGTCTGCGGGAGATCGCGCCAAAGCACCGGGACAACGTCATCCGCGTGGAAGGCACGGTGCGGGCGGTGAGTGCCGGGAGCGATGGGCTGTGGGTGATCCTGCACGACCGGACCGGGTACATGCGGGTGCTGCTGCGCGGGGAGGGATACCCGAGGATCGCCGTTGGCGACCTGCTGGAGGTGACGGCGACGGTGGTTTACGCCGAGGTGCGGGCGGCGGTGGAGCTTCGGGTGGACGGGCCGGAGGACGTGAAGCTGGCGGCCCCGGAGGAATAGGTGCGCCAGAGGCCACCGGCGAGAGGGGGCTTCACCTGGTGCTTTTATCCTCTCCGGGGCCACATGTCTGGAATCGGGTGTGGCCGGTGTGCGCGTTTAGGCTTGCAAGCCCCGGCGTTCCCTTGGCTCACTCGAACACTAGGGGAGGACTGCTCCCGCGCAGCCGACGCATCCATCACTCTGGAGTCACAACCGCCGCAGAATGGCCAAGAAAAAGATCAAGTTTACCAAAGAGGACCTTCAGCGCGACGAGGTCCTGGAGCTTTCCGAGCGCGCTATCATCTGGTTCCGGCTGCACGGGAACAAGCTGCTGACGGCTGTGGCCGTCGTGTTTCTGGCTTGGGCGGCTGTGATCTTCTACAACCAGCGCCAGGAGGCGACGCTCCGAAGCGCCAGCAACATGTTCTACGAGGCGGCGCAGCAATACGAGGCGACGCTGCAAGAGCACGAATGGGCGACACCGGAGCGGACCGAGGGTATGCGCGAGGTGGTCGATAAGGCCCAGGCAGTGATCGATGAATACGGCAACACGCCGGTGGCGCGCAATGCGCTCTTCCTGAAGGGGAACGCGTACTACTTCGCCGGGGACGAGATCGGCTCGGTCGGTAACACCCAGGAGGCTGTGCGCGTCTTCACCGAGTACGAGGAGCTTGCCGCTCAGGAGGGCGATGCGTTCGAGCGGGCAGCGGCGCTGCTGGCGCTGGGCTATGCGCATGAGAACATGTACCTGCTGCTGGTGCGGAACCCGGAGGAGGCGGTTCAGGCACTTGTGGCGGCGATGGACTACTACCGGCAGATTGAGGACCTTGGTGACGAAACCGGCTTCCTGCGCTACGAGGCGATGAACGCCCGTGCGCGGCTTCTGGCGTTCCAGGATCAGATCGAGCAGGCCGAGGAGCTGTACCGTGAGGTGGTCCGTGCGCGCTACCGCCCGCAGCCGGAGCTGACCCCCGAGACTCCCGACGCGCAGCGGACCCTGCAGGACTTGCAATTCCTTGCGGGGCAGTTCACCACGGGCAACACCGCGCGCATGCAGCTCCAGCGGATGGGAATCGACGTCGAGGCGATCGAAGAGGAAATCCGTGCGGAACAGCGTGCGGGATGATCAGCAGACCGGAGTAGCACATGAATTGGACAAAAGCGCTGGCGTTGATCGTCGGCGCTTTTCTTTTGGCTGGCACGACTTCTTCGCGCGGGGATTCCGGCGAGATGGCACTTCCGCCGGGCGAGCACGCCCGCAATTACCTCTCCGGGGTGGATAATACTTTTCAGCCCTGGCACCTTTTCGTGCCAAGTGCGGCAGAGAAGGGTGAGCCGCTCCCCCTTGCGGTGGTGCTGCACGGCAGGGGGGCGACCTGGCAGGCGTGGTTCCACGCCACGACGGTGACGGACTGGGCGGAGGCGGAGGGCTACTTCGTGGCGGCTCCGCACGGCCGGGGGGACTGGTTCTACCACGGGCCCGGCGAGCAGGATGTGCTGGACGTGATGGCGGAGGTGGAGGCGCTCTTTCCGATAGACAAGGACCGTGTCTATATCATGGGGCACTCGATGGGTGGTTACGGTGCGCTGCATCTGGCGGCGGCGTACCCGGACAAGTTTGCCTCGGTCGTTGCGATGTCCTGCTGGGCGCCGCTGGACAGGCTGGAGAACCTGCGGCACGCGCAGCCTCTTCTGATGCACGGTTTGGCGGATGACGTTGTCCCGCCGGAGGGAACCGGGCTGGCCGCCGGGAGGCTGGAGGAACTCGGGATCGCCCATCGGCATGTTCCGCTGCCGGGGCGCGGGCACGAATCGAGCCTGATCAGCGATTCGCTGCTGTTCATCGGCGAATGGCTCCGGGACAAGGAGCGGACCGAAGAGCCGCGGGGGATTTCCCTTCGTCTATACACGCCCTCGCACGGAAGCGCCTGGTGGGTGCGGGTGCTGCAGGTGCGGACGCCGGGGGACCTTGCGGCGCTCGACGCGCAGGTGCTGGACGAGGACGAGGTTCTGGAGATATCGACGGGCAACGTGGCGCGCTTCACCTTGCGGCGGGAGGTGCCTGGGCTCAACGGGGTTGACTATACGGTTAAGCTGGACGGGGAGGACTTCGCCCTGCCGGAAGAAGACGGGCCGTGGCTCCTTTTCGAGCGGGAACGCCGCGTGTGGACGGTCTCGGCGGCGGAGAATCCACCCGGTGCCACCGTGCCCAATTTCGGTGTCGCCTCGCACGTGCCGAAGAATATGCCCCAGGCGATTGCCCGCACGCTTCAGAACCGCGTGGAAGCGGACGCCTTCCTGCTGCCGGAGGTTTATGCCGCCCGGGAGGTGCTTTACACGCACTGGACGCTCGACGTGCTGCTCGACCTGTACCTCCATCCGGAGGACGAAATCCACGTGGCGGAGCTCACTTCGGCGGAGTTCGACACATTGCTGGAAACACGGGATGATTGGTATCCCGGCTGGTGGGACGAGCTGATCGTCTCTCCTCCGCTGCCGGAGGACGAGGACCCGGAGGAAGCGGAAGACGCCGACGCCGAGGCGGACCCAGAGGCCGGGGACGACGTGGTTTTGGAAGACGGCGGGCAGGAGTTCCTGCGTGTGGCTTTTCCTGCCGTGCTCGCGGAAAAGATCGCCCATGAGAGCAGCCCAACCGGGATCACGGTGCGGCGGACGCTTGTCGAGCACGTTGCCTCGGGGCAGCTCCTGAGAGAATAAGCCGGACCTGCCTATTGGCCTTGCCACCTGCGGGGGAGTGGGAGTTTCCTTCTGCAACTTCAACCACAGGAGGGACAAGGACCATGCCTGCACGCCTTCTGGGCCTGGCCACGCTTTTCGGGTTTCTCGCCATCATGACGCCTGCACAGTCGTACGGACAGATTTCCCGCGATACCACCGAGCCGGTGGTCAAAACCGGGCTGGAGGTCTTTCTTTCCACGCCCGAACACCTTGAGCTTGTGAAGGACAAGAACGTCGGAGTGATCGTCAACGCAACCAGCGTGGACAGCAAACTGATCTCCACCATCGACCTGTTCAACGAGCACCCGGACATCAACGTGGTGCGGCTTTTCGCCCCCGAGCACGGCGTCCGGGGCGAGGCCTACGCCGGGGAGTACGTCCCTTCCTACATTGATGAGAAGACCGGCCTTGAAGTGCAGAGCCTTTACGGCCGCACGCGCCGGGCGCCGGCGGAGTCGCTCGAAGACATCGACGTGATGATCTACGACATCCAGGACGTCGGCTCGCGCTCCTACACCTACATCTATACGATGGCCTACACGATGGAGGAATGCGGAAAGCTGGACATTCCGTTCATCGTGCTGGACCGGCCGAACCCCTGCGGGGCGGACATCGTCTCCGGAAACATCCTCGACCCGGAGGAACACCAGACGTTCGTCGGCCTGTACGCGATCCCCTACCAGTACGGCATGACCCCGGGGGAGACGGCGCGGCTGTTCAACAAGGAGTTCAACGACCCGGAAGTGGACCTGACCGTGATCGCGATGGAAGGTTACGAACGCGACATGATGCAGTGGGACACCGGCCTGCCGTTCGTGCCGACCTCCACGCATATTCCGGACGCGAAACACGCGGTGTATTACAACCTGACCGGGATCATCGGCGAGCTGCGGGACCACGTGTCGATCGGCGTCGGATATACGCTGCCGTTCGAGACGATCGCGGCGCCTTGGATCGATGATCCGGACGAATTCGCCAACGAACTCCGGAAGCTCGATATCCCGGGACTTCTTGTCCGCCCGATCATGTACCGTCCCGCCTACGCCTCCTTCGAGGGCGAGATGATTGGCGGCGTTCACCTGATCATCAGCGACTACCGGGCGATCATGCCCTTCGAGGCGCAGATTAAGTTCATGGAAGTGATCCAGCGGATGTACCCGGAGGTGGAGCTGTTCTCCGACGCGAAGGCGGGTCCGTTCCTGTTCGACCAGGTGCTGGGCACCGATTCGATCCGGGAGCAGATTCTCGAGGGCCGCACGGCCGAGGAGATCATCGCCGGCTATCAGGACGACGTGGCGGAGTTCATGGAAATCCGCGAGCAGTACCTGATCTACTAAGCCGGGAGGGCAGCTTCCGGCGAGCATTGGGCCGGCCCGCGTCTATACGCCGGGCCGGTCTTCCTTTTCCAGGCGGAGGCGCAGCATCAGCGTGCCGAGGAGAATGCCTATGGCGCTGAGGCCCGCGCCGAGGCGGAAGCTGAGCGGTGCGTACCGCAGGCGGAGGGACTCGGTGCCGGGCGGGACGGCCACCCCGAGCAGGACGCCATGGGAGGGCAGCGTCTCGGCCTGCTGGCCGCCCCCGGTTCTGGCAGTCCAGCCAGGGGCCCATGCGGAGGAAACGGTGAGGAAGAGGAACTGACCGCTCGGTTCGTCCATCGTCACATCGATGGTGCGCGCGTTGGTGAACTCCATGGATACGCCGGGTGGGTCGGTAATGGCCGGGATATCCAGCGGTTCCTCCACGAAGGCGGTGCGGTAGGGGTCGTTGACGGTGGAGAGGCGGAGGGCCTCCTGCGGGGTGTTGGCGAAGGTCACCTGCTCGACGATCCAGGCCATGGGGCGCTCCTCCGTGTAGCGGTAGAGCGGCCACCATCGGCTTTCGTGGACGAGTTCGACGCGCCCGGCGAGGGCGTCCGCGTCTATACTGGTGCCGGGAATGACGGCTCCGGGGTCGAAGAGGTCCCAACGGCCGAGGATGTATTGCACGCCAAGGAGGCGCAGCACCGGCGAGTTCGGATCGGTGAAGAACGCGCCGTGGGAGGGATAGAAGACGCCGGAGCGGGCAGAGGCGAGGTCCCGCGCCAGGGCGTAGCGCTCGAGCACGAGCGGGTCGTATCCCTGCACGTCCAGCACGTTGTGCCAGGCGGCGAGGTTGGGGGCGAGGCTCTCGCCGTAGTCCGCGCGGCGCGAGTCGTAGGAGTAGCTGAGCGAGGGATCGATGGTGAAGAAGCGGCCGCCGGTGCGAAGCTCGGCGAGCAACTCTTCAGGGGCATGGTGCCGGGCGGGGTCGGTGAAGATGCGCTCGACGCGGAGGACGACCCAGAAGTTGCTTGCGAGCGCCAGGAGCAGCAGGGCGGGGAGTGTCCATACGGGTGCTTCCCGCCCGGCCAGTACGGGGATCAGCCTGCCTGCTCCGATACCGGCGAGCACGCATCCGGCCACTGTCCAGAACATCAGGCTGCGGCGCGGGGCGTGGAAGTGATCGTATAGCGGGAGGACTGTCTTCCACACGCCCGCGAGCGGACCCATGGCAAGCAGGTAGGCGCCGGCTCCGATGGCAAGGTAGGGGAGCGCCCTGCGCCGGTGTGTGGGCCCCACGAAGGCAAGGAGCGCAAGGAGCATGGCCCCCACGCCGATGGCGTTGATGGTGTCCGTGTCTTCGTGTGCCTGACCGGTGAGGCCGAAGAGGGCACGCCAGTGCTGGTTGCCGTTGAGGCCGCCACTGCTCAGCCGGTCCACGGAGAGTGCGGCACGCTCGACCTGACCGGTCAGCTCGAGCGTGGGGGCGAGCTGGACCCCGGCGATTAGCAGGGCGAGGGCTGCGGCTGCGGCGCCGTGGGTGGCGAAGCGGGCGAGGCGTTGGGTGAGGCTCTCGCCATTCTCGTCTCCAAGCGGCAGCAGCCACCGCACGGCCCAGAGCACCAGAAGGGCCAGGGCGGTGTAATACGTCACCTGCGGCGAGCCGGCGAGTATCTGCAGTGCGAGCGCCCACGCCAGGGCGAAGGCCGGCAGGCCGGGCAGGCGGTGGCGGTCCCGCATGGCCCATTCGCTGAGGAGGAATATCCAAGGCACCCAGGCCATTGTATAGACGTGGGGCAGGAGCGCGATGCGGCCGACCAGCATGGAGCTGAGCTGGAAGAGCAGGGCGGCGAAGAGCGCGACGGTGCGGCTCTTCGCGTGCCAGTAAACGAGCGCATACATTCCCACGCCCGCCAGCACGTAGTGAAACGCGGCCAGCAACCCGTGGGTCAGCGGCGACGGGTACAGGTAGAAGAGCACCTGGAGCGGGTACCAGGCGGCGATTTGTGGGTTCGCGGCGAGCGGCATGCCGGAGAACTGGTTGGGCATCCACAGCGGCAGCGTCCACTCCCAAACCTGACGCGCGGCTGCCAGCCGCATGGGGTAGGTGTGGGTCACCGTGTCCATGAAGTCCGGCAGAAAGCCCACGAACACCGGCCACCACCAAAGCACCGGCACGGCCAGGAGGACGATCAGCGGGATGCGGTGGCGGCGGAGGTGGGTGGTTGGTTCTGTCATGGCGATTTTCTGCACGCGGCCGGAGGGATGGCCCGGCTGTTCCGGTTTGGGACGGGCTTGGCGGGCAGCGAAAATGCAGACATAAGGCCTTGCGGGGGCGGGGGAATGCCTTGCGTTGCGGCCGACCGAGCCTGCCGCGCGGAATCCGCCGCCCCCTTGGCGTTACTCTTCGCCTTCGGGCTCCTCCTCGGCGCCGTTATCATCCGTTTCGGGTTCGCCGTTCTCCGGGAGGATGCCTTCGCTGCTGGCGCCGAGTTTTTCATCCTCCTCGGCGACGCGGGAGATGGCCACAATGCGGTCGCCCTCGTTCAGGTTGAACAGGCGCACGCCCTGGGTGGCGCGGCCGATGACGCGCAGGTCGCTGACGTGGAAGCGCAGGGTCTGGCCCTGGTGGGTGACCATGATCAGTTCGTCGCTGTCTATCACCTCGTTGATGCCGACGATCTCGCCCGTGCGCTCGGTGAGGCGCATGTTGATGACGCCTTTGCCGCCACGGTTGATGGTGCGGTAGTCCTCGATGGCGGAGCGCTTGCCCATGCCGTTTTCGGCGATGGTGAGGATCGTGCAGTTGGGCCGCAGGCTTTCCATGCCGACGACGTAGTCGCCCGGCTGGAGGGTGATGCCGCGCACGCCCTGGGTGAAGCGGCCGGCGGGGCGGAGCGCATTGACCTTGAAGCGGATGGCCATGCCCTTGCGCGTGGCGAGCAGCAGGTCACTCGTCTCCTCTGTGAGCTTGACCGTGACCAACTCGTCGCCCTTGCCAATGTTGATGGCCTTGATGCCGCCGCGGCGCGGATTGCTGTACAGCGAGAGCGCGTTCTTCTGCACGCGGCCCTGCTTGGTGCAGAAGAGGAGGAACTGGTTGTCGCGGAAGCCGGAGACGGCGACGACTGCCTCGACGCGCTCGTTCTTTTCGAGCTGGTCGAGCAGGTTGACGATCGGCCGGCCGCGGCTGTTGCGCCCGCCCTGGGGCAGCTCCCAGACCTTCAACCAGTACGCCTTCCCCTTGTTGGTGAAGAACATGATATAGTCGTGGGTGGTGCCGACGAACAGGTGCTCCACCCAGTCCTCTTCCTTCATGTCGGCGCCGATGAGGCCCTTGCCGCCCCGGCGTTGTTTTCTGTATAGATTCGTGTCGGTGCGCTTGATGTAGCCCTGATGGGTGATGGTGACGACCATGCGCTGCTCGGCGATGAGGTCCTCGACGGTCATCTCGCCCGGGTCGTCGATGATTTCGGTGCGGCGCGGGTCGGCGAAGCGCTTCTTGACGTCGAGCAGGTCCTTGCGGATGACGGAGAACTGCTTTTTCGGTGAGGCGAGGACCGATTCCAGGTACTCGATCGTCTCGCGAAGCTGTTTCGCCTCGTCCTCGAGCTTGTGGACCTCAAGGGCGGTCAGCGTGCGCAGGCGCATTTCGAGGATGGCGTCGGTCTGGCGCTTGGTGAGCAGGAACTTGTCCATGAGCGCCGTGCGTGCGGAGTCGGTGTCGGCGCTTTCGCGGATGATGCGGACGACCTCGTCTATATTGGCGAGGGCGGTGAGCAGCCCCTCCACGATGTGGAGGCGTTCCTGCGCCTTGTTGAGGTCGTAGCGCGTCCCGCGGAGCAGAACCTCGCGCCGGTGCTGGAGGTAGAGCTGCAGGATGCGCAGGAGCGATAGGTAGCGGGGCTGGTTGTTGACGATGGCGAGCAGGATGACGCCGAAGTTGGTCTGCATCGCCGTGCGCTTGTATAGATTGTTGATGATGACTTGCGCGGCCTCGCCGCGGCGCAACTCGATGACGATGCGCATGCCGTCGCGGTCGGACTCGTCGCGCACGTCCGTGACGCCCTGAAGCTTCTTGTCGCGTATCTGCTCGGCGATATCCTTGATGAGGTTTGCCTTGTTCACCTGGTAGGGGAGTTCTGAGACGATGACGGCTTCCTTGCCGTTTTTGAGGTGCTCCGTCTGGCAGCGCGCACGCATGGTGAGCCGGCCGCGGCCGGTGGCGTAGGCCTGCTTGATGCCTTCGCGCCCGACAAGGTACCCGCCGGTGGGGAGGTCCGGGCCGGGGAGGACCTTCATGATGTCCTCGAGGGTGACCTTCGGATCGTCGATGAGTTTGACCAGCGCGTCTATAACCTCTCCCAGGGCGTGGGGGGGGATTTTGGTGGCCATGCCGACGGCGATGCCTTCGGAGCCGTTGACGAGTAGATTGGGGAAGGCGGCTGGCAGGACGGCGGGTTCGAGTTCCTTGCCGTCGTAGTTGGGAACGAAATCGACGGTGTCCTTGTCTATATCGGTAAGGAGCGCTTCGCCGGCGGGGAACATGCGCGCTTCGGTGTACCGCATGGCCGCCGGGGGGTCGCCGTCGATGGAGCCGAAATTGCCCTGCCCCTCGACGAGCTGCATGCGCATGGACCAGGGCTGGGCGAGGCGGACCATGGCGTCGTACACGGCGCTGTCACCGTGGGGGTGGTACTTGCCGAGGACGTCGCCGACGATGCGGCCGCTCTTGTTGGGGGGGCGGTTGGAGCGGTAGCCGCCGTTGTACATGGCGTAGAGGATTCGGCGGTGGACGGGCTTGAGGCCGTCGCGGACGTCTGGGAGCGCACGGCTTACGATGACCGACATCGAGTAGTCGAGGAAGCTGTTGCGCATTTCCTCTTCGATGGCGATCGGATTGATGTTCTCGCGGAATTCGTCCATTTAGAGCGTTGCTCCGGCAGGGAAGGAAATTGGAACGGGATGCTGGGACAGATTATCAGCCCTGATTGGCGATGTTGCCCTTTTGCGGCGGTGGAGAGCAAGCGCGGAGTCCCCGGCCGGCGCCCGAGTGGAAAGTCCGATTGACCGGGCCGTTGGGCGGCGGGGAGAAGTTACAGTACTGAAAAGCCACCCTAATCGGAGGGGCTATCGATGTTGGGAGCCTGTTCATCCTGGTACAAAGCCGGCCGGGCGGCGGTATGGCTGCTGGCGGCCGGAATGGTTGTGTTCGCGGCGGCGGGGGTGCTGCTCCTGCTGGTGGGGCGCGAGGAGGTTGCGCCGGAGGATAGTGTGCACTTGGCGCCGGCGGAGGCCGTGGAAGAGCCCGGTGCCCCGGAGGACCCGGTGGTGTCCGGGGTCATCGCCCTGCCTGATCCGGAGGCGGAGCCGGTGGTCGAACCGGACCTCGCGGCGGAGGAGGTCACTCCGCCGGAGGTGGAAGTCCTGGCAGTCGCCGAAGACACGGAACCGGAGGTGACCGCCGAGGGCGCTGTGCCGCCGGACGCGGAGGAGGCAGAGCCTGAGGCGGACACGGCCGCCGAAGTGGCGGTAACGGAGGAAGAGGAAGAGGAGTCTCGCGCCCTGCGGCTCACCGGCCGCGCTTACGACCGCGAGTCCCAGCGGCCGATTCCCGGGGTGGAGGTGGAGCTGCAGGCCAGGACCATTCATTTTGGGGATACCACCCGCAGGCAGGCCGTCCACGCCGAGGCGGTCCTGACCACTGACCGGGACGGGCAGTACGAGTTTGAGATGGAAGCTGACGAGTGGGTGGACCACGACGGCAGGTTCGCCCTGTGGGTTCAGTTCC
>SLMS01000064.1 GCA_007133495.1 Candidatus Sumerlaeota bacterium | reverse complement strand
GGTCGGGGCGTTCGCCCGGCCCGGCGGAAGCGGGCTCGCCCTCCTGGGTGCGGATACGCGGCAGGCGGGGGGGCTTTGCCGGCGCGGGGTGCGGAGCGGACGGAGGGGACTCGGCCTCAGCGGTGCGCCCGGCTGCCGGCGGTGCGAGGATGTCCGGCTGCGTGGTGCGGTGCTGTTTGCGGTCGAAGGCGCGTTGGAGCAGCCGTTCGGGTGAATCGAAGAAGCCGGGGAAGGGCGAGCCGGAAGCTCCACCCTGCGCTGGACGGCCGGCCGGTTCGGGCTGGGGAGTGCTGCTCTCCGGGCTGGCGGCCGCGGCTGGCGGTTCGGCGGGGGAGGGCGGCTCCGGTGCGTCTTCGCGCTTGGGGAACTGCATCTCGCCCATCAGGTCCTCGCACCCCTCCAGGGCGTGGCGCGCGGCGTGATAGACGGTCCCGGCCACGAGCCGCTCGTTCTGGAAGCGCACCTCATCCTTGGTCGGGTGGACGTTGAAATCGACCTCTCCGGCGCCGCATTCGACCATCACGCAGCAGATGGGGAAGCGGCCAGCCATGACGTAGCCCTTGCAGGCCTGCTCGAGCGCGGCGGCGAGCTGCCGGGAGGCGAACGGCCGGCCGTTGACGAAGAAGAACTGCGAACGCCGGTCCCCGCGCGCCTCGTGCGGGTGGGCCAGCAGACCGGCAACCCGGCAGCCATCGCGTTCGAAATCGAGGTGGAGGAGGGGGCGTTTGATCTGGCCGGAGAGGATGCCTTGGAAGCGGTCCGCCAGGGTCTGTCCCTCCGGCAGTTCCATGACGGTCTGGCCGCCGCGTTCGACGCGGAAGCCGATGGCGGGCTGGGCCATGGCCTGGCGCATGAGGGTCGCCATGACCGCGTTGAGTTCGCTGGCGGGGGTCTTGATGAACTTTCGGCGGGCGGGTACGTTGTAGAAAAGCTCCCGGACGATCATGCGGGTGCCGGGCGGGCAGCCAGCCGGCTCGATGCGGACGATGCGGCCGCCCTCCACGACCACGCGGGTGCCGGAGAGCGCGTCGTGTGGGCGGGTCTGCATTTCGAGGCGGGAGACGCTGGCGATGCTGGGGACGGCCTCGCCGCGGAACCCGCGGGTCTGGAGCGCCAGCAGGTCGTCGAGCGATTCGATCTTCGAGGTGGCATGGCGCTGGAGCGCCAGCTCGGCGTCCTCCCGGTCCATGCCCGATCCGTTGTCGCGCACCTCCAGGTCGCGGGCGCCCGCGTCCACGAGCACTTCGATGCGCGTGGCGCCGGCGTCGATGGAGTTCTCCACCAGTTCCTTGACCACGCTGGCCATGCGGACAATGACCTCGCCCGCGGCGATCTGGTTGATGAGGGTCTGTGGCAGGACCTTGACCGGCACGCGCCCAATCCGCCCTTTCCGGGTCTTGGCAGTTCCGCGCGGCCGCGCCGCGCACCACCAATCGGAGCGAACGGACCGCCCCGCGATGCAACCTCAGATTTCCCTCCCCTCGTTTTTGCGCGTGCTGCTCGCGCCGGTCGCCTCGATCGGGTTTTTGCTTGTTCGCCCGCGTTTGCTGCTCGTGGCCGTGATTCCGGCGATGCTGAGCCTGGCCATTCTGGCGGCCCTGCTGACGATCGGATTCCAGGGGCTGGTGCTCCCGCTCGGCGGCTGGGTGGAGGAGCAGTGGGAGCTGCCGCGCGAGCTGGCCCTCCTTGCGCAGGCGCTAGCCTTCCTTGTGTTGCTGATCGTGAGCGGCGTCGCCTCCTACCTGCTTGTCATTCCGGTGAGCGCCCCCTTCTGCTCCTTCATCGTGGAGGAGATCGAGGAGGAACTGCTCGCCGCGGCGCCGGAACTGATCCCCCCGCGCGAGCGCTGGTATATCGGCGCCTTCCATTCCACCAAGGAGGCGCTACGGCGTATCGGTATTGTCGTGCCCATCTATGTGGGTCTTTTCGGGCTCAATTTGTTCCCGCTGATTGGGACGCCGCTTTCCGCCGCCCTTACGTTTGCGAATAATATAGTTTTTCTTTCGCTGAACGCGTACAGCTCCATCCTGGACCGGCGGAAGATGACCATCCCGCAGAAGCTCCGCTGGATGGCGCACCGCAAGCGCCTTTCGCTGCCGCTGGGGCTTGGGGTGGCGCTGTTGATACTTATTCCGTGCAATGTTTTCTGGCTGCCGGTGCTCTCGGCGGTGGCTGCGGCGCGGCTTTATTGCGAGCAGGCGCTGCGGGAGCGCGCGATGGGGCGCCAGGAGTAGCCGCGGCACCACCGCTGGGGGGCGTCAATCTCCGATTGGCGGTTCATTCGAAACGCCTTGACTTGCCGGCCCGCGACAGGGCACGCAGACCCCATCCAGAAGGCGCAGTCGACGTGGGATTTTCGGACATGATGACGACAGAGCGCAACAGCCTCCCTCCCGGCCTGGCCGGTTCCGCCACACGACTCTGGGAGCGCCACTCTCCCGAGTGGCGTATTTCCCCGCTTACAATGCCGCTCACAAACTTGCCCCGCAAGACTGTTGAACGCCAAGTTTTTCGCATGGGACAGATATGAGCACACCGAGGTTGGTTCTTTCTTCGATCTTAGCCTGTTTTATTCTTTTGATGCTGTTGTGCCTGGTTGCTTTCCCCAGGGGAGCGTACTATTTCTGGAGGTTTACTGGCCCGATAGTTGTTGATGTCGAATTGGTGGATGCTGACTCCGGGTTGGCCTCTGAGAAGAATCTCGAAGCGATTCGAATCCATCTGGCGGAGCACACACGAGCCATTCTTCCAGACTCTTCAGTGGGAAGCATCACTCCGTTGGCAGAGGAGGGAGTTCGTGTGGCATTAAGAAACCATAGCCCGTACTCAGAAGTGTGGACGCTGCGCATCACACCAATTGATGAGAACATGGTTCGTGTTGAGATTTGGCCAACCACGTAGACGGAAGCGAAATCCTATCGCAAAACGCGGCGGAGGCATAATGCGCTTGACTTCGGCGGCGCTCTGCCGGAGACCGATGCCATCCGGCTCTGGGGCTGCGATACCCAAGTGGATGGTATGAGGTCCCCGAATTCCATGACGACAGAGCGCAACAGCCTCCCTCCCGGCCCGGCCGGTCCGGCCACACGAACCTGGGAGCGCCACTCTCCCGAGTGGCGTATTTCCCCGGTGGACTCCCGGGCTGCTTCCCGGGCACGTTCTTTCTTGAGCATGATACAGACAATATCCTGCAGAAAAGCTCTCGCTGCATTGGGTGTGACTGCCGTTCTCCTCCTCGCCTGCGAAGGGCGGGAAGCTGGGCGATACAACGCTCCCGCCCAAGATCAGGGCAACGGCGCTGAGGGTCCAGAGGCCGGAGATGATTCAGGGGACTGGCAACAGCTCTATGATTCTGTGTTGGACACGATGCTCCTGGCAGATGGCGGCCAGGCCGAACTTGAGAGGCTGCAATCCAGGGCACGGGCTCTCCCCCGCCTCGCCGCGGAGGAATATGGCGCTGAGCATGTAAACGTGGGGGACAGCCATGTCTTGCTTGGGATACTGCATCTCTATGGGATAGAACCACAAGAGGAAGAGGCTCTTGACCACTTTCGGACTGCGCTGGAAATATATAGACAGTCTTCTCCGCCGGACCCGGCCCGGCTCGCTGATGCGCTGAATCGGATTGGTTCCACCCTGATCACGACTTCGAAAACGCCCGAGGAGGCTGTCGCACCCCTTAATGAAGCGATTAGTCTGCTGCACGAACACAGGGGTGACGGGGAGTTACATGCCGAGGACATCGCGTCCGTGCTGACCAGCTTGGAGGAGCTTCTGCGCGCATACCGTATTATGCGCGATTACCAAGGGCTGGCCGGCACCTATGAACGAAAAATTGATCTG
>SLMS01000316.1 GCA_007133495.1 Candidatus Sumerlaeota bacterium | reverse complement strand
GTTCAGTGCGAAAGCTGCCATGGCGCCGGGTCGCTTCACCCGGCGAACCTGACCCGGTCCGACAAGGGTATAGACGGGGCCAACCTTGGCACCGCGCAGTGTGCCCAGTGCCACGATTCAGGAAGCGGGTTCTACCAGGGCTTCTATCAATGGCGGGGCTCGGCACACGTGACCACGGCGGAACTCGCCGGGGGAAGCGTGGCCGATCGCGACGCATGCCGCGAATGCCACACGGGCGAGGGGTTCGTGGCTGTTCACGCCAAGAACACTTCGATCCCGCAGTTGGACCCGTCCGACTACCACGGGATCACCTGCTCCTCGTGTCACGACCCGCACTATTCGGACTATCCGCACCAGTTGCGCGTGGCGGGCGACTATACGATCCCATCCGGCGAACGGCCGTGGACTTCCGGAACCGGCGGCATGTGCTTCCGCTGCCACAACTCGCGTGTAAGCGACGCGGAGGCGACGGCTCTTTCGAGCTTCCGCGGGCCGCACTCCAGCACGCAGGCGGACATGCTGCTGGGATCGACTGGTGTTTCCTTCGGGCTCGATTTCGCCCCGAGTTCAGCTCACGCTGTCGTCGTTCCCAATAGCTGCGCGAAGTGCCACATGGCGGATGGCGTGGGCGCGCCGGATGACCTGTCGCCGCCGCTCGTTGGTGAGCACACCTTCGCCATGCGCGACCCCGACGGGGACGTCACCAACGCGGTCAACGCGTGCGCACAATGCCACCAGGGGCTGGACACCTACGACTACCCGGCGACGGGTGACTACGACGGCAGCGGCTCGGTCGAGGGTGTGCAGACCCAGGTTGCCGGCCTGTTCGACCTGCTGCGGCCGGGCATCCTGGAGAACATGCCGGGCACCTCCCTCAGTGCAAACGGGTCGATCTCCATCGGTGCCGGCGATTTCGCCAACCTGAGCGACGACCAGAAGCGGGCGCTCTACAATTACAACTTCGTGGTGCTGGATGGCAGTTTCGGCATCCACAACACCTCCTACGCCGTCCAGCTTCTCCAGCGTTCGTATTACGGGGTGTACGGCCGCCCGATTACCGAGGACTTCCCGACCATCGACCTGCGCGGCCCCGTACAGGAAGTGGCCGAGCCACCGATGGAGCCGGGGACTTCCTGGATCATCTGGTAGCCGGGTGGAATGGGAATAGACGGAGGCCGGAAATGAAAAGCCGGGAGAAGGAAGACAGCTTGTGGGTGGTGAGCGACGATGCAGAGTTCTGCGAGCGCGTCCGGAAGGTGCTGGAGGACCAGCTTCTCCCCATCCGCATCCTTGGCCGGGGCCGGGTGAAGAAGCTCGGTTTCTGGCGGGAGGAGCCGGCGCTGCCCGGGGCTGTCCTCCTCGATCCGGACGACGACCTCGACTGGGCCGTGGGTGTGCTGCGGGACATCAAGCGGGCGCACATCCGCTCTCCGGTGATTGTGGCGTCAAGAGAGCTGGACAAGGATTTTGGCACCAAAATTGTCTCGGAGGGGGTGAGTTATTTTCTCCTCCGGGAATTTGAACCCCGGGAATTGCGGGAGGCCGCCACGGGCCTGATCCGTCAATCCAGGCATCCACTCCAGTAACCGCCGCGTGTGCGGCGGGAGAGAACGTCAGAGAGGTGTGACCATGCTGCTATCAAATCGTAAAGCCTGGGCGGGCGTTGCCCTTGCTGCCGCTGCCGTGATCGCCGTGGGCATCTCAAGCCCATCATTCTCGCAGATAGAAGGTTCCGCCCACGACCTCTCGGCACTGCATGCGGACGCGCAGATATGCGTGTTCTGCCATACGCCCCACGGCGCGGACACGAGCGTTACCGACGCGCCGCTGTGGAACCACGAGGTCACGACGCAAACCTACGAACTCTATAACAGTCCGACCCTGGACGCGACGATGGAGCAGCCCTCGGGCGCCTCCAGACTGTGCCTCTCCTGTCACGATGGCACAGTCGCCGTGGACTCCTACGGCGGGAACCAGGGGGTGATCTTCCTCGGCGGCGATCTGGCCATCGGTGCGGACGGGCTGGCGAACGACCACCCGGTTTCCTTCCGTTACGACGATTCACTCGCTGACATCGACGGCGAACTCCATCCGCCCAGCTCTGCACCCTCGGGCCTTGGCTCCACGATCGACCGGGACCTGCTCTTCAACGGCTATATGGAGTGTAGCTCCTGTCACGATGTGCACAACGGGCCGACGGCCGCGGCAGTGAACGACAACCTGCTGATGATTACGCAGACGGGAAGTCAGCTTTGCCTGACTTGCCACGACAAGTAATCGCACGCCACAGCCGGTGCACCTCTTTCCTCCGGAGCGCTGCGGTTTCCGCGGCGCTCCGCTCTTTTGTGCTGGTGGGGCGGCGTCCGGGAAGTGTGACCGGGCTGTCACGCTTTCTTGCGTGGCCGACCGGGCCGGGTGGCCTCACTGGGCGGGAAGCTGGTCCGGGAGCTGTGCGTGGGTTTGTTTGGGTTCTTCCGGAAGTGTGGCCGTTCGTTGATTTTTCCGCCTTTAGCGGCTTTTTGCAGGGTCCCGGGCGTTTATAGACAGAGTCCCCGAGCTGGTGCCGGGCGGGCCCGTGGCAGGAGGGCGGCTCCGGGCCGCTGCGGGCACGATCCTTTCATAGGGGGAAGGCACCTCCACCGTTCCCTGCCGGGAGAACGTAAGATGAACGGCATGCGCATTTTTTCCAGATTACTCCTCGCCGTGGCGCTTCCCTCGTTACTGATTTCCGGAGTGTTGCCGCTGGCAGGCTGTGCCACGGCCCGGGGGCCGGAAATCCCCGAAACTCCCGTAATTTTCCCCCATCCGCCCGCGGAACCCCGGGTGCAGTATCTCGGCTCGATTTCCTCCACGGCGGACCTGCCGAAGAGCCGGACCGGTTTCGCGGAGTTCGTTCTTGGCCCCGCTCCGGTGAGCCACCAGTTGGCCAAGCCGATCAGCGCCTTGCTGCGGGAGGACCGGCTCTACGTCTGCGACACGGTGTTCAACACCGTGGTGGTTTACGATCTGGGGACGGGAGAGGCGCGCCGGCTGCGCGGCGACCGGGGGATTGGGAAAATCCGGCAGCCGAACAATCTGGCCTTCGACGAGGATGGCCGGTTGTTTGTGGCGGACGCGGTACGGCAGGCCGTGCTTGTCTATAATCCGGACGAATCGTTTGCGGCGGCCTGGGGCCGGCCGGGGGAAATCGCGCCGGTGGCCGTGGCACCCTCCGGCGATGAGCTGTTCGTCTGCGGCGCGAGCACCCATACGATCGAGGTCTGGAGCGCGGAGGACGGCTCCCTGCTCCGGAGCTTCGGTGGCCTCGGCAGCGAACCGGGCGAGTTCTTCTTTCCCACGCACATGGAACTGGACGGGGAGGGGCACCTGTTCGTGACGGATACGGGAAACTTCCGTGTGCAGAAACTGACGCTCGACGGGGAGCCGGTGGCGACGGTGGGGCAGGCGGGCCGCACGCTGGGCAGCTTCGCGTGGCCGAAAGGGCTTTCGCTGGACCGGCACGGCCGGCTCTTCGTGGCGGACTCGCGGTTCGCAAACGTGCAGATATTCGACCCCGAAGGCCGGCTGCTGCTTTTCTTCGGCGCGCCGGGAGCCGACGGCGGGAACCTCAACCTCCCCGCGGGGGTGAGCGTCATTTCCTGGCCGGACGTGCCGTGGTTCAACGAGCGCCTGATGAACGGCTTCGACGCGGAAAGCCTCGCCATCGTGGTGAATCAGGAGGGCGGGAATTTCGTGAACTTTTTTGCCATCGCCAGGGACCGGGACGGTGAGTCATGACGCTCGGCACGGGCGGGCAGCGCACCGCCCTGAGCATTCTGATAGCTGCTTTCTGCGTGGCGGTGGCGGCATGCTCGCCCGCAACGCGCTATCGGGTGCTCAGTTTTTTTTTCGACGGGGTGCCGCCGCCTCCCGGCATGGAGGTGGAGGAGCCGGAGCGCCCCGAGCGGGCCGAGCGCTACCAGTCGCCCTTCGCGGAAGGCTTGGCGACTCTGCGCGAGCGGCCGCGCCCTCCCCGGGATACAGTCCCCGTCACCCGCGTGGTGTCCATTCACGAGCCGTACCAGGCGAACAACTGCCGCGCCTGCCACGACACCGAGCGCGACATGCTCGATATTGTCACCGACGCGGCGCTCTGCGACCGGTGCCATCTGGAACAGCGCGTCGAGGAGGAATGGGACCACGGCCCGATCAATATCGGGACCTGTGTGCCCTGCCATGTGCCCCACGCCTCGGTGCACGAGGCGCTCCTGGAAACGCCGGTACCGGAGCTGTGCCTCGACTGTCACGTCGATGTGACCGGCTCGGAACCGCATCACCTGGACGAACCGGACTTCCCAAACTGTGTGTCATGCCATGATCCGCATCGCATGTACTAGGTCCGCCGGCGTTGCCGCGCTTCTGCTTTTCGGCCTCGTCCTGTTCGCCGGGCCGGCCTTGGCGCAGGACCCGAATGAACGCTGCCAGCGCTGCCACGGGGAGTCGTGGATTCTGCAGCGGTCACCACAGGCGCTGGCGGCGATGGTCCGTCCCCCGGAAACGGGATACGAGTTCCGCGAGCCCAATGAGACCGCCGGCCTTTACGTGGACCGGGAGGATTTCGCCGCATCAGCACACGGCAGCATCTCCTGTCAGGATTGCCACACAGGCATCGCTTCGCTCCCGCACGATCAGTTCCTGGACATGCCAGCCTGCACCGATTGCCATATCGAGCAGGAACACGAGCTGGCTCTCGGCGTCCACGATCCGGCGGCGCCGGGAACGCCTTCCTGCACCGATTGTCACGACAGTGCCCACACGGTCCGCCCGGCGGATGCACCGAGGACCTACCGCGGCGCCGTCCAGATGGTCGAGCAGTGTGCAACGTGCCACGCTGACGACGGGGCCTACGGCTTCGACCCCGCGCAGACCTACCATGACAGCATCCACGGCGATGCGATATACAGACTCGGACTGGTGCAGGGGCCTCTCTGTAGCGACTGCCACGGCACCCACACAATCCTCCCAAAGGAGAACCCCGAAAGCCTTCTCCATCCAACCAACGTTTCCGATACCTGCGGGTCCTGCCACCAGGGGATTGTCGAGAAATACGAACCAAGCGTTCACGGTCTTTACGTGGCCGAGTCGCCGGAGGAAGCGCCGACCTGCGTGAGTTGCCACCACAGCCACGGTATCGAGGAAGTATCGCAGGCTTTCCTCACCGGCGTGATCAGGGAATGTTCCGACTGCCACCTGGACCTAGGGGCGTCGTACCTGCGCAGTTATCACGGAAAGGCACGGAACCTTGGCCACGATTCAGTGGCGATCTGCTCGAGCTGCCATGGGGCGCACGATATTCTGCCCGCCTCGAACCCCGCCTCGCGCATTTCGGAAGAAAACCTGGTAGAGACGTGCGGGGCCTGCCACCCCGGGGCGAATGAGAATTTCGTGCAGTATATCGCCCACGTTGACTTTATGGACCCGGACCTGCACCCGGCGGTCTTTTATGCTTTCTGGGGGATGATCGCTCTCCTTTGCTCTGTGCTGGCGTTTTTCATTCCGCACTCGGTGTTCTGGTTCCAGCGGACGCTTGTCGGCCGGCTGCGGAATCCCGCCCCGCCGCACCGCGGCAGCCGGATGGTGCGCCGGTTCAGCCTCACGCACAGATTCACGCACGGCCTCATCGTGGTGAGCTTCCTTGGCCTTGTGGCGACAGGTTTTCCCCTCAAGTACAGCGAGACCGAATGGGCCCACCGGCTGACGGCGGTGTTCGGTGGTGTGGAGATGATGGGGCTGCTGCACCGCATTTTCGCGGTCACCACGGCGGTTTACGTACTAATTCACCTGTGGCACCTTGCGGTGTTCTTCGTGAGGGACTGCCCCCGGCCGAGGTGGCGTTACCTCACCGGCCCGGACTCGATGTTGTTCTCCTGGAAGGACGTGAAGGATTTCTTCGCGATGATCCGGTGGTTCTTCTGGCTGGGGCCGCGTCCGCGGTTCGGCCGGTGGACGTATTTCGAGAAATTCGATTACTGGGGCGAAATCTGGGGTGTGATCATTATCGGCGGGACAGGGGTAATTCTCTGGTGGCCCACGTTCTTCACGCAATGGTTCCCCGGATGGGTCCTGAACGTGGCGATGGTGATTCACAGTATCGAGGCGTTGCTGGCGGCCTCAGTCATTTTCCTGGTGCACTTTTTCAACACGCACCTGCGGCCTGAAAAGTTCCCCATCGATATGACGATGTGGACGGGACAGATTCCGGAGGCAGAGTTGAAGGAGGAGCGGCCGGCGCAGTACGAGCAGTTGTTGGAAGCCAACCAGTTGGAGCAGGAGATCGTCGAGCCGATGCCGCTGAGGTGGCGGGTTCTTGGGGCGGGGCTCGGGATGGCGGCGTTCGCCTTCGGCATCATGCTGATCATTCTGGCGATCCGGACGGAGATTACGGCCATTTTCGGTTAGAACGGAAAGGAGAGGCGCGTCATGTACACGAAAATTCTTCTGGTTGGGTTTGCGGTGGCTGCGGCTTTGGTGGCGCTGCTTCCCATCGGGGCTCCCGCAACGACCGGGGATATTGAATTGGGACCCTCCTGTGTAACCTCCGAATGTCACGGAGATGTCATGGAGGACCGGTTTCTCCACGGGCCGGTGAACCTGGGGCAGTGCGAAATGTGCCACGTTCCGATAGACGACCGCCATGAGTTCCAGATGGCGGAAGCCGGCACGGAGCTTTGCATGATGTGCCACGAGCCGGAGGAACAGAAGGATTACATCCACGGTCCTTTCCAGTCCGATTGTACGCAGTGCCACAACCCGCACGGCGAGGATAATAGATACTTCCTCCACGGTGGCGGGGGGGTGGACTCCTGCAACGTCTGCCACGACGACGTGCGCGAGGGGCGTGCTCACCTGCACGGGCCGGTGGCGGTCGGCGAATGCCTTGTCTGCCACACGCCTCACCAGTCGGACCATGCAGGGTTGCTCGTCCAGGAGCGCCGCGACCTATGCCTGGCCTGTCACGTGGACGTGGAAGTCACCCTGGAGAACGCGATTTCGCTGCACGAGCCGGTGGTGCAGGAATGCGCCGGGTGCCACGACCCGCACGGTGGAGACGTGCAGTTCTTCCACCCGCAGGAGGGACCGGACCTCTGCCTTACATGCCACGGCGATTTTATAGAGACCAGCATGGAGGCACAATACGCCCACGCCGCGATGACCGAAGGGGAGAGTTGCCAGAATTGCCATGCGCCGCACGCTTCGATGCAGCAGGCGCTCCTCGGAACCGACACGAAGAAACTCTGCCTTTCCTGCCACAGCGAGGAAATTCACCGCGAGGACGACCGGGTTATTAACAACGTGCGGGCCGAAATCGATGGAGCGGAGTTCCTTCACGGCCCGATTCGCGAGGACAACTGCGTGGCCTGCCACCAGGCGCATGGGTCAGACGTCCGCAGCATCCTCAACCAGTCGTATCCGGCCGAGTTCTACGCAGCTTATGAAGAGGGTGCCTACAATCTCTGCTTCGATTGCCACGACCGAACTATTATAGAGGCGGAGCGCACCGAAGTGACGGGCTTCCGGGACGGCGACCTGAACCTGCACTATCTCCACGTTGTGCAGGAAAAGGGGAGAACCTGCCGCGCTTGTCACTCCGAACACGCTTCCGTGCAACCGAACCACGTCCGCACCGAAGTGCCCTTCGGGATGTGGATGATGCCGGTTGAATTCGACAAAACCGAGACGGGCGGCACGTGCCAGACAGGCTGTCACATTCCTTACGAATACGACCGTGTGACGCCGGAACTGGAATCACAATGAGGCGCGCCGGCCGGGACCTCAGCATCCCCGTGCGGCTTCTGGCTGCCGCACTGGTGGTGGTGCTGTCGCTCACGGCGGACGCCATGGGCACAGTCACCCCGGGAGAGCCCGCGCCGATGCTCGAGGCGTTGCAGCAGGAGGCAGGCATTTCTGTCGAAAACGGCGAAATGCCCGGGCCACTCGTGCTCGTTTTCGCCAAGCGGGACGATGCTCACTCAGAAAGGTTTGTCCTTCAACTGCGAGGGCTGCAGGAACGCGGACCGGAGCTTTTTCAGGAGTCCAACGGTGTGGTCGTTTTGTCCCGGGAGGAGGTTCCCAATTCGTTCGATGAAGGGGCGCTTCCCGATGACTGGGTGCTAATAATAGACACGGACGATGCGTACTACACGGGGTATGGAATCGTCGCGACGCCGACTGCTGTTGTGATCTCGAGTGACGGCACGGTTATCGGCTATCACCCGGGATACAGCCCCGGACTGGTGCGGGCGGTCCAGCTTGATTTGCTGCAGGAATTACGTGGACGGGACGTGGTACGCACTCCGGCGCCACAGGTTTCCATGCAGGTTCAACTGGGCCGGCGTCTGGCGGAGCGCGGGCTCTGGGAACGGGCGCTCCCTTACTATCGGAATGCTGAGGAGGAAGGGCCTCTTCCGGAAGAGGTGCTTGTCGAGAAGGCAGATGTACTGGTGCAGGTTGGGGAGGAAGAAGAGGCGATGGAGATCATGGACCGGCTGGGCGAGCTTCCCCGTGCCGGTCATCACGCCCCCCTTTTCGATACATTTGCAGACACAGCGGGAGTGAAAGCACCGGCCGCGATCTTCTTCGTCCTCCGCGATCCGGGGCAGGAGGGGTGGGACGCAATGCAGGAAGCGGCCCGCGCGATCTCAACCAGGGCGGACGTCGTCCTCATCGTTCCGGAACGCGGGGTTACGCCTCCGGACCTGGACGAGTGGGCGGTCCTGCCTGATCAGGAATCTCTCTATAAAATGGCTTACGGTGCTGCCGTTGCACCGGTAGCCTTCCTTGTCGATGACGAGGGAAACATCAGCAGCGTTCACTCCGGTTTTGTGGAGGCGTGGACGAACGACATTTCCGGGGAGCTGGATCGCGGCGTTGCCGCGCCGGATGCCCCCGAAGCGGACCTGCCGATTCGCCTGGGCCGGCGTCTTGCGCTCCTGGAAAAATGGGACCGCGCAAGTCATTATTATACGAAGACGGCGGAAGAGGACGGGCTTGAGCAGCACGACCTGCGTGAAATGGTGTTCATCCTTCTTGAGGCGGGAAACCGCCGGGAGGCGGCAGAGCTTCTTGAGCAACTTGAAGAGCTGGAGGGCGCCGAGGCGCTCCGCCGCCGATTAATAGAGGAGGAAAACGAAGAGGCCCAAGAGCCCCCGGCCACGGGCCGGAATTCCTGACGACCCCCGGGTGCGAGCATGGCGCTGCAGCCAACCACTCTGCTCACGATGCTGTTTGCTCTGCTCGGGTTTTCCCTTGCCGCCACGGAGGCATGGGGGCAGCGGGGCAGGAACAGACAGGAGTACCCCATCCGCACGTTTGCCACCACTGAAGTGGAAGGGGAGTTCGGCATGGAATACCACTATTTCGGCGACACCATCCGCCGCACAGAGAGCGGACGGACACGCTTCTCGAACCACTACTTCCAGCAGTATTTGCTTGGCAGAGCGAGGGGGTACGGATACCACCCGGAATTTATAGACTACACCGCAGAGCTGAAGATGGGGCTGTCGCAACAATGGCTGAGCCACAGCAGCCCTTTCACGGACTCCCGCTCCTCCAGGGACCTGGACACGCTTCTCGGTTACAATCTACGGGCAGAGATACTGAAGGAAAAGCCCGTATCGGGGACAGTCACGGCAAGCCGGGACGAGCGGATACTGATGGGTCTCTTTCTTGACCGGCACCGAACCGTCACCGATTCATATAGCGGGACGGTCCGCTGGCGGACGAGAACGACAAACATGGACCTCACGGCACGCCGAACGGAAACCGAAACATTCGGTTTCCGCAGCAGCGGGACCACGGTGAGCGACATGCTGCTGTACAATTTTCGGCACAACTTGGGGCGCAGGGTCCGCACAGACGTGCGTTACCGGGTCCAGTCCTTTGATCGCCGGTTCACCGCTCGTACGCACACCGGCGACGTGACAAGGGAAACGGACCAGTTAAGCCACGATCTCAACGTCTCCAACCGGATCGCGTTCGATGAGCTGCAGCGCATGGTCCTCCGCACCAACTTCCGGCTACACGACCGGCAGGGCACGCGGGACCTGCGCACCTATTTCTTTCAACAGCGCCTGCAATACCGCGCCGACCGGCTCTTCCGCCCCTACGCAACGTATAGCATCCTGCGTAACGAGTACGACTTCGGGAGTTCCGAGACTTACCGCGGCGAAGCAGGATTTGATGGGGATCTGTTCGAGAGCCTGGCCTATCACTTCAACCTGCACGCCCAGCGCACGGACCGCGACGGCTTCACGGAGGACCGCTACGGGCCGACGCTCCGGCTGAACTATCGAAAACTCACACCGTGGGGGCTGCTCACCGCCGGGTATGCGCATACGCTGGACCAGGTGAAGCGTTCCGGCATGGCCGCAACCTCGCAGATCATTGGTGAATCCATCGTCGTGCGCGTGGCCTTTCCCACGTTCCTGAGCGAACCGAACGTGATCATTCCCTCCATCCGGGTCACGGCCACGGATGGAGTGACGGTTTTTCAGGAAGGATTCGATTACCGCGTCGTGACGGTTGGAGGGCGGACCGGCATTCAAGTGCTTCCGGGAGGTTTGCTCGCGGACGGGACGCGGGTCCTCGTCGATTATCAGGTCGAGCTGGTCGGCGACGAGTCGTACATAGCCGACGATCAGAGCTATCATGTCCGCCACGACTTCGACAGGGTGGCGAGGGGCCTTTCCCTCTACGCGCGCCGCAATACTTTCCGTGCGCGGAACGTGGATTCGCCCGTGGAACTGAACGTTGTGGAGTACACAAATCAGATGGTGGGGCTGAGGCAGGATTGGCGCGACTTCGCCTACACGTCCGAGTACGAAATGTACGACGACGATCTCGGCGGATACGACCAGTGGCGGAATCAACTGGAGGGCAATCACGACCTTGGCAGGCGGGTCCGGTGGGGCTGGCGCGCGGGCGTAACTCGGACGGATTTCGACACGGATTTCGGAGACCGCAGGGACCGCCGCGAGACATTCACCTTTGCAGGTACGCACCTGAACGGTCCGATTGCGCGCGACGGTTACTGGCGCCTGGAAGGCAGAGTGCTCAAGCACACCGGGCGCACGGAACGCACCACGAGCGGCATTGTCGGCCGTATCGGATATCAGTTCCGCCGGCTGAACGTGGAAGGCGGAGCGCGGGTTGAGCATCACGACGTGGCGGACACCAGGCAGGACCGGTTGCAGCTATTCGTTGCCACGCGGCTTGGGCTTGGCCGGCGCGTCTTCTCCGGGAGGCAAAGATGAGAATAGCGGCCATCCTGATCGCTGCCGTCCTGCTTTCCGCGTGCGCGGGCGCGCCGCTCAATCCGTATATACCGGGTCCGGATGCACCCGTGTGGCCGGCGGCACCGGAAACACCGCGCGTGCAATACGTCACCAGCATCACCCGGCCCGGTGATCTTTACGAGCCGGGCAATTTCCTCTCCTCCGTAATCGGGATCGTCGCGGGCGAGGAGGACAACCGCATGGTTCGTCCGTACGCCGTTGTTCCATATTCCGGGGGCGGGCTGGTAGTCACGGACCCGGGACTGGGCCGCGTGCATCTATACGATGCGGAGCGCCGGCGGTACCGGGCGCTCGGTGAGGACTTGGAGGGTGGTCTTCCTTCTCCGGTGGGTGTGGCCGTGGCCCCGGATGGCACCATCCTGGTTGCGGATTCGCGCAGGCGCACAATTGAAAGATTTGACCGCAACGGCCGCAGCTTGGGCGCCTTTGCCAAGGACTACGAGTTCCAAAGGCCCGGCGGCATGGCCATCCACCCGGATACAGGACGTATATACGCGACAGATATTACACGGCATTCGGTCGTGGTGTTTACTCCCGGGGGAGAAGTGGAGAAAGTTCTTGGAGGGAATGGCGCCGCTCCCGGGGAGTTCAACTTCCCGACCCACATTTCGTTCGACGCGGAGGGCAGCCTGCTTGTGGCGGACAGCATGAACTTCCGCATCCAGCGCATTTCCGCCGCGGGGGAGGTGCTTTCCGTGTATGGAGAGGCGGGGAACGCTCGTGGTGATTTTGCGCGCCCGAAGGGGATCGCCAGTCCAGCGGGCGGCGTCTATGCAGCAGTGGAAGGACTCTACGATTCGCTGGTGTTTTTCAATGAGGACGGAGAGCTGCTGATGAGCCTCGGGCAGGCTGGCGCCGAAAAGGGACAGTTCTGGCTTGCGGCAGGGCTGCACGCGGACCGGGAGCGGAACCTGATATTCGTCGCCGATACCTACAACAGCCGGGTGCAGGTGTTCCGGATGCTTTCTACAAATGATGGAGGCGGGGGAGAACCCACTCAAGAAGGGGAGCAACCATGAGAAACACCTTCCGGATTGCCGCAGGCCTGGCTCTCGTTCTGCTGTTGCTTCTCCCTGTCGTGCGGGCTGAATTCAATAGTGTGGTGAACTCGCCGCACAATCTTTCCGCGAGCGGGCCGGGGACCGTCCGCGCGGTGTCGGAGGACCGCGTGTGCATTTTCTGCCACACGCCGCACGGGTCGCGCACGGTGGCTCCCCTCTGGAACCGGCGGGATTCCGCGGCGCTGTATACGCCTTACGACAGCCCGACGCTGCACGCAAAACCGGGGCAGCCGACTGGATCGTCGAAGCTCTGCCTGAGCTGCCACGACGGGACGATCGCTCTCGGGGACCTTGTATCGGAATCCTCGCCGATTCCCATGTCGGGTTCGAGCACGATGCCTCCCGGGGGCGGGCTCATCGGGACCGACCTGCGGGACGATCACCCGATTTCCTTCAGCTACGCCGAGGCGCTCTCCCGTCCGCAGGGTGAACTGGCCGCCCCCTATTCCTGGGACCCGGCCATCACGCTGGACCACCTCGGGATGATGCAGTGCACCACCTGCCATGATCCGCACGACCCGCAGTGGGGAAACTTTCTGGTCATGGACAATACGGGGGCCAGTTTGTGCAGGGAATGCCACCGTATAGACGGTTTCGACGACACGGCGCACGCGCTTGCAGGAAATACGTGGACGGGCAGCGGGAGGGACCCATGGCCGCACACGGATTTCGATACAGTCGCCTCCAACGCATGCCTGAACTGCCACGCCAACCATCACGCCCCGGGGAAAGAAACGCTGCTGACGTCCGACCGGCCGGAGGAGGTTTGTCTTTCGTGCCATAGCGGAAACGTGGCGGACGGCAGGGTGGCCGACGCGTTCCGCAAGCCGTACCGCCATCCCATATTCGAGACTGGAAGTGGACACCGCCCGGGAGAAATGCTCGATGGCAGGGCAGACCACGTTACCTGCGTGGACTGCCACAGCCCGCACAAGGCCGCCGCGTCCCCGGCGGAGGCGCCGTTCGTTCCCGGCTTGATGGAGGGCGTGTCCGGCGTCACGGAAGCCGGCGCATTCGTGGAGGAGGCGGTGTACGAGTACGAGGTCTGCTTCAAATGCCACGCGGAGGACAGTGGTTCAGGGTTCCGCTCAATTAATAGACAGGTGCCCTCCAACGGAGTGCGCAATCAGTTTGCCGCAGGGAGCGTTTCCTTCCATCCCGTTGTTTCCCCGGGCATGAATTCGTATGTGCCGAGCCTGATATCGCCTCTCAATGAGCAGTCGATGATATACTGCAGCGATTGCCACGGCGACGATACCAGCCTCCCCCGGCGGCAGGGGGAGCCTGCTCCGGTTCACGGTTCAAATTATCAGTATCTGCTGAAGCGGGAGTACCGGACGGGCGACAACATTGCGGAAAGCCCGGCAGCTTATTCGCTCTGCTATTCGTGCCATGACCGGTCGAGCATTCTCGGCAACGAGAGCTTCCCGCAGCACTACCGGCACATCGTCACGGGACAGACGTCCTGCTCCGTTTGTCACGACGCTCACGGCGTTGACGGGGCCCGTGGCAGTTCCGTAAACAATGCCAACCTGATCAACTTCGATATTTCCATTGTGGAGCCGCTGCCGGGCACGGGAATGCTCGAATATACGGACATGGGCGCCCAGTCGGGCACCTGTTCGCTACGCTGTCACGGCAACGACCACGACGAAACGCGATATTGACTCACCCGGCAAACTTCGTCGCCAGTGGAAGGCCATGCTTCCGCCCGGGTGGTGGGCACCCTTGTGGTGCGCATGGCTGCGTATAGAAGATTGTTGGGCGGGCGGAGGATTCTAACCCATCTTTACCCGTTCACCCCGGAAATCGGCTTTTTTCGGGGTGATGTTTTCCGTAAGTCCTTTGTTTTCAGTGGTGGCATCCCCCCGAAACCTTTGTAGTGCCGACCTACCATCTTGACAGCGTCGCGGAGGTGGGGGAAGATTCCCTCACTATGTTCCTGCGC
>SLMS01000277.1 GCA_007133495.1 Candidatus Sumerlaeota bacterium | reverse complement strand
TGAGACCTATTTTGAAGCCAGCTTTGCCGCTGAATGGACCCCGGAGAATGTCACCGACGTGATCAGCCAATGGCTGTACGTCGTTGATCGGGATGCGAACACCACGGTGGACTTCGAGAACAGCACACAGCTTGGTCCGGAGGTCAACTCGATCCAGCTTACGGGTCACGGCTTTGGCGAGCACTGGTTCCACCTGGTTCCGGTCAATGCTGTCGGGGAGGTGACCTCGAGCCGGCAGGTCAGCTACAGGTTCTTCGTGGACGTGGCTTCTGCCGCAGTCACCAGCCCTTCGCACCCCGACGAGGACCCGGGTCACTTCGAGGCCGACTTCACGGCGGAGTGGACCTCCGATAACACGGCGACGTTGATCAGCGGATGGAGGTGGCTGGTGGATCGTGATGCGGAAACAGAAGTGGACGAGTCGAACGGCGAGCTTGCTTCTGCCAGCACGGACTCGATCACTGTCTCCGGTTTGGGCTTCGGAGAGCACTGGTTCCATATTGTCCCGGTTGACGCGCAGGGGGAAGTGGTGCCTCAACGGCAGTTGAGTTTCGCGTTCTTCTACGATATCGACCGGTCGGATATTACCAGTGCGACCCATCCCCAGGAAGTTTACTGGTATAATGATCCGGATGCCGTCTTCGAGTGGGCTTCTGACAGTGTACCCGGGGCCGTGAGCGCATGGAGGTTCAGGCTGTCAGAAAATGCGCCCCACGAAGGCGATCTCACGGAGGACAACAGTCAGTTGTTGGGCCTGGACATCACCGTGCTTGATTTCCCGGACAGGGCCCACGGAAGGCACTGGCTGACCATGGTGCCAGTGGACGCCAAAGGGGAAATCATCAATGAGCGCAGGAGTTCCTTTAATTTCAACGTGAACCGGAAGGCTCCTGTTGTCGGGAGCCCGTCGCATCCCGATCAGACTGTGCCCGGTTCTCTGCGAACGGTGCTGATCTATTGGTCATCTCCGGACGTGTCGGCCGGGTCGCATCCCTTCTATTTCTATATCTGGAACCGCGAGCCGGCGGATTCACCCACTATTGAAGACAACATGGCCAGCACGGCCACCAGGGCTTTCTTTTCGCAGCCAGCGGGATCACATTACTTCCACGTTGTTGGTGTGGACCGGCTGGGCAACCTGACCGAGCCGGGGCGCTTCCGTGTCAGTATTGATGAAATTACGGGCCCCCCGGCCGGCACGAGGATCCCGGACCCTCCGGTGGCCAGGGTTCCTGCAAGCGTCGGTGACAATCACTTCTGGGCTGTTTGGAACCCCGCGGAAGGTGCCCAGGGATACCGTCTCGACATTGCGACGGACGTCAATTTCCAGAACATCCTCCCGGACTACAACGATCTGGACGTCGGAAACGTTACGGTTCACCACGTAACGGGCCTCGAACCGGAGAGCAACTACTATTATCGTTTGCGTTCCTACAGCGATCAGGGAACAAGCCCTCACTCGAACGCAGTCGCCGTCACGACTCAGCCCGAGTTCGTATTTGCCCATTACGTGGAGTACCTCTACCTCGTGTCCCTTAACCGCGACCCTGAAGACGGTGTGGCTGAACTCTGGCAGGAAGGTTATTACGAATACTTCTTCATCGAAGGGAATCTGGATGTCCGCCTCCTGCCGCAGGACATTGGCAGAATACTCTTTGGTTCCGGCGAGTACGACGACAGGGGCCGCACGTGTGAAGAGTTTATTGACGACATTTACCGCGCCTTCCTTTTCCGGGAGGCAAACGACCAGGAACTGGACACCTGGTGCAGGCAGGCCGTCGGGTGGAATCGTGCTGAGGTAATGAGCATTATCGCCCGGTCAGCAGAGTCATACGACGCCATAACGGGCCTCCTTCCCGAAACGGACCAGGGTGGCGAGCAACCGCGGGGCTCCCGCAACTTTGCCGCGATCATGTACGTGGGGATTCTGGACCGGCTGCCCGAACACGGGGGGTTGGATTTCTGGGATGAATACCTTGACGGCCAGGCGGCCAAGAAGGCGGCAGCGACGGTTATGGCCCGGAGTCTCTTCCACTCGGATGAGTTTCAGGACAACCTGCCGGCGGGTGCAGTGGAAGCGGCCGAGAGCACCGTCGTGCGCATGTACCGGGCTTTCATGAATCGTTGGCCCATGACGCCGGAGATCGATTTCTGGAGTGGTGAATTGCTCGAAGGCCGGGAAACGATAGACAGCATGATCGATTTCTTCGTTGGATCGAGCGAATTCGAGAGCAAGTTGGGCCAGTATTTCGGCAGCTGAATCGCGGATAGTCTCCGCTCGTGCATTGCCCCCGGGCCTGTGTGGCCCGGGGGGGTTCTCTGTCCGCCTACCTGTGCCGCAGGCCGGCCTTGATGAGTTCGGCTGCGGTGGCGTGTTCGGTGAGTTCCTCGACGGCGAGGCGGACGGCGTTTTCCGCGACGTTGGGCCGGCAGCCGAGGGCCATCAGGCCCGCCACGGCATCGCGGACGTTGTCGCCTTCGCCGGCGCTGGGGGCGGGTTCGTCCGTGCGGACGTAGGGCACCATCTTCTCGCGCAGTTCGACGACGAGGCGCTCGGCGGTTTTCTTGCCGACGCCCTTGAGTTTGGACAGATAGCCGAGGTCGCCCTTCACGATGGCCTGGGCGAAGGCGGCGATTTCGATTTGGGAGAGGATGAGCAGGCCCTTGCGGGGGCCGATGCCGCTTATCTGGACGAAGATATCGAAGCAGTCGCGTTCGGCTTCGGTGGCGAATCCGAAAAGGGCGAAGGTGCCTTCGTTCGGATTGAAAGATAGACGGGTGAAGAGCCGGGCTTGCTGGCCGGCTTCTGTGAAGGTGCCGGCGGTGGAGGCGGGAACGTCGAGGCGGAAGGTGACGCCACGGACGTTGAGGAGGGCGAAGTCCTCCTCCCAGGTGAGGAGTGTCCCCTCCAGGGCGTCAATCATTGCGGGCGGGTTTTTCCGCTGGGGGGAGGTTCTTCACGATTGTCTTTCCGGCGAAGAATACCATCCAGCAGAGGACGGTGGCGGCGATCATCCACCAAGGGGGGACCCGGATCACGACGATGGTGCCCACGAGGATGACGAAGGGGATGATGGCGGCCATGAGGGTGTACCCGACGAGGCGGCGCTGGGCGTATTCATCGCGCTGGGGGGTGCGGGATTGTCCGGCGGTTTGCTGGAGGTTTGGCATTGGTTGGGGCTTCCTGTGAGGAGTTATCTGTTTGGGGCGGAGGCGAGGGTTTCGCGCGTTTGCTTTTTGATGCGGTTGAGCGCTCCGGCCATGCGGGCGCGTTCGTCCCTGGAGATGCGGTCCACGAAGAGCACGCCGTCAAGGTGATCGAGTTCGTGCTGGAAGACGCGGGCGTGGAGGCCCTCGATCCACTCCTCGTGTTCGTTCCAGTCGAGGTCGCGGTAGCGGACGCGCGCGCGGACGGGGCGGTACACGTCCGCTTCCTCCTCGGGAATGGAGAGGCAGCCTTCGGTGGCGGCGTCGTCCTCGACGGAGGTTTCGAGGATTTCGGGGTTGAGGTAAACGAGGAGTTCGCGGCGTGCGGCGTCCTTGACGCGTTTACCTTTGGGGTTGTCGGCGGTGACCTGCTTGATGTCGGCGACGAAGAAGCGGCGGGTCTGGCCGATCTGGTTGGCGGCGAGGCCGACCCCGTTGGCTGCGTACATGGTTTCGGCCATGGAGGCGATGAGTTCGCGGAAGGATTCGTCCACCTCGGCTTGTTCGAGCGGGCGGGACTGTTCCCTCAGGACGGGATCGCCATAGAGACGGATGGGCAACTGCGGCACAAAAAACCTCCCGGCTCATGTGAGAGCCAATTTCGGACCGGGACGGTGTGCCCAAGGGGGCGTGTGGGCACAACGGAGAAATCGGGGCGCTAGCGGGGG
>SLMS01000227.1 GCA_007133495.1 Candidatus Sumerlaeota bacterium | reverse complement strand
GGTCGCCGAAACGTATATCGTGGCGCGCCACCGCGGAGCGCTGCTGGTGGTGGACCAGCACGCCGCGCACGAGCGGCTCGTCTATCTGCGCCTCAAGCGCCGGCCCGCCGGAACCGAGTCCCAGCCGCTCCTGCTCCCGATGACCGTCGAGCTGACCGCCGCCCAGAGCGAAACGCTGCGCGAGCTGGCGCCGCTCTTCGGCGAGCAGGGCTTCGACCTTGAGCCCTTCGGCCCGCGGAGCTGGCTGCTCAAGTCCGTCCCCGCCGACCTGCCCGAGTTCGACCCCGTGCCCCTGCTCACCGGCATGATAGACGACTACGAGGAGGCACGCCGGGTGGATGCGCTCGAGGAGCTGCGCGACCGGCTCCTCATCCGCGCCGCCTGCCACGGCTCCATCCGCGCGGGGGCGGTACTCTCCCGCGAGGAGATGGCCGCCCTCCTGCGCCAGATCAAGGAGGAGCGCCTGTCCCTCACCTGCCCCCACGGCCGGCCCACCATCGTGCGCCTCTCCCGCGAGGAACTCGACCGCCAGTTCAAGCGCGTGGGCTGACCACCTGGGAGCGCCACTCTCCCGTTTGGCGTTCTTCCCCAGCCCGGACTCCCACCGGAACGCATACGGCCTCTTCGCGGCGCCCCGGCACACAATCATTCAGCCGCGGACCCCCTGGGAGCGCCAAACTCCTGTTTGGCGTACTTCCCCCGCCCGGACTCCCGCCGGAACGCATACGGCCCCTTCGCGGCGCCCCGGCGCACAATCATTCAGCCGCTGTTCCCCTGGGAGCGCCAAACTCCCGTTTGGCGTTCTTCCCCCGCCCGGACTCCCACCGGAGTGCCTACGGCCCCTTCGCGGCTGGCGTATCCTGGAATTGTTACCCACTCGGCAGGATCGAGGGCGTTCGCCGGGATGGCGCCGCTCATGGAGTGCGAAGGCTTGCCTTCGCCATCGGGGCGGGAGCTTGCTGCCGCCCCATGCCTTTTGGCCAGCCAGGGTGCGCGCGGGCAAGCCCGCGGCGCGAAGGCGGCGGCAAGCCGCGCGCACTCCAAGGCAACGCGGCACTCCCGGCGGGAAGGCCCGGGAACAACGCTATGATGCGCCCCTTGCCGGTGCATCTCTTTCGTTGCCCTTCACCAGTGGTTGCGGTGGATTAGCTGCCGTAAACTCCGGTTTGAGGAGGCGCGGACATGGCAAAAGTACTCATCCCCCTGGTGGACGGATTCGAAGAAGTGGAGGCGGTGACCTCCATCGACCTGCTCCGGCGCGCAGGGGTCAAAGTCGTCACCGCGGGCGTTGGCACCACCAACCCGGTGGGCTCCCACGGCATCGCGGTGGAGGCGGACGTGCCGCTGGAGGAGGCCGCCCGCGCGCAGTACGACGCCATCGTGCTGCCCGGCGGGCCGGGCACGCCAAAGCTGCGGGAGTCGGAAATCCTGACCGGCATGCTCCAGGACTACGCCGGGCGCGGCAAGCTCATCGCGGCGATCTGCGCGGCGCCAAGCGTCCTCGCGGACCTCGGCCTGCTCGCCGGCCGGCGCGCCACCTGCTTCCCCGCCGTCGAGGAGAAAATGACCGGCGCCACGCTCTCCCACGAACCCGTCGTGGTGGACGGCAGCTTCATCACCAGCCGCGGGGCCGGCACCGCCGTGCCGTTTGCGCTGAAGGTGGCCGAACACCTGGTGGGCGCGGAGACCGCCAACAAGGTCTCCCACTCCATCGTCTATACGTGAGGAAGGCAGGACGACCTGTACGATGGCGATGCACTATGGGTCCGGGTTCTGCGGCGTCTGCGCCTCTCAGCGGAAAGTGGAACGGCAGGGCCCGAATCATATCCTGCACCTGCTGCTGACCGTCTTCACCGGCGGCCTGTGGGTCATCTTCTGGATTCTGTTGTCTATACAACCCGGCGCTTGGCGCTGCTCCCAGTGCGGCTCCGTAGATGTTCGTAACGTCCACTAATCCCACCGAGCGAGGTACCCACCCGTGAAACGCCAACAGTTACTGGACAGACTGGCCGACATAGACAAGGAGATCGACTTCGCGCTCAAGGCCTCCAAGGCCCCGTCCCTCGACGTGCGCAAACAGAACTTCCCAAGCGGCACCGTCGGCGCCGGCATCGTGTTCCTCGCCATGTGGCTGTTCTCGCGCGAGCTGCTCGGCATATTCGTCCCCGTCCCGGAATGGTGGGGGTGGGCCGAGATTTTCCTGCTCGTCTTCGGCATCCTGTTCGTCGTCGCCGGCGTCTTCCAGATCATCACCTGGGCCGCCCGCAAGGCCAAGCCCACCAGCTCCTCGGAGTACCGTGAGGCAAACGAGCGCGTGCGCGAACTCAAGGCCCGGCGCTCAGAACTCCAGCGCCAGATCAAGGACCTCGACTGAGACGGCCCGCCCGAACCTGTGGTTGGCAAATCGTGAGAGTGGAGCTGGCGGACGGATTCGAACCGACGACCTGCTGATTACAAATCAGCTGCTCTGCCAACTGAGCTACGCCAGCCCCGGCGCGCGAGGAATCCAGCCGCCCCGGCCACCGCCCGTCAAGGGGAAGCCGGCCCGCCTCCCCGGTTGACGTGCCCGGCCCCTCCCGGCTCTGTGGTACCCTCTCCCATCCCCGCGGCGGAGGCAGCCGGAAAGACAAGGTGACAGAGAACCGGTTGCACCATACAAAGCCAGCCCGCTGGCCGCAGTACGCAGCAGCCGCCCTGCTGGCCCTGCTGATCGGCGCGGGGATGTTCGCCCGCGCGGTCCCGCTCACCCATGGCGCGCCGGCCGCCGCGGCACTCTCCGGCGACGAGGTGGACGTCGTCTCCCGCGCCCTGCTCATGGCCCGCGGCGACCTGCTCCCCCTCCACCCCGACAAACCGACCTTCACCCACCTCCTGCTCGCCGGAAGCTACGCCGGGCTATACGCCGGCCGGTGGGTCGAAAGCGGCGCCGGCTATACGCTCGCCGATTTCGAGCGCGATTTCTTCCTCGAACCGTTTCCCTTCTACCTGGCGGGCCGGATGATCTCGCTGCTGGCCTCGCTCGGAACACTCGCCCTGCTGGCGTGGCTGCTTCGCCGCCTGCCGCTCCCCGCCGCGGCGGGAGGGCTCCTGCTCCTTGCCTGGGGGGGCATCACCATCGAGAACGCCCCCGTTGCGAAGGAGGACGCGCTCGGGACGTTCGTGGCCTTCGCCGCCTTCGCCGCCGCGCTTTCGTACACTCGAAATACCCGCACCAATGCCGGACCGCCGGCGGGATGGAAGCTCTTGCCGCGCAGGGAGCACGCCCCCCTGCTCGCGAGCTGCCTGCTCGCCGGCCTCGCCGTCTCGACCAAGTACAACCTCTTCTTCGCCGGACTCTTTCCCCTCGTTGCCTGGTGGCAGGGCGCCGCGCACGGCCGCAGGTGGCACCTGCTCCCGGCAATGGCCGCCGCGGTGTTCGCTGGGTTTGCGATCGGCACGCCCGCCGCCGTGGTCATGCCGCTGACGTTTCTCCGCGAGACGCTCTCCGCCCCCATCCTGGCGCAGGTGGCTGGCGGCTACAACATCCTCCAGTACTCGGAGAACCGCGGCCCCGCCTTCCTTGCGGAAATCGTCTGGCGCGAGTGGCGCTGGGGGCTTCCGGCGCTGGCGATCGGGCTGGCGGCCTTCGGAGCCGCCGCGCGCGGGATGCGCCCGCTCGTGTTCATCCCCACGGGGCTTTACGCGGCAGTTCTCGCCGTGAGCAGCCAGCTCGACCACCACTACGTGCTGCCGGTGGCGCCGGTGCTGGCATGGGCCACCGCAGAAGGCTTCGCACGTCTGAGCCTCCCCGGCCGGAAAAGCGCCGCACAATGGGCGGCCGGGGCCGTGGCGCTCTCGCTCGCAGCCATGGTTGCCGCCTCCGGCGGAAGGTCCTGGCAGGTCCTCCAGGCCGTGCG
>SLMS01000314.1 GCA_007133495.1 Candidatus Sumerlaeota bacterium | reverse complement strand
GCGATGTCCGGCGTGAGGCGCTTGCCCCCGGAACTCTCCAGCGGGCGGTAAACGCCGTCGTCATTCATGCAGGGAACGGCGCCGGCGACCAGGAACAGGTCCGATGCCTGTGCGTCCGATACTTCCTTGAGCAGTGCTTCCAACTCCATGAGCGATCCCTTCGCGCGGTCTTCCGGCTTGCCTGACCGGGGAAAATGCCGTTCGTCTGGCGGGAAGATTGGGTAGGCCCCCCGGCCTCCCGTTGGCAAGGGGTTCCCCGTGAAGACTCGGTCTCTGCCCACTTTCCTCAGGGTTTTCCGCTGTGCGGCGCCAGTGGTCCTGCTGTGCCTCGCCGGGGCCGCCCCGGTGGCGGCGGGGGAGGAGCCCTCCGAACCTCCGCTCGCAGGTCATCTCCGGCTGTCGGACATTTTCGGCGGCATCCCCCAGCCCCATCGCCCGGGCACGATCGACCCGGGCGGGCCGGTGCTGCTCGTTCCGGACACCTCCGCCTGGCGGCTGCCGCCGCCCACACCCACACCCACGCCCGAACCGCCCCCCGAGCTGCCCGAAGGGTTCGACATCCCCTACCTCCCGCCGCTCATCGCCGCGGAAGACCCCGGCCGCGACCGCGTCCGCCAGCCTGCCTTCACCTTCCGCGGCCTCTCCCCCCAAGCCATCGAGGAAGGCCACGCCCTCATCCGCATCGACACCACGCACACGCAGCTCCGCACCGAGTACCGCCTCGTGCGCGAGGAGGCCGGCCAGGAAGAAGGCAACGAGCCCGGAACCGATGACGGGGGCCCGCTCCTCTTCCTCCACGCCCCCCGCACGGCCGAGCAGTTCGCCGTTCCCGAAGGGTCCTACCGGCTCGAACGGCGCATCTGGCGCCCGGATTTCCCGGGCAATGTACGCCGCGAGGTGTACGACACCCAGCGGCTGGATGCCCGCGGCATCTACGAGTTCACCACCGAGCGCGACCCCGAAAGCCGCTGGATGAGCGAGCTGCGCCGAGAGCCGCTCCAACGTGCCACCCCCGGCGAACCGCTCCCCCCGGCCGTGCAGTAGGGGAGGGGTGCCGACTCGGTCTGCGTGAAATAGCCGCAGCCAGACCTCGGGGGGATTCATGCGCGCCCGATGTTGTCGGGTGGGCTGTGCATTTGTTGTACGCCTTCAGGCGTCATGGCGGGACGGTAGAGGTATCCCGGGCATCGCGCGGGGCTGACATATTTAGGTCTGTTGAGTTCCCTAATCCGAGCCGGGTCAGTGCTCTACACTCTCACTCATTGCCTACTGACCGCCGGGAAAAGCCCCAACGGGGCGCGAGATGTTAGCCCAGGGCAACGCCCTGGGAAAGACCGTCCAAAGAAGTCCGGAGCCCTGAAGGGGCGAGACGGGCCACAACCGCCATCCTGCCAGTTTGTGAGACGCACTCACATGTAATGGGGGCACTTGGCTGTTGACATGGAGAACGGTATGCGACTTTTATCAGCGTATAATGCGTCTTTTGAACGCGTACAATTCTCCGGCGAAGCCACCCCGATGCTGCTAAAGACCTTCGAAAATAGACTGGTGGACAACGTGTTGGAAGGCCTTTGGCGGCAGTGGTCCGCCATCGGAGTGGCGGGGCATGGCAGTATCCCCGAAGGCCTTGTCGTGGATCCGGAAGCCCTGCTTGCGGCTACGCTCACCATCGGGCGCCGCGATCCACGACTTTTCGATGAAGTGCTGGATTGGCTAACGGTGAATGGGGACCTCCTCAACGTGGGCCGCCTCCACACCATGATGCACTCGCATGGATTCCGTGGCGGACGTGCTCTGGCGGGAGTGGCCCGCGTCCTGGCGAAGGACAAGGGCTTGCGCTATCGCTGGAAGCCAGAGCGCGGCCAGGACTCGGGCCCGCAGTTCTCCTCTGCCGAGGTTCTGTTTCACGATCGGAGCGGTAACCCGTTGCCAAGGCCGCGCGATCCGGACCCGGACTTTCTGGAGGTGGGATTGCAGCGCGAACGGGTCGTGCATCGCGGACTCTCCCGGCCGTTTCCCCTCCGCGGGGCCGCCTCGCTCTTGTTGCGTCTGCGCGCGCTGATCGGCCTCAACTCGCGTTGCGAGTTGATTTGCCTGCTCGCCTCGCGGCCTGCCGTTTCCGGCAGCGAGGCTGCCTTTCTGGCTTCCTATTCGCCACGAACCATACAGGGGGCACTATCCGACATGGGCCGGTCCGGTGCGCTGCGCACCCAACCAGTTGGAAAGCAGGTGCGCTACTCCCTGGTTCCCGGCGCGCTTTCGGGTCTCCTTCCGGAAGCAGATATCTGCTTCCCCCCGGCCCCCGTACTATTGGCAACTTTGGAAATAATCGCCGCTGCCGCCCGGCAGTGTATCGAAATGAACGCCTCATTGAGTGCAACCGCTGCATTGATACGAAGGGAGATTGAGCCTCTTCATCCGGTGCTTGCCCGTGCGGGGCTCACCCATGTTCTGGCCGCGACCGCCAATGCCCCCGCAAACAGTTTTCTGCCGGCCTTACAGGGCGATACGGCAGAACTCCTCCGCAGTTGGTATGCGGAGACAAAAGGGGTCACCACTCCCGGAAACAAAGCGACCGCGTAATCCGCCCGGAGTAGAATGGCGGCGTATCGGGTCCTTTCCCGCCCTATTTTCTTTTCTTCTTCAACCTGTCTATCTGTTCCTGGCACAGCTCATCCGCCCGCTCGTTCTCCGTGTTCCCGGCGTGGCCGCGCACCCAACGCCACTTTACTCGGTGGCGTTCGCGTGCCGCGTCCAGGCGCTTCCAGAGTTCCACGTTCTTGAGCGGGTTCTTCCCCCGGCTCCAGCCCGCGCGCTTCCACTTCGGGAGCCACTCCGTAATGCCGCGCTTCACGTATTCCGAGTCCGTGTATAGCTCCACCTCGCACGGTTTGCGAAGGTGTTCCAGGGCGCTGATCGCCGCGAGCAACTCCATCCGGTTGTTCGTGGTGTGGACCTCACCCCCGGCCAGTTCCTTCCGCCGGTTTTCGGACATCAGCACCGCGGCCCAGCCGCCCGTCCCCGGGTTCGGCGAGCACCCGCCGTCCGTATAGATCGTCACACGCGGAAGCGGGCCCTCCCCGGCCTTCCTGGCAGCCGTTTCCGGAGCCTCCCGCGGCGCCGCGGCTTCTCTCTGGTGGGGGAGGCCGGCCGCCAGCTCCTCGATCGGCTTTCCCTCCATGCGCCAGGTGCGCCACTCCTCCATCGGTTCGGCGCCGATCTTCCGGTACTGGCTCTTGGCCAGCTCGTTCCATTCGAGGCAGGTCCACTCCATGCGCCCGTAGCCGCGTTCCACGCAGATGCGCGCCAGCTCCCGCATCAGCGCCCCGCCAATGCCGCGCTTGCGGTGCTCGGGGACGACGAACAGGTCCTCCAGATAGAGCCCCGGCTTGCACAGCCAGGTGGAAAAACTCAGAAAATAGAGCGCGAAGGCCACCACCTCGCCCTTCGCCTCCGCCAGCAGCGCCCATCCGGCGGGCCGCTCGCCGAAGAGCTGCTCGCGGACGCGCTCAGGTGTCGCTTCGCATCGCTCCGGAGCCCGTTCGTACTCCGCCAGCAGCGCGATCAGCCGGGCTATTTCCGCCTCGTCGCCCGGAACGGCTTCGCGGATTGAAAAGTCCTGCTTCTTTCTCGCCATGACTGCCCCTTCGATTGGCTATCCGGCATTGGGTGTGCCGTAGTTTCCCGCCTTGCTCCCCGCCGGAGCGCGGAACGAACGTAATGATAACGCAAGCGGCCCCGCATCCGGCGGGGCAACATTTCATCCCCCTCCCGGTGTTCCCGGCGTCATGACCACGACCGCCAGCCTGCCTCCCCGCTTGACCGGTACCCGGCTTTTCGTCCGGAGCGAGGGCCGGCCTTGGCGCGCGCTCGGCCCCGCGGCCGGGCCCGTGGAACTGCCCG
>SLMS01000122.1 GCA_007133495.1 Candidatus Sumerlaeota bacterium | reverse complement strand
GATCTTTCGCGTCATCCGCTCGCGGCGCAGGACGCCGAGGCACTCTCCCGCCTGCCCGCGTTACGGTCGCTCTCCCTGGACGGCGCCTTTCTCGGCACTGCCGGGCTGGCGCCTCTGGCGAAGCTGCCCGCGCTCCGCTGCCTCTCCCTGCTCGAGGCGCAGGTGGAAGGCCCCTGGCTGGAGGCGCTCTCCCCGCTCGGCGAGTTGCGCGAGCTGCGTTTCCCTCTCGCTGTCCACGGCAACGAACTGAACCGCCTCGCCGCCTTTCCCAAACTGGAAGTGCTCTGGCTGCGCGACACACTCCTCACCCCGCCCCCAACGCTGCCGCTGCGGCGCGCCGTGCCGGAACTGCGCCTCTTGGCGCTGCCGTCCGATCAGGGTGTCGAAGCCGCGTGGTGTCTGGACGGGCACCCGCGCCTGCGCCACCTGCTCTTCGAATCCTCCCATCTCACCGTCGATGCGGTCAGGACCATCGCCGGGCTGCCGGAACTGCGGACGCTGTCACTCGGCGTGCTGCCTGATGGTGCCGCTGTCGACCCGCTCCGCCGCGCCGCCGCCCTCGAGCGTCTCCAGCTCGCCCCGGCACTGCTCAGCCCGGAGACCTTTCTGCCACTGGCGGACCTGGCGCCCCTCCGCTCGTTGCAGTTCGGCTCTCCGTTGATTCACGACGGAACCGTCGGGTCCTTCAGGGTGTTTGATGGACTGGAGCACCTCCACCTGTCCGAGTCCTCCCTGACGCCGAACGGGCTGAGGAACCTGCGAACACTGTTGCCGGAAGTGCAGGTCACTCATGCGCGCCACTGGCTGCCAGTGCCGGAGGTCCTGCGCGGAGGGGAGCTGTTCGCCCGGCCCGCGGGCCGTTACGACGCGGAGGCCTGGCAGCGTCTTCTTTCCACGGGCAAGGGCATGGTGGTGGACGCTTTCGACGAGCTGAGCTACCGGCAGGCCGGCGGCGAGGCGAAGGAGCTGCGTGCCCTCCAGGGCCGCCTCGCCACTCAGGTCGTGGAAGTGCAACTGCGGGCCGCACGGATCGACCGGGAGGACGCACTGCTCTTCTCCTCCCTGACGGGGCTTCAGACGCTCGACCTCACCTCGTCCACCCTGCCGGAGGGTTTCCTCACCCCGCTGGCCAAGGTCCCCTCCCTCCAGAAGCTTGTGCTGGACTTCACCACCTTCGGCGACGCGCAGGCCCCCGTCCTGCGGCGCTTCCCTGCGCTCGTTCACCTGAGCGCCCGGGCCACGCGGCTCACCGCCGCCGGGCTCGAAGCGCTCGCCGGATCCGAGACCCTCGCCACCGTCGATATACAGGGGTGCCGCGTCGAACAGGCGGAAGTCGCCGCCCTTGGCAAACGCTTCCCGCGGATCGGCTGGTCCGGCCCGTCCTGAGGGCTACAGCATCCGCCCGCCCTTCAATTCCGCCGGGTTCAGCTCGCCCTCCGCTTCAATCATGATCTTCGCGCCGAAGGGGAGAGCCGCCACCTGAATCACCGTGCGGGCCGGCGGAACAAAGTAAAAGTGGTCCTGGCTGATCTTGTCCACGGCCTCGTGGTCGGACAGGTCGGTCAGATACACGCGCAGGATCGTGATGTTGGAGAGCTGGCCCGTGCAGCCCTGCATGATGGCGGTCAGGTGGTGGAACACCGCCTTGGCCTGGGATTCAATATCGTCGCCCACGAGCACGTTCTCGTCCGCCTTGAGCGGGAGTTGCCCACCCACAAAGACGTGATTGCCCACCTTGATCGCTTGAGTGAAGTGCCCGTAGGGTGTCGGGGCCTCATCCACGAAGACTGAGATTTTTTCCGCCATGGCTGGTCTCGCTTTCGTCTTGCAATTCAGTTCCCCTTAGCTTTGCCGCCCCCGCGGCGGCAAGCTCGGAATGCGTCACAGCTCGAAGGCATCGCCGCGCGAGGGGAAATGCACTTCCACGCCGAGCGACTCGCGCAGGTACGCGGCAAGCTCCGCGCCGCCTTCCTCCTCGCCGTGGACGAGGAAAACGCGCTCGAGCAGGCCACCGCTGCGGGCATGGACCCGGAAGGCGTAGTCGCGAAGCTCGTCCCGGTCCGCGTGGGCGGAAAACCCTTCGAGCACCTTCACCTCGGCGCGCAGCGGGTGCTCCTCGCCGAAGATGCGCACCTTCGGGCGCTTCTCCACGATCCGCCGGCCGAGCGTGTGCTCAGCCTGGAAGCCCACGATCAGGATGCAGTTTTTCGAGTCGTGCACCGAGTTGCGCAGATGGTGGAGAATGCGCCCGGCCTCGCACATGCCGCTGGCGGAGATGATGACAGCGGGCTCCTTGCGCACGTTCAGGGCCTTTGACTCCTCCACGTCGCGTATATACGTGAGCGCCTCAAACCCGAACGGGTCGTGCTGCGTGCGCAGCAGGTCGCGCGTCTCGCGGTCAAAGCACTCCGGGTGGTTGCGGAAAATCTCCGTCACGTTTGCGGAAAGCGGCGAATCGACGTAGATGGGGATTTCCGGCAGCTCCCCCTCACGGGCAAGCAGGCTGAGCTGATAGACAAGGTCCTGTGTTCTCCCGACGCTGAAGGCCGGAATGATTATTTTTCCCCCGCGGTCCGCCACCCGCCGCACGAGGTCCCGCAGCTCCTCCCGCAGTCCCTCGATCTGCCCGGTCGGGCGGTTGCCGTAGGTGCACTCCATGATGAGCGTCTGCACCTCGCTGGGGATTTCGGGGTCGCGGAGGATGTCGCGCCCCGCCCGGCCGATGTCCCCCGAAAAAGCAAGCCGATGGGTGGTGCCGTTGCTGCGGTCCACGTCGAGCTGCACCTGCGCGCTCCCCAGAATGTGCCCCGCCTCTATGAATTTGCCGCAGAAGCCTTCCGCGAAGCAGAAGGTGCGAAAATAGCCGATCTCCACGAACAGGTCGAGGCAGGGGTCCACGTCGCTGGTGGTGTATAGCGGCTCAACCGGAGGCTCGTCCTTTTTCGCCCGGATTTTGTTTACAAACTCCACGTCCTTCTCCTGAATAAACGCCGAGTCAAGCAGGAGCGTCCGTGCCAGGTCCATCGTGGCGTTGGTGCCAAACACGTTCCCCTTGAACCCCTGGGCGACGAAGTTCGGCAGGTTCCCGCAGTGGTCTATATGCGCGTGGCTGAGCAGCGTCGCATGCACGTCCGCTGGCGGGCAGGGGAACTCCCGGTTGCGTTCGTAGAACTCAGAGCGCCTGCCCTGGAAAAGCCCGCAATCAAGGGCAATCCGTTTTCCGTTCGTTTCCAGCAGGTGGAAGGAGCCCGTCGTTGTTTTTGCTGCTCCCCAGAAAGTCAGTTTCATTGCCCGCCCTTTCCGTGATGGGATTCTTCGATAATCTTACCAGTCACCCCGTGCGATTGGCATGCGCCAGCCGTAGCCGAACGCCCGGTTCGTCACCTTGATCGTGGGAGGCGTCTGGCGGCGTTTGTATTCGTTCTTGCGGATGAGGCGCAGTATCCGCTCGACTGTCTCTCCCTCGAAACCGCGCGCCGTGATCTCCTCCGCGTCGAGCCCCTCCTCCACGTAGGCGCGGACAATTGGGTCGAGGATTTCATACGGCGGGAGTGAGTCACTGTCTTTCTGGTCCGGCCGCAGTTCGGCGGAGGGTGGCTTCGTCAGCGTTGATTTGGGGATGACCTCCCGTCCCGCCGACTTATTAATATAGTGGGACAATTCATAGACAACCAGCTTCGGCACGTCGCCGATGGCCGCCAGCCCGCCGCACATGTCGCCGTAAAGCGTTGCATATCCCACCGACAGCTCACTCTTGTTCCCCGTGGCCAGCACCATGGCGCCGGTTGCGTTCGACAGCGCCATCAACGTCAGCCCGCGCAGGCGCGACTGCGCATTCTCCTCCGTAACGCCGCCGGCGCCGGGCAGGTGCGGCCCGAGTTCCTCCATCACGCGCGCGAACATTTCCTCTATCGGAATTGTATCGCAATGGATGCCGAGCGCCTTCGCCAGCGCATACGCGTCTGTCCTGGAATGCTCGCTGCTATACCGCGAGGGCATCGCCACGCCGCGGACGCGCCCGGGGCCGAGCGCCTCCACCGCCAGCGCTGCCACGAGCGCCGAATCGATCCCCCCGCTCAGTCCGATCAGCACCTCTGCAAAACCGCACTTCTCCACGTAGTCCCGGATGCCCAGCACCAGCGCCCGCCGCAATTCCTCCATGCCGGTGGGGGAGGGCGCCTCGGTGGAGGAAACTGTGATGGAGCCGCCCTCGCGCCGCAGCTCCACCATGAGCATGTCCTCGTCGAAGGCCGCCGCGCGGCCGCGGACCGTCCCCGCCCCGTCAGCCGCAAATGAGCGCCCGTCGAACACCACGTCGTCGTTCGCCCCGCAAAGGTTCGTCATGAGGAAAGGCACGCCGTGCCGCCCGGCGGAAGCGGCGAGCACGTCCTCCCGCCCCTTCGCCTTGCTCATCGCAAACGGGGAAGCGCTCAGATTCACGACGGCCTCCGCGTCCGCTCCGGCCGCCTCGCGAATGGGGTTCCGTCTATACCGTTGGTGGGGGAAGTAGTGCTCGTCGTTCCATGCGTCCTCGCAGACCGTGATACCGAGCCGCCAGCCGAGGTGGTTCACGATGCAGACCTCCTCCCCCTCGTCGAAATACCGGTCTTCATCGAACACATCGTAGGTTGGCAGCAGCCATTTGCGATAGACCTGCCGGACTTCCCCGCCCGCGCAGAAAGCCGCCGCGTTGTATAGACGCGTTCCCGGCCCCTCGTGCGGCTCGGCAAAGCCGATCAGTGCCGCCGGGCCCTCCGCCGCGGCCTTCGCGAACCGCCCCAGCGCCTCCACGTTCCGCCGCACGAAGGGCTTCTCCAGCAGCAGGTCCTTCGCCGGATAGCCCGGAATTGTCATCTCTGTATAGACAACAAGGTCCGCCCCTGCCTCCGCCGCCCGGCGGTGCGCGGCGAGCGCCATCTTGAGGTTCCCCTCGATGTCCGAAACACGCGTGTTCAGTTGCGCCAGCGCCACGCGGAGCACCGGCGCCCCGGCCGCGGAATCAGCCATCCCGCCCCGCCTCCGCGGCCTGTGCCGCGCCCTCGCGCATCAGGGCGAAAATCTCGCTCCTGCCCGAATCGAGAATCCAGTTGTGGTCGCCCCGCTCGATTTCCTCGTAGCGCACAAGGTCCGGAAACTGGTCCCGGAGCCGGCGGCCCATCGACACCGGCACGATCGGGTCGTGCTCCCCGTGCACCACCGCCACGAAGGGCGGCCTCTCGCGCTCCTTCAGCATCTCCAGCACCGCCACGTTGTCGAACCGGTGCTTGCGCTTGAGCAGCACGGCGAAGGGCCCCGCCTGGCGCCAGGCCATGTCGTTCATCGAAGTGAACGGCGAGATGGTGACGACCGCTCGTGCATCCGTCTCGCGCGCGAACTCCAGCGCCGCCGCACCCCCGAGCGAATGGCCCACCGCGCCAAGCCGCGCCGAGAGTTCCTCCGCGTCGAAGCCGAATTCCTCCGCCGCCAGCTCCCGCGCGCGGAGCGCAGAGTCCAGGATCGTTGCCCCCGCCGGCGTGCCTTCCGACTGCCCGTAGCCCGGGAAGTCCATCAGCACGAAGGCGTGTCCGTCCTCCGGGAACCCGTCGAAGTAGTCCAGCAGGTCCAGCGCCACGGTGGCGTTGCCGCCGAAGATGAACCAGACGAACTCGGGCCGCTCCAAGTCCTCATCGCGCGGCCGCACGAGGAAGACGGTCTGGCTGCCCTCGGAGGTTTCATACTCAAGGAGTGATGTGCGATCGTGCTGCTCAGCCCGGTAGATGTCCGCCCGGCTGTACTGCCGCGGGAAGTAGATCATCTGGTCCTGCAACAGCAGGAGGCACCCCGAGAACACCACGGTAAACCCGAGGATGATTGTCACCAGCATCACGGCCACGCGTTTCATCCGTCCGCTTTCCTTGGAGATTCGCTGCCGCCCGGCACCCCGCCGGACCGCACCCAACCCTGGCCCTCACGCTCCCGCCAGAGCAACGAGGAAGTCTCAGCAACCCAATCAACCCTCGCCTTCCGGCTCCCAGCCCGATCCCTCCCAATTGCCTCACGCCGCCGTCGCCGCAGGGTAGCGCCCTCCTGCTGTCGGCGAATCGGGATTGGGCTCCGGGCTTTCTCCCCCCCCCAGCGCCGTGGTGGTGTTGCGTGAGTTTTCGCTTTCGATGGTCTTGCCCCAGGACGTCGGGAAGGTAGTTCCGAGCCGCTACGTATAGTGAGGCTGGTTACTCCTCCTCCAGGCCATTCACAATTCGCCTGAACCCGTCTTTCAAGTACGCCGCGCCGAAGTTGATCAGCAATCCAAACCTGCAATCCAGGAGGCGGGCGTATGTAAGTACTTGTTTCTTGTGAACGGGCGCCAGCTCCTCCAGTGACTTCAGTTCCACCACGACCTTGCGCTCGATATACAAGTCGGCGCGGAAGCCCTCGTCGAAGGTCATGCCTTTGTAGGTAACCGGTACGAGCAATTGCCGTTCTACATGAAAGCCTTGCGCCATTAGCCGCCGCTGAAGAATCCCTTCGTACACACTTTCAAAGAGTCCCGGCCCCAATGCGCGGTGTACTTCAAAGGCCTCGTCCATGATGACTCTTGCGAGCTGGTTCTCTGTTGGCATGGTGCGCTCCTTCCTTCTTCCGCATATTTGGGTCGCCGGGAGACCGAGCGTGATTATTGAAGACTATACCACTACAGCACTTTTGCCTCCACCTCTACTTGCAACCGCCTCACGCAACGGCGCCACGACGCAACGATGGGTGATTTCGGTGTTCGCCAAATCGTAGTGGATGTGGCGGCCCTGTTCTCTCGCTCGAGACCCGCAACCCTTCAGATGATTCCGAAAAAGGCTGCCCCCCACGCTTGCGGGAGACCAGACTCGCCCTTCAACCCAATTCTGCTTTCGTAGCGTCGTAGCGTCGTAGCGGCGTGGCGTGAGTTTTTTCCTGTCTCAATCCTCGGGCCGGTCGCCGGCTGCCATGAGCACGATGCGCGGCTGGAACTCCGCCAGCGGCTCCACCAGGTCCCTCTGCGCTTCCATGATCGCACGCAGGGATTTGTACACCATCGGCGCCTCGTCTATACCGGCGGAAAGCAATTCCACTCCCGCCTCCGCGAGCGCCTTCTGGAGTTGGCTGCCGGTGAAGGTGCGTTTCGCTTCGCTGCGGCTCATCAGCCGGCCCGCGCCGTGGGCGGCAGAGAGCAGGCTTGCCTTGCTGCCGAGACCCCGCACCAGGAACCCCGGGTCGGTCATTGATCCCGGGATGAACCCCAGCACGCCCTCGCCCGCCGGAGTCGCCCCCTTGCGGTGGACGATCAGTTCCTCGCCGTTGTGTATTTCCTTCCACGCGAAGTTGTGATGGTTCTCCACCTGAAAGAGCGGGGAAAGCCCCGCCGTCCGCAGCACGTGCCGGTGAATCAGGTCATGATTGGCCGAGGCGTACCGGCCCGCCAGCTCCATCGCGAGCCAATACTCCTGCCCGGCCGCCGAGCTGAGGTCCAGCCACGCAAGGTGCTTCATGTGCTTCGGCAGGAGCACGTTCTCCATGGCGATCTGCGTGTAGTATCGGGCCACGTTCGCGCCGAAGCCGCGCGAGCCGGAATGCGACAGCAGCGCGATGTACTCGCCCGGCGGGACGCCGAGGTCCGGTTTGTCCATCCTCAGGATGCCGAACTCGGCGAAGTGGTTCCCCGAGCCGGACGAGCCGAGCTGCGACCATGCGCGGCGCTTTAGCCGGTGGAGCTGTTTCGGCAGATCGTCCCACGCCGGGTCCTCCATCACCTCGTGGTCGCGGCGGTCTTCCTGCCTGAACTCCCCGCCGAACCCGAAGCACGTCTCATGGCGCAGCGCCTTGGCGAGCTTGTCCTTCCAGCCCGCCAGCCGGCCGCCGGGTACTTCCGTGATGGTGAGCTTCATCCGGCAGGCAATGTCCACCCCCACCGCGTAGGGAATGACCGCGTTCCGGGTGGCGAGCACTCCGCCGATCGGCAGCCCGTAGCCCACGTGCCCGTCGGGCATCTGCGCCCCGCGGACGGAGATGGGGAGCGAGCAGGCGTTGCGCATCTGCTCGAGCGTCGCCGCGTCCAGGTGCTCCTCTCCCCAGACGCGGTAGGGCACCGGTTCCCGGGGCTGAATCTCGACACCTGCGTTTTTCTTCTTCGATTTCCTGCTCATCGTTTCGTCACCCATGAGGATTATGGCGGATGCTGGCGCCGCTCACAAAAGAAAAACCGGCGGGAGCCTGTTGCCCCCGCCGGTTGGCCGGTCTGTCGAACCGTCTGCGGGTCAGGCTTTCTTCCGGGCCTCGTCGTAGCTCTGCTGCGTCGGGCCCGTGTAGATCTGCCGGGGGCGGTAGATGCGGGCCTGCGGGCTTTCGTGGACCTCTTTCCAGTTGGCGATCCAGCCCGGCATCCGCCCGATGGCAAAGATAACCGTGAACATGTTCAGCGGGATGCCGATCGCCCGCATGATGATGCCGCTGTAGAAGTCCACGTTGGGGTAGAGCTTCCGCTCGACGAAGTAGGAGTCCTTGAGCGCCGCCTGCTCCAGCTCCTTGGCGATATCGAGCAGCGGGTCTTTCCGGCCGAGCTTTTTCAGCACCTTGTCGCACGCTTCCTTGATGATCTTTGCCCGGGGGTCGAAGTTCTTGTAAACCCGGTGCCCGAAGCCCATCAGGCGGAACTTGGAGTCCTTGTCCTTCACCTTGGCAATGACCGTGTCGATGCTGTCGCCCCGGTCGTGGATACCCTGGAGCATTCCCAGCACCGCCTGGTTGGCGCCCCCGTGCAGCCGGCCCCAAAGGGCCGAGACACCCGCGGCCACCGAGGTGAACAGGTTCGCCTCCGAGCTGCCCACCATCCGCACCGTCGAGGTCGAACAGTTCTGCTCGTGGTCGGCGTGCAGGATAAACAGCAGGTCCATCGCGCGCACCACCTCGGGGTCGAGTTCGTAGGGGTGGTTCGGCGCGTCGAACATCATGTGGAGGAAGTTCTCGCTGTAGTTCAGGTTCCGCGCCGGATAGACGATCGGCTCGCCGATCGAGTGCTTGTAGGAGAAGGCCGCAATCGTGCGCACCTTTGCCAGCAGCTTGGCCGTTGCCTCCATGAACTTCTCCGGCTCGTCAATGTCGTATAGATGCGAGTGGAAGCACGACATGGAGTTGATCATCGCGCTGAGCACCGCCATCGGCGCGGCCTGTGGGGGGAAGCCCTGGAAGTGATGCTTCATGTTCTCGTGGAGCAGCTCGTGCCGCCGGATCAACTCGTCGAATTGCTCCTTTTCCTGCTCGTTCGGCAGTTTCCCCCAGATGATCAGGTACGCCGTTTCGAGGAAATGCGACTTCTCGGCGACTTCCGCGATGTCGATCCCGCGGTAGCGCAGGATGCCTTTCTCCCCGTCGATAAACGTGACGTCGCTCTTGCACGAGCCAGTGTTGCCGTACCCGTCGTCGTAGGTGATGTAGCCACTCTGGGCCCGGAGTTTCGAGATATCGACGGCCTTCTCGTTCTCCGAACCCACGACTACCGGCAGTTCATACTCTTTCCCATCCAGAATGATCTTCGCTGTTTCGGACATGCGCCCACCTCGGTTGGTTGATTGTCGGCAGTCCCCGTGGCGCCTGTGGGCACCGACCGGAACGGCCGGCTTTCGGTGTTGCCGTGCCGGGCTCGGGGGCAGGCTGATGGCCCGCGAGCCCCGCGTATCCCTCTTTGTGACCCCTTCAGGGGTCAAGCAGGAGTGGACGGGAATCAGTACCTGCGGGTCGTTTTTTTCCGCGCTCCCGTCTGAAGATGACCCTCGACGGCGCACGCCCTCCCGTGCTTCGCCTGACCCCACCAGCCGCAGCCACCACTGACTCCGCTGCACTTGGCCCCGAAGGGATGCTTAATGGACCTGCTCCTCGTCCTGATTGTCGCCGTCAACATCGTTGTCATCGCTGACATCCTCCACAAGCTGCGTGGAAACCTTGAGCGCTTCCTGTGGGCCGTCGCCGTCCTTGCGCTTCCCGTTTTCGGCGCGGCGCTGTGGGTGTATGTTCAGTACATGGAACCTGCCCGGCGTCGGCGGAAGGTCGAGGAGCGGCGGAAAGGGGGCGCCTTGGGGGGCAGGGCTGGCCGGCAGGGCCGCGGCGGAGATTAGCGCCGCGTGCCGCTGCGCTGGCGCCGCCCCTCGCTGGGGGAAGGGAGAAGGGTGTCGATCGCTTCGAGAATGCGGGTGTTGGATAGTCTGAAGATCGGGAAGAGTTCGGCGTGCTGCCAGAGCAGCGTCCCGTCGGTCCCGATCAGGAAGTAGGCCCGCCGTACTCCGAGCAGCCCGTTCGCTCCGTAAGCCTTGGCCACCTCCAGGTCCGCATCGCTGAGCAGCCGGAAGGGCACGCGGCACTCCTGGGCGAAACGGCGGTGGCGTTCCACAGAATCGGAGCTGATACCCAGAATCGCGACGTTCCGGGACCTGAAGTGTTCGTAATCGTCCCGGAAAGCGCACACTTCCTTGGTGCAGACCGGGGTAAAGTCCCCGGGATAGAAGAACACCAGCACGGGACACTTTCCCTGGAAGTCCGACAGGGAGACCATCTCACCATTGTCCGCCGGAAGCGTGAAGTCCGGAGCGATGGAGTTCTGTGTGAGCATGTCAGGCACGGTTTCCTCCCGGCGCGACAGTGGGGGTTGGCGCGATTCGGTCCGTCCGCAGGACGTCCCAACTCCGGCCACCTTCCTCCTAGAGCAGGAGAGAGTCCAATTCCACCAATCTCCGCAGAAAAACCTAGTATTGTCTCGCGAGAACGTGCTCGGAAATCCGGCGCAACTGCTCCACCGCCTCCCCGTCTTCCAGGGAGTCGAGAATCCCGGAGGCCGCATGGGCGAACTCGCCCGCCTTCTCCAGCGAATAGTCGATACCGTTGTAAAGCTTGACGTAGTGGTGCACGGTCTCGAAATCGCGCCCGTTGCGCAGCGTATGCAGCAGCGCCTCCCGGTCCTCTTCCCCCGCTTGTTGCAGGGTGTAGAGCAACGGCAGGGTCTGCTTGCCTTCCTTGAGGTCGGCGCCCACCCGCTTGCCCCAAGCGCCGCCCTGCGCCTCGTAGTCCAGCGCATCGTCGGTTATCTGGAAGGCCATGCCGAAGCGCATGCCGAATTCGAACATCTGCTGGACGCGTTCCTCCGCGGCCCCGGCCAGCACGGCCCCGAGCCCGCCGGCCGCGCTGAAAAGGCAGGCCGTCTTCGCCCGGATGATTTTGTAGTAATCGGGCACGGAAAGCCAGTCCTCGCGCCGTTCGATCTGGAATATCTCGCCCTCGGTCATTGTCTGGGTCGTTTTGGAAAGTATCCGGACGATCTCCGGGTCGAGGACCGCAAGCGAGTAGTCGAACGAGGTGGCGTAGAGGTAATCGGCGAACAGGATCGCCACGTCGTCCCCCCAGCGGGCATTGACCGTTGGCCGGCCGCGCCGCAGGTCGGCATGGTCCACCACGTCATCGTGCAGCAGCGTCGCCAGGTGGAACAGCTCTATCGCCGCTCCCAGCCGGGCGTGGTGGCCGCCCCGGCCGTCGTACCCGCAGGCCATCGCGGAAAGGCACACAATTGCCGGCCGGAGCATCTTGCCCTGACCCTGTTTCAGGTAATCGGCAACTTCACTCATCAGGTCCCCTTCGACGGTGAACGCCTCGTCGAAGTAACCCTGCACCAGCTCCAGTTCGTTGCTCAGAAACTCTTTGTAAGAGTCCACACGGGTCCTCCGGGGATCAGCCTCACGTCCGGCGCCAGCGCTACAGGCCACCAAACCCGGGGGAAAGCCATAAAGTTGCCAAGGTCATCGCGGCTCATGAGGGCTTCTCCTCCGGCTCGTCCTCTACCTCGCCCGGTTCCAGCTCCCCCTTGCTGCGCAGGTCCTCCAGCACCGAGCTGATGCGCTGGTAGCGTTGCGGCGCGGCGTCGTGGACGAAGGTCAGCTCGGGACAGAACTTCAGGTTCACCTGCCGGGCCACCCGCGAGCGCAGAAACCCCGCGCAGTCCTTCAGCATGGCCGCCGTCTCCGCAAGGTCCGCCTCCGCATCGGGAAGCTGGCTGTAGTAGGCCTTGGCGTACTTCAGGTCGCGGGAGATGCGCACCTGCGTGATGGTGAAGAGCGCGGGCAGGCGCGGGTCCTTCAGCTCCTGCTGAAAGGCACGGCTAAGCGCCTGCAGGATCGCCTCTTCGATCCGCCTGTCTCGGCTGTGCAGCATGGGGAAAGTCGCGTCCGGAGGGTGGGGTCGGCGGCCCGCGTGCATCCGGGCGGGGTTCTGCTACCTACACCCGCACCTCACCCGCAACGGAATTGAACCAAAACGCGGCAATTGCATCGCGAAGGGCCGGGCCGCCGGGGCCGTTGCCACCGTTACGGAACCGAATCCGGTCCCGGCCGAGGCACAGTCGCAGCCCCCATGCCGGCCGCGTCTCGATCAGTGGCCCGGACCAGCCCGCTTCCCGCCGCAGCCGCTGCTCCAGCACCCGCCGGTGATAGGAAATCTGCTGCCGCTCCACCTGTGCATCCGGCCAGACGTGCCGCTCAAGCTGCTCGTAGGGCACCCCCTCGCCTGCACGCCGCGCCAGAACCTCCAGCAGCCGGAACTGCCGCGGTGTGAGCGATACCTCCTTCCCCCCGATCAGCACCTCCCCCGTCGTCCCTTCGCAAATCACAAGCTCCGGCTCGCCCTCGGGGGGCGCTGGCTCCGTGGCGGGGGAGATGCCGGCAGGGAGGGCATGGGGGCTGCCCGCCTCAGCCGCAGGTACCTCCGCGTTCACGGCCTCTGGGAGCTCCATTTCTGCCCCGAGCCGGCGGAGCTGCCCGAGGAGGAACCGCGCCGTGTCCACGAAATCCTCCAGCAGGCCTTGGGGAAAGCGGTAGATCGCGGAAAGCTCCTCCGGCGGGGTGCCTTCTCGCCAGTCAAGCAGCAAAGCCACAGCCTTGGCGGCCTGATGCAACCGGCGGGGCAGATCGCCGTCCGTGCGCAGGAAATCGCCGAAGTACGCCGCCATCGCGGACTGGTCCTCTTCCAGCAGCCGCGCCAGGTGCCCGGTCCAGCGGCCGGACTGGCGCTCTTCGGGGTCGAGCGGCACCGGCGCCACCGTGCCCGCAGCGGCTCCCAGCGCCAGAAAGAACAGCGACGCCGTGCCGCTGCCGGTTGGAAAACGCCGCAGCATGGTCCGCCAACCCGCCAGCGTCTCCGGCTGGACACCGCCGTCGGCCAGCAACCGCCCCACGGGGAGCAGGTGCCAGGCGTCCCCCTCAGCGTCCCATAGGCCGTACTGGCGGCCCTGCTGGAGCAGGAAGTCCAGTTCGCCAGCCCCCACGTCCCGAATCGCACTCCGGAGCAGCGCCAGCAGTGCCTCCGGTGTGGCGGGGCCCTCCACCGTCAAGGCCATCGCCAGCAGCTCCAGCGCCGTGCCCGGCCGTGGGTGGGGCTCTGGCGCGATACGCCGCGGAGGTACCTTGAGGCCGTGCCCGGCGAGTACCGTCAGCCCCGGTCCCGAGCCCGGCCGGCCCGCCCGGCCGAACAAGTGCCGCAGCGCCGATGGCCGCCACCAGCCGCGCCCGCCCTCGAAAGCCACAACCGTGCGGAACGGCAGGTTCACGCCCTCGGCCAGCGTCGTCGTCGTCACACAACAGCGCAGGTGCCCTTCCGCGAGAAGCCGCTCCACCAGCCGGCGTTCGGCGCGGGAAAGCTCCGCCGTGTGGAGCCCCGCTCCGCGCGTGAGCAGGTCCCGCAGCGGAGCCGACACAGGGTGGTCCTCCGGCACGGGGTCCTCGTGTCAATGATCAGATCATTTGACCCACCCGTTTTCATAAGTGTGACCCACCCTGAGGGCTGTGAGGGGGGGTGGGGTGGCTGGGATTTGGGTGCTGCTGTTGTGCCTCCTTTCCGGGGGGCGTTGCGGGGGACGTAGCGCAGGGGTGGTGCGGGGCGTCAGCCCCGCGCCATCCCCGGAGCGGAGCCCCCCGCAACGGCGCCGTGGCCTGTCATTTTGATTTCCTCTGCCGTTGGCGGTAGCTCTCGCCTTCGAGCAGCAGCAGGTGGCTGTGGTGGGTGAGGCGGTCGAGGGCGGCGCTTGCCATCAGCGGGTTGCCGAAGACGCCTCCCCATTCCTCGGGAGCGCGGTTGCTCGTCAGCAGGATCGAGCGCCTCTCGTAGCGCTCGCAGATGAGGTTGTAGAGGTCCTCGGCTCCCTGCGGCGTGAGGGGGGCGAGGCCGAAGTCATCGAGCACGAGAAGGTCGCAGGTGATGAGCTTGGCGAAGAGCCGGCCGTGGGTTCCGTCGGCGCGCGCGGCATTGAGTTTCCCGCCCAGCGTTCCGGCCGCCTGGCAGAGCACCTTGTGTCCGCGCCGTACGGCCTCGAAGGCGAGTCCCATGGCGAGGTGGGTCTTGCCGGTGCCGGTCGGACCTGCGAGCAGGATGTTCTCCCCCCGTTCGATCCAGCGGCACAGGGTCAGTTCGGAGAACAAGCTCTTGG
>SLMS01000278.1 GCA_007133495.1 Candidatus Sumerlaeota bacterium | reverse complement strand
ACCTTCCGCGGGAGCCGCACGGTGGTGGTGAAATGCACCGGCCAGGGCACGCCGGTGTGCACCCCCACGATCTGCCCCAACCGCCAGAGCACCCCAAACCGCACCGGGCACCCCTCCGGCAGCCGGAAGACAGCCTGAACCACGCGCTTCGCCCCCGCACGGAGCCCGCTTTCTTGTGAACTGTTGGCGGTAGTTTCGGCACTCATCGCATGTGCCTGAGGGTCTTGGCGCCAGCCCCCGTCAATCCTCCGTCCCGGCGCCGGCTGCGGCGGTGGCGTCGGCGCGCGCCTCGGAGAGCTTGATGGGCATGAGCAGCGCCAGCCGGTCGTCGTCCTCGCGGCTCTTGAAGACCACCGGGGAGTTGCGGGTCTTAACGTGCAGGATCACGTTGGAGTCGTTGAACGAACCCAACGTTTCGGCGAGAAATTGGAAGTTGAACGCGATCTCCAGCTCCTCGCCCGTATAGTCAAGTTTCAGCTCACCGTGGAAGTTCCCCACGGCGTGGGCCATGGATTTGAACTGGCACTTGTTATCGCTGAAGGTGAGGATGATCGAGCGGCTCTTTTCGTCGGTTACCACGCCGGCGCGACGGGCGGACTGGAGGAAGTGCTCGCGGTTGAGCACGATCCTGGTGGGAAATTCCTTGGGGATGACCGCGTCGCAGTCGGGGTATTTGCCGTCGAGTGCGTTGCCGCGATAGAGGATGTTGGAGTAGCGGGCGGTGATCTGGCGCTCTGTCAGCTCGATCTCGATGGGTCCCTCGCTGCCGAGGCTGCGGGAGAGGTTCTCCACCAGCTTGCGCGGCACGGTGAGGGACATCTTCTGCTTCCCTTCAATCTCGGGCACCGGAGAGGTAACACGGGCGAGCTTCTTCCCGTCGGTGGCGGTCATTTGCAGCTTGTTGTCGAACAGGTCGAAATGCACGCCGAGCAACACCCGCCGGTGGTCCTTCAAGGGCAGGGCGTAGGTGGTGGCGTCCAGCATCGACTTGAAGACTTTTTGCGACATCTGGAAACTGGTGAGTGGTTCCTCGACGTTCCACTCGGGGTAATCCTCCGCCGACTCGGTGGTCAGGTTGTACTCGTTGTCCTCGGTGAAGATGTGGGCCTTTCCGGAGACTTCCTCGAAGACGACGTCGCTCTTCTCCGGCAGCAGCTTGATCAGGTCGCGGAAGGTGTCGGCCGCGACGATCAGCCTGCCGGTGCGGTCGATCTTGCCCTGCACGTTGACCTGCACCATGGACTCGAAGTCGGTTCCGCGCAGTTGCACACCGTGCTCGCCGGCCTCGATCAACAGCTTCCCCATCACCGGGTGTGGCCCGGACGCACGGGTGCTGAGATTGGAAACCACCGTGGTGGCCTGTTCCAGCTCGTTCTGGGGGACGGTGATATGCATGGTGCGGGAGTTCCTCGGCGGAGTGGATCGTGTCGAGAGAAAAGCGAAGCGTCGGTCTGCTTGGCACCATCTGTTGCCCTGCAAAGCCCGGTGTCAAGCGGGCGCTGAGCCACGGGCACAGGCCTGGCAGATAGTCTCGCCGGACACTGGCCACCCTAGAACACGATCGCCCGGAAAATCAGCGGGAAGGTCCCCTGGCTCCACGCCCGGTAATGCGGCCGGAAGGCGAAGAGGTGCACCTCCCCCTCACCGTAGCGCGCGTGCAACCAGGCATCGCGCCCCTCGATCACCTGCGGTTCGCGAATCCAGCCGGAGAGCAGCACCCGAGTGGAGGCGTACTTGAGCAAGCTGGTGACCTCCACGTCCTCACGGCGTTCATCCTGCCGCTCGTCGGCCGTCATCGGGCGGTAGGCGGCCGAATTCGAGAAGAACAGGGAGATCGAATGGGGAAGGCCACTGTTGAGGGGCTCCTCCGTGACCGGGATCGCCCGCAGCACGCTCCCGGGGCAGGAGAAGCTCCGGTTTCCGGACTCACCGGTTACGTCCACCACCGGCAACTGCAGCAGGTCGATGGCCCAGTTGCTCGCGCTCTGGAGCGTGATGAGCCGGCCGCCGGTACGAACAAACTCCTCGATGGCGGCGGCGCCCTCCGGGTCCAGCCCGCGGGCGTACTCCTCCGGAATGCTCCAGGGCGAACGCCCCTCGTCCAGGCGCCGCGCGCCGATGCTCGGAATGATCAGCACGTCCAGGAAATCGTGCAGTTGACCGGCGCGCAGTTGCTCGTTGCGGACGGTGACGTAGGGCACTTCCCACGTATCGAACACCCAGCGCATCCACCCCTCGTCCATGCTGGGCGCCCACGGCGCATAGAGCCCCACGCGGGGAAGACTGTCGGCGGTCAGCACGTCCTCGTCCGCAATGCCGGCGGCGGGAGTGATGAGCTGACCGGCGTTCTCGCCCGAAGTGGCGAGCTGGACGGAATCGCCGCCGGACAGGCGCCCGAATACCTCCGTCCAGGAGCCGCTGTGGGCGGCGGCGGCGTTCCAGCCGGGAATCGCCGGGAACGTTGAGCCTTCGAAGGTGGCGACGGCCTCCTCAACGCTGTCAACCCGGTCAAACTCCGCATCGAGCGGCTGCATGGCCTCGACCCGGTGCACCCCGAGCAGGTGCGGCAGCGTCCACCCTGCCACGTCGTAGGGCGTGGCGCTGTCCGGATAGCGCTGCACCTCGAACAGGTCCTTCACGTGTGCGGAGTACGGCTGATCGCGCAGGATGACAATGGAGCCGGAGGGATAGGTTCGCCCGTCGGCCTCGAAGTCCTCCGGTGCCGTGTGCAGTTCGATGCCGGAGAGCAGCAGCACGTCCACCAGCCGGTGCACGGCGTCTGGGTCCCGGTTGTCCGAGGGAATGATCCACGCGCGGGGGCCGGTTTCGCGGCCCTGCTGAATGATGCGTTCTGCGGCCTCCAGGGCATTTTGCAGCCAGAAGGTACGCTCGCGCGAAAGCGTCCCGACGAGCGACTCCCCGAACGCCAGCTTGTAGTCGATAATGTCCGAAAGGCGCCACCAGCCACCGGCCCAAGGTACGGGAAAGTGGTTCGACGGCTCGTAAGTGCGCAGGTGGCCCGGCGCATTCAGGTCCCCCGGGCGCAGGAACAACGGCGTCGCGATATCCACGCTGGCCGCTTCGGTCAGGATACCGATGATGTTGTGGCGGGCAGGCGTGCTGCGGTTTCCACCGGTCCACCAGGCGTCATAGGTGACGCCGGTGGAGATGCCGGTCATGCCCTGCCGGGTCATGTCCAGCATGGCGCGCGAACCGATCATGTTCGTGCCGGTGACGATCGCCGGGTCTATGTTGGGGTTCAGCGGATCACGGTAAGGTGGAACGAAGAACCGTGAGGAGCGCGAGCCATGCTGGTGGATGTCCCAATAAACCTGCGGGTGCCAGACCGAATAGAGCTGTTCGGTGGCGATGCGTGTCTCCGCTTGGGTGAGCATGAACCAGTCGCGGTTGTTGTCGTGCCCGGTGTACTTTTGGTAAAGCTGGAGCATCCCGGTGGCTTCGTATGGCGTGCCGAGATTCTCGCGATACCAATGGACGACATGGTCCAGGCCGTCGGGATTCGTGCAGGCGAACATGCCGACAACGAGGTTTTCGCGGGCGCTGGCCCAAGGCTCCTCATCCGAGGTGACCAGCAGATAGATGAACTGCATGGCGGCCTCGGTGCCCGCGGCCTCAGTGGAGTGTATCTGCGGCGAAATCAGCAGGATGACGCGGCCATCCTCGACCGCCTGCGCTTTCTCCTCCTCGGTGCGGCCGCGCGGATCGGCGATGATCGCGGCGTACTCCTTCAACTCGTCGAGCCGGGCCATGTTTTCTTCGCTGGAGATCACGGAGAGGAGGAAATCGCGCCCTTCGGTCGTGGTGCCGATGACCTCTGTCTGGACGCGGGGGCTTTCCTCGGCGATCTGCCAGTACCAGGAGCTGACCTCCTCCCAGTCGGCGAGTTCGAAGTCCGTGCCGACGGGCCGACCAAGGTGCTCCTCCGGGGAGGTGATCTGCTGGGCGGGTGCGGCGGCTGCGGCTGCCAGCACAGCGAAGGCGGCAATCGCCTGGCGCCAGGTTGATGACGTGGTGGGGAGAAACGCGGTCATGGGAAAAGTCCGTCGCTTTGGATTCGGAAAAGCCCGGCAGCATCGCCCCAAGCGGTCAATGCGATTCTGCTCCCCGGCGAATCGAGCCGGGTTGTCCGACCATAAGCCCAAACCGGCCCTTGACCGGCCGGGCCACGGCACCAACGATGCCTCCGGGCGCCATGGCTGTGCGCCCCCAATCCGGCATCCGGACGTACGCCCCGCCAATGCGCACCAAGCGGCTTCAGGATCAAAACCCGGCGAAAAGGACTGACGGGCAACCCCGCCCCGACATGATGAGAACCGCCGAAATCGATGGAGTCAGCCTGCGGCTGGCGCAGCCCGACACCGTCCCGATGGAATGGATCGGGAACGAGGGTGTGCGCGAGCAGCTCGAAGCCGCATGGCTCGTGATGGAGGAACGCGACATTCCGCTCTCCCCGCGCCTTCTCGGCAAGCCGGGCACGGGAAAAACAACGCTGGCCTATGCCGTGGCCCGCGCCCTCGACAAGGACGTGTACATCTTCCAGTGCACGATGGATACACGGCCGGAGGACCTCGTGGTCACACCGGTACTGGGCGAGCATGGCCGGATCGCCTACCATGCCTCGCCGCTCGTTTCCGCGCTGCTCAACGGCGGCGTCTGCGTGCTGGACGAAGGCAATCGCATGCCGGAGAAGAGCTGGGCATCACTGGCTCCGCTCCTCGACCAGCGGCGGTATGTGGAGTCCGTCGTGGCGGGAATCAAGATCCATGCGCACCCGGATTTCCGGCTCTGCGTCACGATGAACGACGACGCCTCGACCTACGAGTTGCCCGAGTACATCCAGTCGCGCCTCCAGCCGCAGATCGAACTCGCGTTCCCTTCACGCAACGAGGAAGAGCGCATCCTGCGGCTGAACGTTCCCATGGCCGACGACGAAGTCCTTGGCTACGTGGCCGAATTTCTCCAGAAAGCGCACCGGGTAAACCTTCCCTTTTCCAGCCGCGACGGGGTCAACATCCTCAGGTACGCGCTCAAGCTCTCCTCGCTGCGCAAGGTGCCCCCAACCACCCTCCTGCACGACGCGATAGGAGCTGTTCTCGGTGAAGAAGGTCTTGATTTCCTGGACTCGGGTGTTCCGTCCTCCCGGACGCTGGAAGACGAACTTGAGGAGTTCGACTTCGACTCGGACGACGAGTCCCAAGGGCGGCTCCCTTGGGATGAAGACGAGACCGACGACGACCTGCCGATGTGACAGCGTGACGAGCAACGAGTCACCCGCCCCGACCTGCAAAGCAGTGGCCAAAGCTCAACGCTCCAACCTCAACATTTCGAGTGCTCTTGGAGTGCCGCGCCTTGCCGCCGCGCCCCCTCGCGCAGGCTTCCCTGCACATCCCGCGTCCTGGCTTGTCCTGGCGCTGCCGGTCCTGTTCCTGACAGCGTGCCGGCCGACGGAGGACCCGCCCCAGCCTTACCTCTCCCCCGCCGCCGCAGCCTTCGAGGAACGAGGTCTCCATCTCGATGACGCGGTGGCGGAGGTGCTCGAACGCGCCCGCCAGGCATCAGAGGCCGAGGAAATCGAAATCAACCTGCCGAATGGGCCCTTCGTCCAGGTACGCCGCACGTCGGAGCACGAACTTGCCTCGCGCGCCACCGGTGCGATCGCAAGGTCCTCCTGGAGGCCCCGCGTACCGGATATTCCGCCTGCGGGGGAGGTGCTCCACGAGACCGCTGTGGCGCCGACAGCCCTTGCCGCCGCCGACGACGGGACGGTCTTCCTCGCCACAGACCGGGTCCTGCGCATTCGCGGAACGGACGCCCCGGAGACGGTCCTCGATCTGACTTCAAACTATCTGCTCTGGGACGCCGAGGGCGAGCGGCTCGCGGTCTCCGCCGAGGGTGAGGCCTTCCTCCTCCATGGCGAGGACTACGCCGAACGGACGGAACTCGGCGCCGTCCCCACCGGGCCGATGGCTTGGGACCTCGGCGGCGCCAAGCTGCTGTTCTTCCGCGACCACATGCTGCTGGACGCGGAGGAGCTGGACCGGATTTTCCTTGAGGGGTCAGAGTTGAACCTGGAAACGGGTGAACTGGAGGAGACCGGCTTCGCGCCTTTCCGGCGTTACGCGGCGGTGGGGACGCTACCCACTGCGGGGATTGTGTGGGGACACCTCCGCCAATCGCATCAGATAGACCCGGTGCCGGCACCGCTTGTGCACATAGAGGACGGTGCCCCGGTGGGATTGATCACGCAAACGACAGAGGCGGCGGACATTGCACCCACCGCCTCCGCAACCGGTGACCTTGCGTGGGTGCGCACCCACCGGATGGGGGCGGCCAGCACCCGCGCCTACCTCGGACGTCTGGACGGCGAGGAACGTCCATTGCTGCTCTCTCCCGCCCCCGCGCTGCACGTGGCCCTCTCTCCGGGGGGCGAGTGGGGCGCCCTCGTGACAGAAGAGAAAACGGGCAGCTATACGGTCCGCCGGTTTGCTGTGGAGGAAGTACGCGCACGGAGGGACGAATTTGCCCGGCTGGCAGAAGCGGACCGCCGCTTCGCCGGCCATGCCACCACGATCGGCGCCCGGCTGCGCGATGCTTACGCGTCGCTGCCCGAAGTACGGACCGCAGAAGAGGAGGGCACGCAGCACTTCGCCGGGGAAGTCTCGCCCTCGTCTATACAGCGGATGCAGCGGGCACTGGCGCAGGCCATGCAACGGACTCTCGGCCTCGAACTGGACGTTTCACCGGCATCCCTTGCCGAGCTTGACGCGTTCCTGGATTTCGCCGCGCCCCACCTGCCGGAAGAAGACCCCGCATGGATCGCCGCGTTGGGGTTCCACTTCGGGACCGTTCTGAAGGAGGAACGTGAGGGGCGCTGGCTGACCGAACGCTGGAGCGGCGGCCTCTCGACCCAAGTCGCCGAAGACTTTGGAACCGACGAGCTTACCTACGCCATCGCCTGCCCGCTGGCCACCGCCCGCATGGTCCTGGCGGGAGAAACGACGTTTCGCGAGTCCTGGGCCCGCATGACCTCCGAGCAGAGAGGTCTTCCGTTCTATCTGGCGGACAGCCTCTCGGAGGAGGCAATCGACGCGATCGAGCTGCTCGAATTCGAGCGCTCCGGCCTGCCTCCCGAAGCCGTCCGCATGGGCCGGCTCCGCAACCTGCTCTGGGAGGGCGAGGGCCTCACACCCGCAGCGTGCCTGTTCGCATCGCGCGTGGGCCAGAATTACGACTCGCAGGAACTCCGGGTCCTCGGCGCATGGAGGCTCGCGCAGATCGATCCGGCCCGCCCCGCAGCCCTGGAGGCGCTGGCCCGCGCGCTGGCCGATGCCTACGAGACGGAACTCGCCGGCGAGGTGTATGAGCTGCTCCTTGAATTCAGCCCCGGCGACGTCGGTCCGCGCATCGAGTACGCCGATCTGCTTGCCACGCTGGGAAGGTTTGACGAAGCCTCCGCACAGTATCATGCCGCGGCACATTACGACGAGACAGATGCCTTTGCCCACGACCTGCAGGAACGGCTCGAACTCGTCGAAAGGCTGCGCGCGGACGAATCGGCCAACGGCGGGTAAACTGTGATCCTCGGAATCGGAATCGATCTTGTGGAAGTGGAGCGCTTCGCAGAGGCAATCGAACGGCATGGCGACCGGTTCAAGAAGCGCCTGTTCACCGAGGGCGAGATGGAATACTGCAACCGGTGCCGCTACCCGGAGCGCCACCTTGCCGCGCGCTTTGCGGCCAAGGAGGCCGCGGCCAAAGCCTTCGGGACAGGGATCGCCCGCGGCGTCCGGTTCCGCGATTTCGAAGTCTATCACAACGAGGCCGGGGCGCCGTTCCTGCGGCTGCACGGCAAGGCGGCGGAGCTTTACGAGCAACGGCGCGCGGCCGGAATTCACGTGTCGCTGACCCATACGGACGTGTCGGCGGCCGCAACGGTCGTCCTGGAAGGGGAAGCGGGATGAGGCGCACCGGGGCCGCTTTCGCAGCACCATGGGCGATGGCCGTCTTCCTGGCCGGAGGGCTTACCGTCCATGCCGAAACCGAACAAGCCGGCGAGGACGCCACTGCTCCACCCCCCGAGCCCGAGTCCCATCAGGACCGCATGCGTGCCCTTCAGGAGTACCGCGACACGCTCTATCCCGACTTCATCATTTCCGCGGATATCGTGGAGGACGAACCCGATGCGGCGGAGGCCGAGGAACTCGAGCCCACCGCACCGCTCGTTTTCGATGCGGATGAGGAGGACACGCTCATCCTCGAAGACGATCCCGAACTCGTGGAGATTCCGACGCTGACAGGTCTCGGCGAAAACCTCTCCGCCGCGCTCGAGGACCTCCGCATGGCCATCCTGGCCGGAATGGACGTCGAGGACGTGGAACAGTACCGCGCCGCGGCGCTGGCGTATCTCGACGCGCTGGTGGACCTTGTCGAATCAGAAGCCCCCGCCCACACCCCGGCGATGGAGCACTACCGCACGCACCTCGACCGCCTGACGGGCAATCTCCTCCAGGATTACGCCGAGGAGGACGGGCGGCAGCTCGAAAACACCGACAGGATGATCCATCAGGAGTTCGCCGCGCTCGAACAGCTTCTTCTCCGTGCGGACGAGCAAATACGCGAGGACGTCTATACGCCGCGTCTGATTCCGGAGGACTGGGTGCGCCCCGAGGTGGCGGAGGAGCTTCAGCAGTTCGCCACACGAATCGGCGCCTGGCCCGCGCAGCGGCTGACGGGCGAGTACCGCGAACGGCTGCGAATGCTCGACCGCTCACTCGCCGGGCAACGGCGCACGTTCGACGATTCGCTCACCGGAATCGCCGATGAGCTGTACCTGATCGGCGCGGAGCTCTCCCGCCGCGAGTACGAAATTCACCGCGTCTCGCGCCAGAGTTTCGTCAACAGCGCCCTGAGGCTGGAGGTGCTCGCCGAGGGCCTGCGCGATTACCTCGAAGAAGAAAACCTGCTCTACGCCCGCCGGCACGTGCGCATCATGGGCCGGGCCCTCGAGCAGACCCAGGGCTTCATCTCCCTCTCTCAGGCAGGCTTCGAGGCCGTCCTGGACTAACCCCTCCCACCAGCGCGCCATCCCCTCGCCGTTTCCGGCGGCAAATCCACTGGCGACAACGAATTCCGAGGCTCCACTCGCGACGCTTTATGCTTGACTGTTCGCGGGGGCTGGGCTGGGAGTTGAGTCCATCATAGCCTGCGTTTCTCCGTCTTGCCGACGGATTCGCGGAAAGGCGGTCTCCCTGGCGCGCCGCGCGAGCAACGCTTCCTCGCGGGCGCACGTGTCATCTGCTTCCGGCTCCACCACCGGACAGGGCCGCAAGAAGTCCGCCTCAACACCTCCCCACCAGGACTCCTTCCGTCATGATCCCCCCATTCCTCTCCCCACGAGTGTGCGCCGCTATTCTGGCTGCCGGGCTGCTTGCGATGTTGCCGGCAACAACGAAAGGACAGCTCTGGCTCTTCTTCGGCGAGCCGGATGAGGAGGCGACCGTCGAGGTGGAAGGCACACTTGACCTGCCGGACGGCCTGGACCCGCGGAACTATATCGTGGTGAACCAGTTCTCGCGCGATACGCCCTCGGGGGACGGGAGCTTTACCGTATTGGCCCGCGCCATCGGGCCGACGGTCACCGCCGCCGTCCCGAATACCGCCGCCGAAGGTGACGCCAACCCCTTCGTGGGTGTGTTCATCCTGAGTGAGACGGACCTCGACGCGAAGGGCACGGGTGAACCGCTCACGAAGGCTTCGGGCGGGTCACAGGGCGAGTTCGTCATCGACGCGCGTTCGACCGCGAAATCAACTGTCCTCGCCAATCCGTTCCTTGTGAGCCGCAATCCCCTCAAAATGTGGCTCCTTGAGGAGACACTGGAAGACCTGCCGGAGTTGGACGCGGTGGAGGCGCTCGTCGAACTGGTTTTCCCGAACAACGCCGAGCCATTCACCGATCCGGACCTGGTGGACGCGGTGGAGCTTCTCTATCAAGCGGTCGAGGACGGGCTTCCCCCGGTCCCGCCTCATCCCTTCCCCGAGACGCTGGAGTCCGCCGAAAAAGCCATCTCCGGCGCGCGCGTGATTCACCTCCCGCGCGACACTTTCAAGCTGGACGACAAGCAGGACAGCCAGGAGCTGCCGGTGGCCTTCTCGCAGCTCGACCGCATGAGGCAGATCGACTATTCGCGGGGGGCCTGGGACACCGGCGCAGACGGATGGGAGCTTGAAGTCAAGCACACCGAGCTCGTGCCGCTGGACGGTATTGCCATTCTAAGGAAACTCGATCCGGCAAACCGCTACGAATATACAATGGGGGAACGGACAGGCCAGCTTCGGAGCATCGAACAGGCCCGGCGTCTGCGCAGTTTTGCCAGTGAGTTCCCCTTCTTCAGCGGCGAGCGCGATGATGAGGGGGACTGGCGTCACCTGCCCGCGATGTCCATGTTCCGTTATGTAAACATCATCGGGGCGGTGGTCCGCATGGCGGTCGGTCTCGTCGGTGACGAAATATTCGGCGACATTACCGAAGGGGAGATACCTATCCTCGAAGCGGACGACGGTGTCTATGTGCTTCGATCCTTTACAGGAAAGCTTTTCGACGGGCTGCAGGACCTCCCCGGGGAGGCGGTTTTCTCCTGGGACCAATTCTATGACGAGCAGGTATGGGCCCTCGGGCTCAATGTCTCCGCCGGCGTACTCGACGCGATCGACATTATTGTGGGAATGCGGATCAGCGCCTGCCGCCAGCCGGTGTTGAACCTGACGAAAACATTTGTGCGGGATATCATCAACCTGATCGGACCGAGCCTCGCCCAGGGGGATGTGAACGTCCAGTTCGCGCTGATGTCCATCACCAGGAACTTCATTACGTCAGCCGTTGGGAGCTATGTCTCCTGTCTTGCGGACAGGCCATTGGAGACGCTCGGCCGTTTTGTGGGAAGCCTCCTGACTCTCGAGCAATTCACCCGCCGTATCGGCGGAATCGGGCAGGTTTCCGAACGGTTGACCGCTCTGTTCAACCTGCCGCTGGGCGGCCCCATTGGCGTTTACGCAACGCCGATGGACACGGTGGTCGTGGTGGTGGGCGATCCCTTCTCGCCGGTCATCGAGGAAGTCGAATTCGAGGACTGGCAGGGCACCCAGCGAACGATAGACCCGAGCTCGGAGCTGGAAGGTGAGCCGCACGGCATCATGGCGATGTCGGAAATGACGATCCGTGGCAGGCGGTTCCAGCCCCAAGGAGACGAGAAGCCGCGCCTGTTCGTTTACGACATCAACAACGAGCCCGTACAGGTACATTTCGACGACGTGCAGGACCTGACTTCGGAGGATTTTCCACTGCAGGAGATCACCTTCGATCTTCCCCGCCAGTCCAGGGGTCCGATCCGTATCGAATTGCGCCGGGCGGAGAGCAGACAGCGCGTACGGACGCCTGAAATCGCTGAAATCGTTCCCATTATTACGGACATCTCCCACGACCAGACGTTTGCCTATCGCGGACCGGGGCATGGAACGACCACCCTCCTTTTCAAGACCGTCAGGGTCGGAGGCATCGGCTTCGTCCCCGAGGTGCACCGGCCAATGCTCAGCGACACCGTGTACACTCTTCAGGGCACGGCGTCCGAGCGGGAGAATCTCTATTTCCTGCCGATGCAGGTGGACTCCGGCTTTCCCAACGTCACCGAGCCGGGCATCCACGAGGTGCGCATCCGGTGGCGTGACGGCGATGACCCCGTTTCGGCGGACCCCCCGATGGAGTTGCTTGTTTTCGGTGACCCGGTTATCGAAACCGCTTCCCCCGAAAGCATTTCCCCTCGGGGCGCCGTGACGCTGACCGGGAGGAACTTCGGTACGCAGATATTCCGGGAACAGATTGCTGTTACCGCCAGGTTCTACGAAAGAGGGGGCGGTTCGTCCATCGGCAGCGCCCCCATCCGCCTCATAGATACCCAACCCACCAGCCCGCAGAATGGCGACCAGCTTGCCAAGATGCTGATCACCAACGTGCCCCACGTTTCCGAGGATACGGAGGCGGAGGTGGTGATCGAAACTCCGATGGGCGAGTCCAACAGATTCGAAGTGACACTGCTCGAACACCCCGACTGGCTCTATTCCCGGACCATTCGCAACTATTATGACGATGCCTCGACCATTTCCTCGGCGCAGGCGCTCTCCTGGGCAAACCAGGACCCGGCGCCCGAGGGCACGCGGCAATGGTTCCTCGATTGCTCGGGCCCGAGCGGCACCTGCCCCGACAGCAGCCCCCGTTTCGTTTCCGTGGCACGGGACGACGTACCGGACTCCAATTCACCGCTCTACCATACAGACGAGGGCCGGCTTGTCACCATCCCGCCAGGGCGCGACGCCGCCACGCTCAACGCTCCCAGCGGAACGTGCAGCACCTGCGACCCCGGCCATCAGGGGAGCCACTCAAGCAGGTCCGGCCCCAATAGCTGGGTGGGCCTTCCCAGTTTTGAAATCCACGACACCGTGGACCTGATCGGAGATATACACGGGAGCTTTTCCGGGACCAATGCCAACATCCGCTCCCGCCGGTTCCCCTCCGGGGACCCCGTGGACAACAGGATCACCGGTGGCGGGCTGTTCATCCAGAACGCCTCCCACACCACGGTGTTCCTGGAGCCGGATATTCTGGATGCAAACACGCTGGTGACGATCAGCAACAGCTATGATGTCGAGGTGGAACTGGATATTCCAGAAAACGTTCAGGGCAGCGCCAACGTCGCCGTTTTCGTTGAGAACTCCTCCAACGTGACTGTGCGGGGGACCATCCGCAACGCCGGTACGGGGGTGCGCGTGGTAAACTCCGAGGATGTGCATCTCTTCGCCACTGTCTATCCCACGGGTGAGGACGGCGTCGGGTATGACTTGCGCGGCGGTGAATCCTATCGTTTGAACGCCAACATTTTCGGCAGCCAGAAAACGTCCGAAGGGCCGATCGGTGTTCACCTCACCAATGGCAACCGCGGCTCCCGGGTGGAGGCCAATATTCACGGTTGTCATATTGGGCTGCTGCTCGGTCAGGTGCACGCCGCAACCGTCAGGCAATCGCGCCTCGGTGGACATCACTCGATTCCCAACCTGACAGGGTTCGACCTGGGTAATACCATCGGGATGAAGGTGGAGCCGGAGACCACCGGCACGACTGTGCGCGGCAGCACCTTCCGGGCGAACGACATTGGTCTGCACATTCAGGGTGGCACGGACAACATTTATCTGAACCTGGGTTTCGGAGCCGACGTGGCAAACCCCGACTGGTTCAACCGCATCGGCATGAAGATAGAAGGGGTGGGGCATTCCTATGCGCGTAATTATTTCGATGGCCTCAGTGCGCCCTTGAATCTTGAGACTGGCATCCTTGTGGAAGGGCTGGAGGAAAAAGTTCTTCTGCGCCGGACCACTGCCGGACCAGGAATCGGCGAAACCAACATTCCTTCGAGTTACGAGGCGAGTGTCTTGGTGCGCAACTCCCGGGACTTCGAGATGTCCGACGTTGAGGTGCGTGGCGGCCCGTTGAGCATTTTGATAGAGGACTCGGAGGATATCTACATAGAAGACCTGGACTCGCGAGGACCCTCGGAGGCAGGGATCAAGGCGGAGCGCTCCCACGGCATCAGCATCGTCGCTGCGCGGATAGACGGACGGGCCGATCCGCAGAGCTTCGATAATTTTACCCCAAGGGGGTTGCACTTTATCGGCTGCTCCAACATCCAGGTTTCGGACTTGAACGTCACCTCCTTCACCGAAGCGGGTATAGACATGGAGCAGCCGCCCACTGAGTCCCGCGGCGTTTCGCGGCTGATCGGGCAGGTGATTCCGCCCGGGCAGACAGCTCCCGCCGAGCCCGACCCGCGCGAGTCGATCTACGAGCCGATGAACAGGCCGCCCCACAACCAGTACGTCCCAAGCCGGGCGCTACGGGTTCATTCGACCGAGGGGCACGGTATCGTCATCCGTGACGGCGCCAGCGGCATCCATGTCGCCGGCGCCACCCTGACGACCCTGGAAGGACACTCCGTCTATCTCAATGACCCGGGCCCGGATATACTCCTGGAAGCCTCGCTTCTCCGTATTGTCTCCGGACAGGCGGGGAACCCGGCTGCTGAGGGCTTCGACGCCGTCCGGGTGGAGGACGCCACCGCAGGAAACGTCCACATTGGCGGACCGGAGGCCGGAAACGTGCTCGGCCGCAAGGCCGGGGCGGGCGTACATATCCGCAATTCCGAGGATGTGACCGTGCGCGCCAATTTTATCGGCACGTCGGACAGCGGCTTTGGTGTGCAGCCCAACGACATGGGTGGCGTCCGCGTTTACAGGAGCGGTGACATTATTATCGGTGGACCCAACCCACCGGATGGCAACCTGATCTCCGGCAATGGCAGCCATGGCATAATCGTGGAAGTGGACGAGGAGGAAAACCCGGCTCCCGTCCATATCGAGGGGAACTTCATT
>SLMS01000173.1 GCA_007133495.1 Candidatus Sumerlaeota bacterium | reverse complement strand
GCAGGCCGAGGTGTTCCTTCGGCGTGACGTAGCAAAGCATCGCCGTGCCGTACCAGCCGATCATGGCGGCGCCGATGCCGGAGGTGATGTGGTCGTAGCCGGGGGCGATGTCGGTGGTGAGCGGCCCGAGTGTATAGAAGGGTGCTTCGCTGCACCATTCGAGCTGGCGCTGCATATTCTCGTGAATCATGTGCATGGGGACATGGCCGGGGCCTTCGTTCATGACCTGCACGTCGTGCTGCCAGGCGCGGCGGGTGAGTTCGCCCTGCACGTATAGCTCGGCGAGCTGTGCCTCGTCGTTGGCGTCGGCGATCGAGCCGGGGCGGAGTCCGTCGCCGATGGAGAAGCTGACGTCGTAGGCCGCCATGATTTCGCAGATTTCGTCCCAGTGCGTATAGAGGAAGCTTTCCTTGTGATGCGCGAGGCACCACTTGGCAATGATGGAGCCGCCGCGGGAGACGATGCCGGTGAGGCGTTCGGCGGTTTTCGGGATGAAGCGCAGCAGGACGCCCGCGTGGATGGTGAAGTAGTCCACGCCCTGCTCGGCCTGTTCGATGAGCGTGTCCCTGTACAGCTCCCAGGTGAGGTCCTCGGGCCGTCCACCGGCTTTTTCAAGGGCCTGATAGATGGGCACCGTGCCGATGGGGACGGGGGAGTTGCGGAGAATCCACTCGCGGGTTTCGTGTATATACTTCCCCGTGGAGAGGTCCATCACGGTGTCCGCGCCCCAGCGGATGGCCCAGACCATCTTCTCCACCTCCTCCTCGATGGAGCTGGTGACGGCGCTGTTGCCGATGTTGGCGTTTATTTTCACGAGGAAGTTGCGGCCGATGATCATCGGTTCGATTTCGGGGTGGTTGATGTTTGCGGGAATGATGGCGCGGCCGGCGGCGACCTCGTCGCGGACGAACTCGGGGGTGATGCGGTCCGGAATGCGCGCGCCCCAGGGGTTGCCGGGATGCTGGCCGGGGAAGCGGCCCTTGCGGGAGCGGGCGCGCTGTGCTTCGGTAAGGCGCTGGTAGATGTCCGCGTTGGGACCGTCCGTCCCGGGACCGTAACCGTCCTTCGTATAGACGCCTATCTCCCCAGTCCCGGGCCGGGGAGGATCGCCCTGCCACTCGCCGTTGCTGGCCTGCCAGGCTTCGAGGGCCCGTTCGAGCAACTGGTTCTCCCGGATGGCGATGTATTCCATTTCGGGGGTGATGATGCCGCGGCGGGCGTAGTGCATCTGCGTGACCCGCTGGCCGTTTTTTGCGTGGCGGGGATGGCGGAGGTGCTCGAAGCGGAGGTGGTCGAGACCGCTGTCGGCGAGGCGCGCCTGCCCGTAGCGGGAAGTCGGCCGGGCGAGCTCCTCCGTGTCCCCGCGCGCCTCGATCCATGGCTCGCGGATCGCGGGCAGGCCCTGGCGGACGTCTATACGCGCTTCGGGGTCGGTATAGGGCCCCGACGTGTCGTACACGGCAACGGGCGGGTTTTCAATGTCATGCGGCTGGCCGTCCGGCCCGGTGGTCTTCGTGGCGGCCAGCTCGATCTCACGCATCGGGACGCGAATGTCCGGATGTAGCACGCCGGGGACGTATATCTTGCGCGACTTGGGCAGCGGGCCGCGGGTGACGGTGGCTTGTTCGAAGGACTTCCTGGGGTCGTTCTTCGTGGCGGATGTGGTTGCAGCGATGGACATGGGGGAACTCCCTTGCGGAAAACTGTGGCACGCGGGACGCCGGGGGCGCCGCCGCAGGCCTTGCGTGGGAGCTGGGAGGGGAAGAGGACCAGTAGGAGGACGCTTTCCCTACGCCGGTATGAGCCGGATCAGGTTCAAAGGCTACCGCGGTGCATTTCCGCCAGGGAAAAACCGCGTCTCAGGGGCTTATTGGCCCCGCACCCAGCTAAGGCGCGATGGAAGCAAGAACCGTCCCCCGCCGGCAAGGACGATTCGGCGCGCCCGGGCGTTACGGGCAGGACGTTTCCGTTCTCCGATTCCGGTCGTCCAATTGGCTGCGACCGCCTGCCGGGGTCGTGGGTACCTGCGTCCCGGTTACCGGTGGTGTCGCTTCGCTCAACCACCGGCTACCATCTTGGACCCCTTGGCGGGGTCCTCGGAGTAGAGGATCAGGCCTGCCTCTCAAAGATCAACCCGAGTAGAAAGGGGGTTCTCTGTGCTGCGGTCGTTGGCGGAGGAGAAGCGCCAAACGGGAGTTTGGCGATCCCAGGAGGGTACTGCAGTTCAGGGCGTTTCCGTTCCGCTGTTCGACCACATGGCGGGCTGCGGCCGAAGGGAAGCATCCGCCGATTTCGCAGATTCACGCCGATGTGGGCTGATGACCAGTCCGGTGGCGTGAGTATGGCAGAATCTGTTGAATCGGTGGATAACTCCAAGGTCGGCAAGAGAAGGGAAACTCTCTGGCCCGGGAGGTCTTCCATTCACGGGCACCGTTGCGTCGCAGCGGCGTGGCGTGAGTTCTGTGGGACGGTGGAACGCGCAACGACGCCACGATGCAACGAAGTAGGCGCGGGTTCAGCGTCTCACCGGCTATCCGCCGAAATCTCCGGCCTCCAGGAAATGGCGGGGTGCGGGGGCGTTACTCGGGCGCACCAACGGCGAAGTCCACGTAGGTGGTCTCCCCCGCCACAATTTGGACGGTGCGCCCGGTGGTTGCGCGGGGGTGTTCGATGCGGAGCGTGTATTCGCCCGGCTCCAGGCCTTCCTGGACGATCGTGCCGTCAGTCAAGGTGGTGCGGTAATCCCGAGGCGGAATCCCGTGGACCGTGACTGACCGGACCGCCTCCCCCGTGGCGTGATCGTAGGCGAAGAAGACGATGGCACCACGCTCCGGTTCCAGCAGGTCGAAGTTGGCTTCCACGCTGCCGCTGCCATCCACGGTAACGGTGCGGCCGGTGGCTCCGAGGAACGGATGGCGGACGCGGAGTTCGTATTCCCCCGGCGGGACGTGCTCGATGAGGTAGCGGCCATCGCTTTCCGCCGGCATGGCGTGGGTCCGGCGCCATGGGCCCGGTCCGCCGGAGGAAAGCGGACGGAGGATGACTTCCGTCTCCTCCGCACTGTAGTCCGGATGGACGGTGACCGTCCCGCGTATAGACGCGGCAGGCACGACGAGCTCCAGCATCTCGCGCCGTTCGGGGCCGATGGTGACGCTGCCCTCCCACTGGAGCAGGCGTTCCGGGGCGTGGGACTCCCCCGGCATCGGAATGCGCGGGGGAGTGGAGCCACCTGAAGGTGAGGGGACGGGGCGCGGCAGCGGTACGGCTATGCCGATTTCCACCGGCGTTTCTCCGGCCGGCAGACCGTCCACCCAGTAGGCATCGCCCGCGCCGATGGGGTTGTTGAAAGTATGCCTGTCGCCGTCCATTACGATATGGATCAAGGGACGGGACCTGGTGAGGGCACCCCGGCCTTCGGAGTCCACAATCCGCACCCCGAGCGCGTGCGTGCCGATTTCGATAGTGCGCTCATGAACGCCGGCCTCAGCGGGGATGTCGATCGTCTTTGTGATGTCCCGGGCGCTGATATGCACTCTGCCGGGACGGCGGAGGCCGAAGTTCGCGATGCCCGACTCGTCCGTAAGCCGGCGGTCGGTGTGGTTCAGGGCCGCCTCCTCGCCCGCGAGCGGCTCGCGGGTGGTGGCGTGGATGACGCGGACGTGCAGCTCGGTGGAGGCGTCCAGGAACAGCGTGCCCATGTCGTGCGGCCCTGCGCCCTCGGCTTCGTAAGGGAAATCGGCCCACGTCTGCCCGCCATCGAGCATGACGCGGACTTTGCCGGTGCCGGAGGGGACGCTTGTGAAGCGGAATCGCCCATCCTCGCCGGTCCAGGTTTGCTCTGCGGCGCTCGCGCCGGGGGACAGGCTGGCAGCAGGGTTGCGCAGGATTTCCAGCCCCCCGGCGGGCTGCTCCGTTCCACGATGGACAACCT
>SLMS01000283.1 GCA_007133495.1 Candidatus Sumerlaeota bacterium | reverse complement strand
TCGCGCACAACCACAGGGTCGAAATTGCTTTCGTACCCGACGTAGAACTCCATCTCGACACCGGCATGGCGTGCCTCCGCAGCGCGGGCGGCTTCCTCCACTCCCGGGATGTTTTTATAGAAGAGGTGGTTGGACTGCAGGAACGCCGCGTCGAAGTAGTACGATTCGTAGTCGTCCAGAAGGTGAACGTTCCACGACGCCCAGAAGGGGATCCATGTCATCTTCAGCCCCAGCGCGTTCACCTTCGGCCGCAGGTGCTTCAGCACCCAGTGATCGTCTATATCCCAGGAGCGATAGACCGTCTCGAACGGCCAGTAGAACCCCAGCAGGTTCAGCCGCTTGTACTTCTTTTCCTCCCAGCGGCGGGCGACCCCGCGTATATACCAGAGAAGTGCCGTCAGCCGGTCCTCGGACGCCCTGGCCAGGTTCTGCCCCAGCACGCTGAAGTTGAGCCTTCTTCCGTCCAGTTCCCCGAACTTGCAGAGCTGGTGCGAAGGGTATGGCAGCACGATCACCACGTTGCGCGGGTGCGGCGGCTCGCCGATGGCCGCGGCCAGCTCCCCCACCTGCTCGTCCAGCAGGTCCAGTTCCCCGCCCCGGGCGAAGTAGAGGTCCAGGAGCGACTCCCAGTCCTTCAGGTGCGCCGGCGTCGGGCTGGGCACCGCGTAGAAGTCCCCTTCGCCGGACATCGTCGTGCCGATGTTAACGTCCGCCCCCGGGTAGTTCCCCGACGGCAGGGTGTATTCCGGCACCACGGAATCGAAGAGCCACCGCACGGGCCTGCCGTCCTCGTCGAGTTCGGTCAGGTAGTACTTGAACGTGTCGTTTCCCCAGTCGCTCAGTCCGGCAAAGAACAGGTGGCGGAGGTACCCGAGATCGGGCCTTCCAGGTTCGAGGTACATGCGGGATAAATCTCCGATTTGGGATAATCCTGCCAAAAAGCGGACGCTACTCCCCGAAAACCCCACGGCGGCAAGCCAAACGCCACCAATCCCGTTTGACGCGAACCGCCCCACCTCACCACGGTTCACCCGATTCGACACCCGGGGGCAGGCGCCCCCAGCCCGCCAGCGGTACCTGCATGTACCTCGAATACTACGGCTTCCAGGCCGAACCGTTCAACATCACGCCCGATTCGCGCTTCCTCTTCCTGTCCGAGCGCCACCGCGAAGCCCTTGCCTCGCTCCACTACGGCATCGAGCAGCGGAAGGGCTTCATCGCCCTCACCGGCGAGATCGGCTGCGGCAAGACCACCATCTGCCGCGCCCTGCTCGGCCGGCTCGACCGCGAGGCGGTCCGCCTCGCCCTCATCCTCAACCCCGAGCTGAACGACCTCGAACTCCTTCAGACAATCAACAGCGAGTACGGCATCCCCGCCAGCAGCACCTCCAAGCGCGAGTTGCTCCACGAGCTGAATCGCTTCCTCCTCCGCGAGTACGAGGCCGGGCACAACGTCGTCCTCCTCATCGACGAGGCGCAGTGCCTCTCCCCCGCCGCGCTCGAGCAGGTCCGCCTGCTCAGCAACCTGGAGACGGAAACCACCAAGCTCATCCAGATTGCGCTGGTCGGCCAGCCCGAACTTGCCGACATCCTCGACCTGCCTGAGCTCGAACAGCTCAACCAGCGCATCACCGTCCGCTTTCACATTCAGCCGCTGACCTGCGACGAGCTGCGGGAGTACGTCGCCCACCGGATTGCGGTGGCGAAGCCCTCGCGCAAGGTCAGCTTCAGCCCGCGGGCGCTCCGCCGCATCTACGACTACAGCCGCGGCGTCCCCCGCCGCGCCAACGTCGTCTGCGACCGGGCACTTCTGGTGGCGTGGACGCGCGAGAAGGACGAGGTGGACGAGGAATGCGTCCTCCGCGCCATCGGCGAGGTGGACGGCCCGCCGCGCCCCAGAAAGGCGCCCCCCGCGCACGCCGCGACTTCGCCGACTCCTCCCCCCGCCCTCGCCGGTCACGGCACCGAGTGGAGCGAACCACCACCGCTCGAGCCCATGCGCCCCGCCGCGGCAGCCCACCCGGCGGCCGGAAGCCGCATTCCCTCCTGGGCCCTCGGGCTCACGGTCCTCGCCGCCCTGATCGCCGTGGCCTACGGCGTCTCCGAATGGGTCGAGCGCGAGCACGCCCGGGAAACAACTGTACTCGCCGATGCCGGCCCGGCCGGCCTCCCGCAGCCCGAGGAGCCTGCCGCCACCGAACCGGAACCAACTCCCACGCCCCGTCCCCGGGGACAGAGCATCACCCAGGGTGCCCTCGCCGAAGCGCTGGCGGAAGAAACCGGTGAGCCAGAGTCCGAGCTGCCTCCGGAGCCGCAGCCAACCCCTGAACCCCTCCCGGACGAGGAAGTAGCCGAAGAGCCAGCTCCGGAACCCGAACCAGCAACGGAGCCCGAGCCAGCCACCGAAACCGCCCACCCTCTGGCCGACGAGGAGTTCGAAGTCATCACCGGCTTCAGCGGCCCCTCCATTGAAACGCCGGCTCCCGAAGCTCCCCCCGAACAACCCACCGAGGACCCGGAGGAACCGCAGCCGGCCGAGCCAGCGGAAGAGCCTCCCGTCGATGTCGCGGAGGAAATCCCCGCCCCCACCCCCGCGCTCGAGACCGAACCGGCGCCCGAGGAGGCGCCCCGCGCCGACTGGGCATACGACTCGAACGGCGTCCTCCGCGCGCCGGGAGCCGAATACGCCTACCCTGCTGCGGTGCTCACCTGGCTGAACCGGCGCCACGGCGAACGCCTCGGCGAATCCGAACTCGCCCAGCTCGCCCGCATGTCCCCCGAGCGCATCGCGGGCATGCGCCTCACCCAGGGCCGGCCGCCGCTCTACCTGCGCGAGGCACGGCTCGCCCCCTCACTGGCCTACCTTCCGGAGGAAATGCTCCCGGCGCTCATCCAGGTGGACAGGGACGCCCAGGGCTTCGGCCCATGGACGGTGCTCGACCACCACGACGGCGAAAACGCCCGCCTCCTCGATCCCCAGGCGGGCCGGCTCAACGTGCCGCTCGACGTCCTCGAAGACCACCTCACCGCCGTCGTCGCCCTCTTTTTCGACCCTGAAGGTCTCGTCGGCCTGGAGCCGCGCGCCGAAGGGGAAGCCGTCCGCATCCTGCAGGAGCATCTGCGCGAGCACGGTCTATACACGGCCGAGCCCACCGGCATCTTCGACCCGCTCACCGAAGCAGCCGTCAGGCGCTTCCGCGAGGACGCAGGGCTCGACGCCACCGCCGAAGTGGACCCGCTGACCGTCCTCCACCTTCTCGTCCCCCCGGAGAGGGAATCGTGAGTTCCATCCTCGACGCCTTGGAGAAAGCCAACCGCGAGCGTGCCCAGCGTGCCGGCGACCCGGCGCGCCAGGACCTTGCAGACCACCAGGCCACGCTCGAACGCCGCCTGCGCGAGCAACAGCTCCGTCACCGCCGCCAGCTCCTGCTCATCCTCACCGGCGGCGCCGTACTCGCCCTGCTCCTCGCCGGGACCGCCGGGCTGGCGCTCCTCTGGCAGCAGCGCGGCAACGAGCCGGAGCCCACCGGCACCGCCCTTGCCGCAGCCGCCATTCCGGCCGCAGAGGAACCCCAAGCCGCCGAACCACAGGCCACTCCCACTCCAGAGCCCACGGCAACCCCGGCTCCCACTCCTTCCCCGACGGCCACGGCCACGGCCACACCGGAGCCCTCGCCGACGCCTTCTCCCAGCCCCGCCCCGTCTGGCCAGTCCAGCCGCTACATCGAAAACGACCCGCCTCCACTCCCCACCGGCACCTACACCGGAATGTTCCAGGACGGCGACATCGTCCGTCCCGTGGACCTCGGCCTGCAGGTGGACGGCGTTATGGATATGGGGACCGGCCTTGTCGCGATCATCAACGGCCGTCAGGTCCGCGCAGGAGCCAAGCTCGGCGAGCTGCACCTCGTTGACGTGCAGTTCGGCTTCCTCACCATCGACATCGGCGACGGCACCATCGTCCGCGTCAGGTTCTGAAACTCGATC
>SLMS01000147.1 GCA_007133495.1 Candidatus Sumerlaeota bacterium | reverse complement strand
TATTGAGGCAGCTGGTTTTCAGGTCGTGGTCGAGGCAAAGGTGGATCACTTCGAGCGGGAGCGGCAATGCGAGGACCTCTACCAGGATTACCGTGGCCACCCCAACGCTTGTTTCGCTTTTCTCAGCCCGGAGGGCAGGAAACCAGCAACCGTGAGTGAGGAGTGTGCGCAGGATTTTCTGCCACTCTCGTTTGTCACGATCGGCGCCTGTTTGGAGGAGGCGATCCGGAAGGGGGAGGAGGGGCCTGCTCCGGCAGTGTTCGACTACCTGAACACCTTGAGGGAGGTCTTCCCAGTGAACGACAGGACGGTGGACGATAAGCTCCGGTTCTACCTGAGGCACAAGAAGGAGATTCAGGAGTGGGCGCGACTTGCGGAGCGAGAGCGCGATGCTGCGCACCAGTTCTTCATGAGTCTTGAGGGGGATTTCGCCGCACTGGCGGAGGAGCTTGGTGTGAAGTTCTGGAGCAACGATCCTGATGATTCATACCCAGCGTTTCACTTCTACAGGCAGGCGTGGGCGAAACATTCTGACAGGCCCGTGGTCTGCGTCGCGTTTGAGTATCATCGCCCCAGCGCAACGTTCGATAGTCCTCGGACTGGAATTTGGTGGCTGGATGACCGGGAAAAAAGGGACCCCGTCTTGCACGACGAGCTGGAGCGGATAAAGAAGGCGCTTGTCGAGGCGAGCAGGCGTTCAGGGAGCGAAGTGCTCAAACCAGAAAGGTGGTGGGCAGTCCGCCGTCCTATCAAGCCTCCCCCACGCTACTGGGAGGAAGAAGGTATGCCCAAGCTCCGCCAACACCTTCTGGCCGAGATGCGGGGGACGTGGGAGAGGTACTCGGACTTATTTGATTCCGTGATGGGCTCGTCCTAGTGACGGAGCGAAGATTCCATTCGTTGCAGGGTATGAAAAATTGCGGCATGCAAACACAAATCGCCGAGTCGCCCAGGCGCAGCACCGATCGAAACCTCCCCGGTCAGCGGCCGGAAGGATGTCTTGTTGGTGGCTCAGCTTTCAAGGGGAGTAGGATCTGACCTTGGGGTTGTCTATCCCCTTGAAGGGGCTCCCTGGCAAAGCGGTAGTCACAAGCGCCTCCCTCATCCAGACACCGCCTCCCCGCACAGCACCTCCGCCTGCTCCAGGACAAGGTCGGTGGCTTTCTCCTGCTTGTCGGGCGGATAGCCGTAGCGGCGGAGGATTCGCTTGATGATCACCCGCATGTTGGCGCGGACATTTTCCCGCAGGGTCCAGTCTATAGTAACGTTCCTCCTTACGGCTTGCAGCAATTCCTGGGCGATTGTCCGCAGCGTCTTGTCGCCGAGCACCTGGACCGCGCTGTCGTTTGCGCCGAGCGCATCGTAGAACGCCGTCTCCTCCTCCGTGAGACCGAGCTGCTCCCCCCGCCTGCTGGCCTCCCGCATCTCCCGGGCCAGTTGTATCAATTGCTCGATCACCTGGGCGGCACTCACGGACCGGTTCTGGTATTGTAGGATGGATCGCTCCAGCATCTCAGTAAATGAACGTGCCCTCACCACGTTCTTCCGGCCCCGCGTCCTGATTTCACCCTCCAGCAGCTTCCGCAGCGTCTCCACGGCGAGGTTTCGCTGCTCCATCCCCCGGACTTCCGCAAGGAACTCATCAGAGAGGATGGAAATGTCCGGCTTCTTCAAGCCTGCCGCGGCGAATATATCCACGACTTCGTCTGAAGAGACGGCTCTGGATACAATCTGACGGATGGCATGTTCGATATCGTCAGGGCTCCGGCGATCCCCGGCCGTACTTTTCACCAGAGCCGATTTCACAGCCTGGAAGAACCCCACGTCATCCCGAATCCGGAGCGCCTCCTCATGCGGCACCGAAAGGGCAAACGCCTTCGACAGTTCGGTCACCGCCCTCACCAGCCGCCGCTTGCCGTCCTCCTGGGCCAGCACGTGCTCCTGAGCGGCCGGGAGCACGGAGAGCCGTTCCTGCGGGTTCTCAGAAGTCCACCCGGACCAATCGAAGCCGTGGAAGATACCGCAGCAGACCTCGTACTTCTCCAGCATCGCTGCCACGGCTTCCTCCTGGTCTATCGCCGTCCGGCCCCTGCCGCCGCTCTCCGTATAGTTCGCCAGCGCGTACTTGAGCTGTGCCGCAAGGCCAAGGTAATCCACCACCAGGCCGCCCGGCTTGTCCCGGAAGACGCGGTTCACCCGCGCGATGGCCTGCATGAGGCCGTGGCTCCGCATCGGCTTGTCCACGTACATCGTGTGCAGGCAGGGCGCGTCGAAACCCGTCAGCCACATGTCCCGCACAATCACAATCCGGAAGGGGTCGTCCGGGTCCTTGAAGCGCTTCGCCAGCTCCTCCCGGCGGGCCTTGCTGCGGAGGTGCATCTGCCAGCCGCCCGGATCGGACGCCGAGCCGGTCATGACAATCTTGAGCGACCCCTTCTCGTCATCCTCGTGATGCCAGTCCGGACGTATAGACACGATCTCCCTGTACAGGTCCACGCAGATGCGCCGGCTCATGCAGACGATCATCGCCTTGCCTTCCATCGTTTCCAGCCGGCGTTCGTAATGCGCCACCAAGTCCGCCGCGATCAGCTTGAGCCGCTTCTCCGTTCCCACCAGCGCCTCGAGCTGTGCCCACTTCGTCTTCAACCGTTCCTTCCGCTCGATCTCCTCGCCTTCGGTGACTTCCTCAAACTCCTCGTCCAGCGTTGGCCGCTCGTCCTCATTGAGCGCCAGCCTTGCCAGCCGGCTCTCGTAATAGATCGGCACCGTGGCCCCGTCCTCGACGGCGCGCTTGATATCGTAAACGCTGATGTAATCGCCAAAGACCGCCCGCGTGTTCCTGTCGGCCCGCTCGATGGGAGTGCCGGTGAAACCGATGAACGACGCCCCCGGCAGCGCCTCCCGCATGTGCCGCGCGAAGCCGTCCACGAAATCGTACTGACTGCGGTGCGCCTCGTCCGCGATGACCACAATGTTCCGCCGCCGGGAGAGCAGCGGATGCCGCGTCTCGTCTCCGGAGGGGAAGAACTTCTGCACCGTCGTGAAGACCACCCCGCCCGAGCCGGTGTGCAACAGCTCCCGCAGGTGCGCGCGGCTTTGCGCCTGCACGGGCTCCTGGCGGATCAGGTCCCGGCAGCGCGCAAACGTGCCGAAAAGCTGGTCGTCCAGGTCGTTGCGGTCCGTGATCACGACGAGCGTCGGATTTTGCATCTCGCCCGCGAGCACCACCCGCCCCGCGTAGAATGCCATCGTCAGGCTCTTGCCCGAACCCTGCGTGTGCCAGACGATTCCGATCCGCCGGTCGCCCGGAGCGCCGGACGGTTGCCACTCGCGCGAGCTTTGCCGCAGAGGCAGCCCCTCCTCCTCCGCCAGCACCGCCTCCTCCATCCGCTCCGGCACCGCCCGCACCGTCTCCTCAAGCGCCGCGTTCACCGCGTGGTACTGATGGTAGGCGGCCATTTTTTTGACCAGCGTCCCCCCGCCCACGTCCTCGAACACGATGAAGTACCGGACCAGGTCCAGGAACCGCCGCTTCTCGAAGACGCCCTCCAGCATCACCTGGAGCTGCACCATCCGCGTGTCCGCAAGCTCCTCGCCCCCGATGGTGCGCCAGGGCAGGAACCACTCCCGCCCGGCCGTCAACGTCCCGATCCGCGCCTGCACGCCGTCGGAAATCACCAGCGCCTCGTTGTACGCGAAGAGCGAAGGAATCTCCGCCTTGTACGTCTGGAGCTGATCGAACGCCTTCCAGATGGTCGCCCCTTCGGACGCTGCGCTCTTCAGCTCAATCACCGCCAGCGGCAGCCCGTTGACGAACAGCACCACGTCGGGCCGGCGCTCGTGGTGGTTCTCGACCACCGTGAACTGGTTGACCGCCAGAAACTCGTTGGCGTCGGGGTTCTCATAGTCGAGCACGCGCACCAGGTCGCCCTTGATCGAGCCGTCGCCGCGCGGATACTCCACCGGCACCCCCTCGACCAGGAAGCGGTGAAAGGTG
>SLMS01000200.1 GCA_007133495.1 Candidatus Sumerlaeota bacterium | reverse complement strand
ACCGGCTCCCACAATGGTGGGAGATCGCGTTGCTGGCGTCTGCGTATCTGCCGGCTCTGACCGCCTGCGGGTACTACCTGGCCGCTGTTTTCTCCCTCTACAAACGGGATATTTCCAGGCTTTATGGTATCGATCTGGTGGCCGCAGCAGCGGGGGTGAGTGCCGCCGTTTGGATTATGAGAATCTGGCAGGGTCCGGTGTCGGCGTTCCTGCCTGCGGCCCTGGGAGCGCTGGCGGCTGTCCTGCTGTGCAGTGAAAAATCGCGAATCGTGGCCTGGGCATGGGCCGCTCCGTTGATAGCCGTCCTGGTTGTGGCACCATTTCTCCCCCGCCCCATGCTCCGGCTCCCTCCGGGGCATACAGCTCTCACCGGAGTGCCGAAGGATTCCATCGTGCTTGAGCGATGGAACGAACACAGCCGGGTGCTCGGCCATCAGGTGGGAGAGTACCCGGTAACACTACTGTATATCGACAAGGAGGCGCTGACGCTGATCATTGAGCTTCCCTTGCGCGGGGAAAGCGAGCCGCCACCCGTACCGGACTGGGCCAAGCAGGACATTTTTGGCCTGGCATATCATCTGGAACGCCCGGTCGAACGAGTTGCCGTGATCGGCGTGGGCGGTGGCCGGGACATCATCAGCGCGATCGCCGGTGGCGCCACCGAGGTTGATGGCTACGAGCTGAACAGAACCTTCCTGCGCCTCCTGGCAGGCGAGTACTATGATTACAGTGGAGGCCTGGTGGATTGGCCCGGCGTAAATATGATTCATGATGAGGGAAGGGTGGGCATCGTCACGTCAGGGAAGACATACGACGTTATCGTGGCGAGCATGACCGATACGTGGGCAGCAACTGCACATGGAGGTTTCGTCCTTTCGGAGAACAGTATCTATACAGTGGATGGGTGGCAGGATTTTCTCGAACGGATCAGCGATCACGGCCTCATCATGATGTCGCGCTGGTACCTGCCTGCCGAGCCGGTTGAAATGCAGCGGCTGGTTACCACTGCGGCCGAGGCACTCGAGAGAATCGGTGTGGAGAACCCCGCTGAACACGTGATCGTCGCTGCGGCAGCAAGCGAAGAGGAGTTGCAGACTGATGACAAAGGCGTTCACCTGACCGCAACGGTCATCGCCAGCCCAATGCCGTTCTCCCCGGAAGATGTGGAGCGGCTGATCGCAACCACGCAGACCTGGGACAGTGATGTCTCTCTGCTGCACCCGCGCCCGGATGATCCGGCGTCGCTTCGGATGGTCCTGGACAGGGAGACCCGTGAAGGTTTTCTGCGAGCGTCCGAATTCAATATTCGGCCCGCCACTGACGAGAATCCGTATTTTTTCCTGATGGTTCGACCGTGGGATCTTCCGACTGTTTTCCGCAGCGACGTGTCCGGGGTCAGGGAGATCACCTACAATGGAGTGCGCGTGCTTGTCGTCATGACAGCGCTCACCGTTGTATTCGCCGGGTTGATTCTAATTATCGCCCTCTTCGGGTGGAAGCGCCCCGAGAGGACGGAGCATCGCTGGCTCGAATTGCGCCTGGGTGGATACTTCTTTCTTATCGGTTTGGGGTATATGCTCGTGCAGCTTGGCCTGCTGCAGCGTCTGATCGTTATACTTGGCCACCCAACGTATGCCTTTACGGTTATTTTGTTTACGATGCTTCTGGCCACTGGGATTGGATCCTTCTGTTCCTCACTGGTCCGCAGGCATCAGATTATTCCTGTTCTGGCGGCCGTGCTTGCCGGTGTGCTGTTGCTGACGATCCTCCACCCTTTCGTGGGAGCGCTGAGCCATTTCGAGAATTACTACATCCGGATTGCTGCTTGTGGCTCGTTGCCCACCGTGGCGGGTGCCCTGCTGGGGTTCTGTCTTCCGCTCGGCTATCGACTGGCGAATCCCCTCCCTGAGGGCACTGTCATCAGGCTTTGGGCGATCAATGGTGCTGCGGGGGTGGCGGGAAGCAGCGTTGCGGCGTACCTGGGGGTGATTGGGGGGAGCCAGCTCGTCTTGAGTGTGGGCGCGGTGTGCTACGCGCTGCTGCTCGCCATTTCGTGGGTGTCTTTCGGATTGTATCGCCAACTGGACGAGGAGAAGATGCCCGAAACGGCTCCCGCCCTGGAGAGCCAATCATGAGGTGTGTTGCCATGCCTGTACATGTGGAGAAACTATCCGGCGTTGCCTGCATTATTATACTGGCTGCCTGCCTTTCCCTTTCCTCCTGCGCGGCCGGAGGAAGCCGCGGGCTGGCAGAACCGCTCTCCCCCGCCGAGGCGGCCGAGAGTGGGGAGCAGCCGGTGCGGCTGTTGAGCTGGAACCTGGAGCACTTTGTGGACCATTTCGACGATCCCTACGTGCACGATCCGAGGGAGGACGCCGGCGCGGCAAAACCGGATGCAGTGCTCCGGCTCATGGCGCGCGCGATCTGGAAGATGGACGCCGACGTGATGGCGTTCCAGGAAATCGAGAGCGACCGGGCGGCGAAGCTCTTCCTCGACAGCTATCTTCCGGACCACGAGTACAAGTATTTTGCCTGCGTGCCCGCAATGGACTGGTATCAAAACGTGGTGGTGGCGAGCCGTTTTCCGCTCGGCCCCATGGTGTCCTTCCGGGAGATTGAGATGGAAAACCCCATCGCGGATTTCACCACGAATATGTTTAACAACCGGCTTCTCGCTGTCGAGGTGCGGCCGCGAGAGGACTACTCTTTCTACTTGGTGAACGTGCATCTGAAGGCCGGGCAGGGAGAGGAGGATGTTCTCTGGAGAAAGATGCAGATAGACGTCTTCCGGAATTTCCTGGACAGAAAGTCTGCACTCGACCCCCAGCGCCATGCGGTCGTAATGGGTGACATGAACTTTACTCCGGGCACCCCGGAGTACGATTATATGCTGACGGGCGGGACAGTCGCTTTCCACGACCCGTTTGCAAAATGGGGCAACCCGCCGTCGCATTCCACCACTGGCCCCTCCCGGCAAATCGATCATATCTTTTTCAACGAGCCGATGTATGGCCGGTATATTTCCGGAACGGCGGCTGTGGCCAAGCCACTCAGCATTGACCAGATATCCACCATTACCGACCACCTGCCGGTTGTGGCAAGCTTCCTGCCTCCGCAGCCGGAGGAATGAGCGTCAGCTCCAATCCCGCTACACGGAGATGCCCCCATGCCCGACCGGATCACACGTGTCTATACAAGGACGGGAGATACCGGCACAACCGGCCTTGCCGGCGGCCAGCGCGTGCCGAAGGACAGCCCACGCATTGAGGCCTACGGGACGAGCGACGAGTTGATGTCGCTGCTTGGGTGGGTGCGCGAGGAGTTGCTCTACGAATCAGGGCGCTTCGAACACGTGGCGGAGGCACAGTTCACAGAAGAGCTGATCGTGTTTCTTGCGAACAAGCTGTTCACACTGGGCGGCGATCTGGCCACGCGCATCGAAGACCGGCACCCCGAGCAGCCGGTCATCCGGGAGGAGGACATTGTCTATTTGGAGAAGGTTTGCGACCGGCTGAACGGCGAGCTGGAGCCGCTGCGCGATTTCGTTCTGCCGGGCGGAAGCCGCACGGCCTCAGGGCTGCACCTTGCGCGGACGGTGGCGCGGCGGGCGGAGCGGGCGGTGGTGGCGCTCGCCCGGCACGAGGAAACCGGCGGCGTTGTGGACCGCTACCTCAACCGGCTGTCGGACCTTCTTTTTGTACTGGCACGCTGGGTGAACCTTAAACTGGGCGTACCGGAGGTTGTCTGGGACCGCCAATTACCGGCACCCAACCTGGCGCCCCATGAGCCCACGCGGAGAGAGGCCGTACCGAAGCCGGAGGGGCCGCCGGGTGAGGGTGGAAGCCCCAGCGAGGAGTGAGCGCACCATACGCTCACAGCACGAAGCGGGTGCCGGGCAGGCGGCCGACTTCGCGGTAGAGCGCCTCCACCTCCTCAAAGTCCGTGTGGAAGATCACGAAGCGGTAGGCTGTATAGACGCCGCCGGAGCTTTCCCGGAAGGCGCGCCGGTGGACGTTTTCCTCTCCGGCGACGCGGACGACGATCTCCTCCAGCTTGGCATGGTATTCGGGCGATGAGTCGCCCACGAAGCTGTAGGAGACCTTGCCGGGCAGGTCCATCTGTTCTCGGACGGTTTCGGGGTTCCGGAAAACGGAGTCGCTCACTTTGCACTGCCTCGTCGCGCCGGTTGTTGTGTGCGGCCGGGGACCGCAACCGCGGCTTTTATGCCCTGCGGCGGGGGGAGAATCAAAAGGAAATGCGGCTTTTGGGAGTTGGGAGGGGGGGGGCCGCCGAAGCGGCCCCCCGACAGTGCGGCGGGGCAACTGAAGGCTGCTCAGGTTTACCGACCGGGTGAACCACCGGCGCACGAAACCTCTCGCCGCGCGCGGCTCCGCAAGGGAGGCGTCTGCGGCAGTCCGTTTATTGCTCCGGGGGACCGTGCCCACTCAAGGGAATTCTCGCGACCCGGACCAGATCGCCGTATCCCCCGCGCGTTCCGCGCTCCTCAGTCCAGGTGTGCTCCTCGAGGTAGGCGAGCAGTTCTTCTGAGGATTCGAAGCCCCGCACCTCGTCGGTGCGCACGTCGTGCTGGAGGTTGGGCCCGGGGGAGGAGAGCACGGCCCAGCGCTCGCCCTCCGCGGGCAGATCCACCACTGCGTAGGCGGGCGGGACAAACTGTTCGGGAAGGGCGAAGGGATCTCCCCATTCGCGCGGGGTGAGGTACTCGACGGGGGTGGTGAGAGCGGCCGCGCGGAAGGTCTCGATGCCGGCGGCCCTGGCGCGCTCGAAGTTCCTGTTGAGCCGGCGGTAGTTGTGAATGCCGTGGGGCGGGGGGAGGGCGCCTCCGTGGTCCGCCGCGTAGCGGTGCAGGGCGGCTTCGATGCGGTCGAAGGCTGCGGAGGTGAGCGCGGGCTTTTCGCGGAAGTACGGCGCGACAAACTGTGGCACGGCGAAGTAGGTGAAGAGGGCAATGGCGAGCAGTGCCAGGAAGCTCAGGATAGCGACGAGCTTTCCGGGTACGGGGCGCGGGAGCGGTGCGTTCGGCGCGGGTGGGTTCATTCGAGGTGGGCAGCGGCGGGCCGCCGCTGGTTGTGCCCGGGCGGGAGGATGGTCCGTCCTGCAGAGGGGAAGTGAAACAGGAGGGCGTACGCCGCCCGCGCGGTGCCGGGAGGATGGGGTCCCCCGCTACGGTTTTGCGGCAAGGGTGTCAGTGCTTTTCGAAGACGTGCTCGACGTCCTTGGCCAGGTCGATATCCGCTTGGGTGATGGCGTTGAACTTGTGCGTCCAGCAGTGGACCTTGACCTTCTTGAAGTTGATGTGGATGTCGGGGTGATGATTGTGCTTTTCGGCAAGGTCCGCGACCTGGTTGACGAATTCGACGGCCAGCGGGAAGCTGTTGAATTCGTAGGTCTTGGCGATGGGCTTGCCCTTGAGCTCCCATCCGGGCAGATCGATCAGGGCGTCGGCGAGTTCGCTCTCGTTGAGGACTCTGTTCTCGGCTTCGGTCGCCACTGCGTGCATCTCCTCGCTACAAAGTGTTGCCGCGTACTCCACAGTCCGGCTAAGTAACATCATCAATGCCAACCGATTTGGGGCAAACGAAAACCCGGCAAGGAGCCATCCCAAGTGCCTGAATCCAAGTATGGAGCGCAGCAGGTGGACGCGCTTTTCACCAAGCTGGAGGTGGGCGCCAGCGCCGCCGTGGCGCGGGAGCTGGACAGTCTGACACCCGGGGCGCCGGCGGTGCTGCACACCCTGCGCGCCCGCGCGCTCCAGGAGGAGGGCCGGCACGAGGATGCGGTGGAGGACTTCCGCCAGGTGCTCAGGCAGGACCCCGAGAACCCGGTCGCCCGGCAGTTTCTCGTCTTCTCGCTGTTCGAGACCGGCGAGGTGGAGGAGGCGGGCCGGCTGCTTTCACCCGAGGCGGGGCCGGTCTTTCCCCATCCGGGTTTCCTGTTGAAGTTCCTGGAGACGTTCTGGCCGTTGCGATTCGGAACGGTGTTGGGAGCTCCGCGGCCTGGGTTCGAGCCGCCGGAGAGCCCCGCGGACAAGGAGGAAAGCAAAGCGGAGGCAGTGCTTTCCTCCGAGGGTTCCGGGAGCGCCGGGGCTCGCCGCGCGGCGGAGCGGCTGCAACACAAGGCGGTGAGGCTTTTCCGCCTGGGCGAGCACAGGACCGCGCACCGGTATTTCTACTGGGCGGCGCGGCTGGACCCCGCAGACGGGCTGATCGCCGCGCACCATGGGTACCTCTGCCTGCTGACGGGGTATGCCGAGCGGGCGCTGGAGGTGCTCGAGCCGGTGGTGGAGGGGCTGTTGGAGCGTTTCGGTGAGACGCGCAAGGCGGAAGACCTGCCGCTGCCAGACACGCTGGTAGCCTACGCCTGGTCGCTCCACGAGATGGGACGGCACGACGAGGCGTTGCGTGTTCTGGCCGCGGTGTACCCGGAGGGTCCGGACGATTACGCGGCACACTTTGTGGCGGCGGTGTGCTGGTTGATGCTCGGCCAGCACGAGGCGATGCGGCGGACGTTTGAGGTGGTCACGGGGAATTACTTCATCGATACATGGGAGCAAATCCTCCACGCCTTCATCCTGCACACGGGGAACTGGCTGCGCGAAGGCGCACCGGGATATGCGCCGCGTGCCGGCTCCGGAGGAATGCAAGGGACGTAAGCGACGGAAGGGACGAAGTCGGCCACCGGTTGTGACAGGGTGCGGCCCCTTGGTGGGGTCCGCGGGGGCGGAGGACCTGCCTGCCTCAGGGTGGTGCATGGCGTGGACCACCGGCCTGACGCTGAAAAATCAACTCGGGGACAACGGAGACGTCCAGTTGCGGCGGTTGGGGTGTGGCAGATTCTTGTTGATGGTGTTGGCGCCGGGCCGGGACGGTCGGCGGTGCATTAGCGTCTAGCGCTCCCGTTGCAGTTGGCTCCGATGAACTTGCTCAAGCTCCTGTGGGACCCCACAACCGAAGACGACGACCCCGATCCAGGGGCTGGCCGGAAGACTCCGCGTGACGCGGAGAGCTGGTGCCGCGAGGCCGAAGCCGCCGAGGAGGCGGGCGAGTGGTCCCGCGCGGTGGTGTGCTACCGGCGGGCCCTTCAGCTCGCGCCGTTCAACCGCACGATCAAGGAGTGCTTCGCCGAGGCCGTCGAGGAGCAAATTCGCGCGGTGGAGCAAAGCGCCGGGCGGGTGCGCCGGATGCCGCTGCGGCCGGAAGCTGCTGCGGCCCGGGAGCAGGCCGAGCCGGAGGATATCCCCGAGGAGCCGCTCCCTCCCCGCCGGCGCCGCGCGGCAGCATACTCCCCCGCACGGAAAGGATCGTCCGAAGCGTGGAGTCCCGGGCTCGGGGCCAGGCTGCTCCGCCCGCTCGTGTTTACCGGGGCGCTCGGGGCGGTGGCGCTCATGGTTGTCGGCGCGGGAGCCATCGGCGTTTCCGCCGCCACCGGGTTCGTTAAGGGGCTTTTCGCCGAGCCGGACGTGACCTCCGCGGTGGTTCGCCAGATTCCCGAGGAAATAACGACGGTGATCGTCGAGGCGAACGAGCTTGTCGCTGCGGGCAGCACGGCCGAGGCCGCGGAGATGCTCCGCGAGGCACGCGAGCAACATGCGGGGCATCTGGACGTGCTCAACCCCGCACTGGCGCAGGTACTGCGCGCCACCGGAGCCGCCGAAGCCCGCGCCCACCGGTTCGGTCCGGCAGCGGAGGCCTACCGCGAGGCGGCGGAGTTGCACTCCGAGAATCCGCTGAACTGGATCGACCTCGGCCGCGCCCTGCGCGAGCGGGCCCGCGCCACGGGGAGTTCTTCGGAGCGCGAACGGCTCGTCGCCGAGGCGGAGGAGGCGTACCAGAAGGCGCTTGAGCTTTCGCCCGATCACGCGCAGGCGCTGCTGGGTCTTGCGCAGGTTTACGACGCGGGCAACCAGCGCGGCAAAGCGGTGGAGACCTACGTACGCATCGCGGAGAAACACCCCAACCGGCTCGAAGGCCAAATGGCCCGCACGGCGCTGGAGCAGCTCCGGAGGAGGTAGGCGGACGCCAGAGAGTGGAACTCCCCGCAGGGGAAAGAGGGCAAATGTCCACCGCTCGCAAAGGTTGGTCGCGCGAGGAGTTGCTGGTCACTTTCCGGCTGTATTGCCGGACGCCGTTCGGCCGCCTACACTCTCGAAATCCGAGTATAATTGAACTGGCACAGTTGATTGGCCGAACGCCGGGTGCAGTTACGATGAAGGCCTGCAATTTCGCGAGCCTTGATCCGCACCAACAGGCGAGAAACATCAGTGCGCTGGGAAATGTGAGCCGCGCGGACAGGGAATTGTGGGAAGCCTTTCTGGATGACTCGGAAACCATCGCGGAGGAAGCCGAGGCTGTCTTTCTGTCGCTGGCTGGAAATCCTCATGAGGCGCTCTCCGCGCCAAGAGAGGATATTGACAGTACTGCACCAAAGCCACCGGAAGGGGCCACTGAGCTACGATCACTTGTCAAAACCAGAAGGGTGCAGTCATTCTTTCGAGAGGCGGTTCTCGCCTCCTACGGCAGTTGCTGCGCGCTGACCGGAATTGCGGTTTCTGAGCTCCTGAACGCCAGCCATATTGTTCCCTGGAGTGTCGATCGCACCCGGCGCGCCGACCCACGGAACGGAATCTGTCTGAATGCGCTTCACGACAGAGCCTTTGACCGCGGCCTCATCACCTTCGACACAGACTTACGCGCAGTCCTTTCGCCCCAGCTTCGAGAGGCGGCACAGAATCCACTACACCGGGCTGCCTTCGAGTGGCTTGAGGGGCGGCGTCTTACCGTACCCATGCGCTTCCAGCCCTCTGACGACGCGCTTGCCTATCACAGGACGCATGTCTTCAAGGAGTAGAGAAGGGCGACACACCGAGGAGGTCATCTTCCCGGTGAGAGAAAGACTCTTTCCGAAGTTCATGCTGAACCCGCTTGTCACGGGAAGGAGGCGCGTGCCAGTTGGTGCGTCGAACTCGTGCCGGAGGAGCGCATGATACCGTTTCCGATTGGGCAGGCGCCGTGGGTTGTGCTCGCGCTCGCGCTATATGTGTGGGGGTGGTGGGCGTGCGCAGGGTGGCTGCACCGGCATCTGCCGGGGGCGCGTGGAAGCGAGGCGCTGGCTGGAGGGTACCTGCTCTGGCAGGTGGCGATTGTGCTGACGGCGGTTCTGCTTGTCTATATGGGGTTGTTTCACACGGCGGTGTTTGTGGTGGTGCCGCTTGTGATCGCTGCGGTGGCCTGGCACTGGGGGGAGCCGGTGGGTTTTGCCAGGGCGGTGGGGAGGTGGTTCGCGAGGTTGCCGCAATCACAACTGGCGCTGCTGGCAGTGGCGGCGATGGGGCTGCTCACCGGGTATCTGCTCTGGTTTAATCTGCATTTTCCCGCAGACGGTTACGATACATACGGATATCACCGGCCCATCTCGGTCTTGCTCCTGCAGGAACGAACGCTGTTTGACCTGCCGTCGCTTTATCCCCAGGTGAATCCATATCCGAAAAACGGGGAAATCGTTCCGGCGTGGACGATCGCCATCTCCTCCTGGGAGGCGCCGGCAAGGCTGCTGCCGGTGTTCAATCTGGTGGTACTGCTGGCCGGTCTATACGCGATATTAAGGAATTGGGGACTTGCGCGGCCGGAGTCGCTCCTGCTGGCCGCCACAGCGCCCGCGGCGCCAGCAATGATGGTGACGATCATGCGCGACCAGGGGGACCTCGATATCAACATGGCGGCGTGCGCGGTGTTGATCTTTGCCATGGGGAGTGCGGTCCTGGCGGGGCGGCAGAGGCCGATGCGGTATGCGGCACTGGCGGCGCTCGCGGGCGTCTATCTGATCGGACTGAAGGGGAGCGGACCCATCTTTGCCCTCCTGACGGCGGTTTTCCTGGCCTTCGCGCTTCGGTGGCGCGGAACGGGATGGGCGCCCATCGGGAAACTGGCTGCCGCGGCGGTGGTGCTCGCGCTGGTCATGTCGTCCTACTGGATATTCCACAATATAGTGCGCTACGGCAACCCTGTCTATCCAGTTACGGTGACGGCCGGCGAGCGGGTGCTTTTTGAGGGGATCGCTCCGTGGGAAGAATATATCCACACGCCGCGGGAGCTGGAGGGACTCGGACCGTGGGAGGCTTTCCGGGAAAGCGCGGAGATGCCGCTCCGCCGGCACCGCTTCTATACGGGCGATCACGTGGGCGGCTGGGGGTTCCATTTCGCGCGGTACGCCATTCCGGCCTGGCTGCTGGGGGCGCTGTTGCTTGCGGTGCGGAGGAGGTGGGCGCCGCTCGGACTGTTGGGATTGATCACCGCCTGGTTTTTCGCAACGCCGGACTTCTGGTGGGCACGCTTCTCCCTGACGGGCATTGCATGTGCACCGCTCGGCGTGGCGGCAGTTCTCATGGCGTTGCGCGGCAGATGGCGCGGACTCGACCCGTGGCTTCCGGTGCTCCCGGCCGTGTGGTTTCTGTCGGCCGCGATGGTGCTCTCCTATGCAGTAATCCACACGGAGCAGTACCGATTCACGCAGGATATACGGCGCGCGGCACGCGAGGAGGGACGGCGTTATTATATCCCGCAGGATGCTTTCCGGGTCAACATGGGCGAGACGGATTTCCGGCTCGTGACGCGGTGGGCGGCAGCGAACATTCCGCCGGGGAACCGTCTCGGGTATGGGCCAATGCTGGAGCCGAACCTGATGGGGCTGCTTTACCGGCCGGACTATCGCAACGCCGTGCATCAATTCGCCCCGGAGGACTTCGACCGGTTCCGGGAGATGGATTACGTGCTCCTGTACCGCGGCAACCCGGAGGCAGAGGTGCTGGAGGACGAGGGCTGGGAAACGGCCTACGAAACGCCGATGTACGTGATATACAGAGCGCCCGGTTGACGGTTACCTGTACTCGCGCCAACTCTTTATTTGGAGCTTGTCGAGCGGCGTGCGCGAGATGGCCTCAACAAACCGCATGGCGATCTGGCGGTTGGTGATGAGCGGCACGTTGAAGTCCACGGCGGTGCGGCGAATCAGGTAGTCGTTGGTGAGTTCCTCTTCCTGGAAATTCTTCGGGAGGTTGATCACCAGGCCGATCTTGCCCTCTTTAATATAATCGAGGGTGTTGGGATCGGACTTTTCGAGAGGCCAGTTCAGTTCCACACAGCCGATGTTGTTTTCGCGAAGGAAGTTGGCCGTGCCGTGGGTGGCGTATATCTCGATGCCCATTTCGCGGAGGTAATGCGCGGATTCGAGCAGTTCGACCTTCGATTCGAGCCCGCCGGAGGACATGAGCACGGACTTTATGGGCAGTTTGTAGCCCACAGAAAGGAGGGCCTTGAGAAAGGCCTCGTCGAAATCATCTCCGAGGCAGGCGACCTCGCCTGTTGACGCCATTTCGACGCCGACGGTCGGGTCGGCACCTTCCAGGCGCGTGAAGGAGAACTGCGGGGCCTTCACGCCAACGTAGTCGAGTTCGAAAAGCGAACCGTTTACCTGCGGCACTTTCTTCCCGGCGATGACCCGGGAGGCGGTGTCTATGAAATTGTGCCGCATGATCTTCGAGACGAAGGGGAAACTGCGCGAGGCGCGGAGATTGCACTCGATGACCTTCACCTCGTTGTGCTTTGCGATGAACTGAATATTGAACGGGCCGTTGATTCGGAGGCGGCGGGCGATTTTTTCTGAGATGCGGCGGACCTGGCGGATCGTTTCGAGATAGGTCCGCTGCGGGGGCAGGACGAGCGTGGCGTCGCCGGAGTGCACACCGGCGTTTTCAACGTGTTCGGAGATCGCATAGACGACGATCTCGCCGTCGCGCGCCACGGCATCGAATTCGATTTCCTTGGCGTTTTCGAGGAACTTGCTGATGACGACGGGGTGTTCGGGCGAGACGTCCACGGCACGGCGGAGGAATTCGGTCAGCTCTCGGTCGTTGGTGGCGACGGACATGGCGGCGCCGCTGAGCACGTAGGACGGGCGGACGAGAACGGGGTAGCCAGCCTCCGCGGCGAAATCGAGAGCCCCCTCGATCGTGCTGAGTTCGGCCCAGACGGGCTGGTCGATGCCGAGCTCATCCAGCAGTGCGGAGAAGGAGCGCCGGTTCTCCGCATTGTCTATACTTTCTGGATGGGTGCCGAGCACCTTCATCCCGCGCTCGTGGAGCTTCATGGCCAGGTTGTTCGGAATCTGGCCACCCATGCTCAGGACGATACCGATGGGGTTTACCTTTTCGTAAACTTCGTAAACCGTTTCGAGGCTTATTTCGTCGAAGAAGAGCCGGTCTGATTCGTCATAGTCGGTGCTGACGGTCTCCGGATTGTAGTTGAGCATGACGGTCTGGAACCCGAGCTGACGGAGCGTCTGCGCGGTGTTGACGCAGCACCAGTCGAATTCGACCGAGCAGCCGATGCGGTAGCTGCCGGACCCGAGGATGAGGATGGAGTTGATTTCGGGAAAATCGACGTCGTCCTCCTGCGCGTGATAGGACAGATAGAGGTAATTGGTCTGCGCGGGATATTCTGCGGCGAGGGTGTCTATCTGGCGGACGTAGGGGACGATGCCGTGGCGCCGGCGCTCGGCGCGGACATCGTCCTCGGTGCGGCCGGTGAGGATGGCGATTTGAATGTCGGAATAGCCGGCGCGCTTGGCTTCGGTGATCAGTTCCGGCGGAAGCGGCTTGCCGCCGTATTCCATGATGCCTTCGCGGATGGCCACGACGTGGGCGATCTTGTGGAGGAACCACTTGTCTATATGGGACAGTTCGTGTATCTTGTCCACCGTATAGCCGCGGGTGAAGGCCTCGACGACGGCGAAGATGCGCTCCTCGGTGGGATGCTCGAGTTCCTTGTCGAGTTCCCCGGCGTTCCATGCCGGGTTGGCGACGAGCCCCTTCGCGCCGATTTCGAGCATTCGGAGCGCCTTCTGGAGCGCCTCCTCGAAGCTGCGCCCGATGGCCATGACCTCGCCCACGGACTTCATCGAGGAGCCGATAAGGCGCGACACCTGGCGGAATTTCTTGAGGTCCCAGCGGGGAATTTTCACCACGCAGTAGTCAAGCGCCGGTTCGAAGAATGCCTTGGTGGACTTGGTGATGGAGTTGGGCAGCTCGTGCAGGCCGTAGCCCAGGGCGAGCTTGGTCGCCACAAAGGCAAGGGGATAGCCGGTGGCCTTGGATGCGAGGGCAGAGCTGCGGGAAAGGCGGGCGTTCACCTCGATAATTCGGTACTCCTCGGACACCGGGTCGAGCGCATACTGTATGTTGCATTCGCCGATGATGCCGAGGTGGCGGATCACGCGGATGGCGATCTCACGCAATTTGTGATATTCGCGGTTGGTGAGGGTCTGGCTGGGCGCAACGACGATACTCTCCCCCGTATGGATGCCAAGGGGATCGAAGTTTTCCATATTGCAGACGGTGATGCAGTTGTCTTTGGCGTCGCGGACAACCTCGTATTCGATTTCCTTCCAGCCCTTGAGGTATTCCTCTATAAGAATCTGGCTTGTATAGGATAGTGCCTTGCGGGCTTTGTCGCGTAGTTCCTCTTCGTTGCGGCAGATGCCGGAGCCGAGGCCGCCGAGCGCGTAGGCGATGCGCACCATGACGGGGTAGCCGAGGCCCTCTGCGATTTCGAGAGCATCCTTGACCGTGGTGGCGGCCTTGCTTTTCGGGCAGATGGCGTCGATTTCCCGGAGGCGCTGGACGAAGAGGTCGCGGTCCTCGGTTTCGAGAATCGCCTGCACGGGGGTACCGAGCACCTGCACGCCGTACTCTTCGAGGACGCCACTCTCCCAGAGCTTGATGCCGCAGTTGAGGGCGGTCTGGCCGCCGAAACTGAGCAGGATGCCTTCGGGGCGCTCGCGTTCGATCACCTTTCTGACGAAGTCGGGGGTGATGGGGAGGAAATAAACCTCGTCGGCCAGTTCCTCAGAGGTCTGGATCGTGGCGATATTCGGATTGATGAGGACGGTGTGGATGCCCTCTTCCTTGAGGGCCTTGATGGCCTGGCTTCCCGAATAGTCGAACTCTCCGGCCTCGCCGATTTTGAGTGCGGAACTCCCGAGGATGAGGACCTTGCTCGGCATCTTGGTCATCGTTGTTCGTGGTTCTCCGGGCGTGATTTGGCTGGGGTGACTCCTCCTTGTGGGGAGGAGTGGCGTGTTCGCTGTGAGGCTTGGTGCTGTTCCGGAACTGTCGCCGGTTCCGGGGTGATTTTACTTCCGGACGTTGCTCATCAACTCCTCGAAGAGCCACTCGGTATCGACGGGGCCCGGGGCGGCTTCGGGGTGGAACTGAACAGAGCATACGGGCAGCTCGCGGTGCCTGATGCCCTCGTTCGTGCCGTCGTTGAGGTTGGTGAACCAAGGGAGCCAGCCCTCGGGGAGGCTCTCCGCGTCCACGGCAAAGCCGTGGTTCTGGGAGGTGACGTAGCAACGGCCGGTCATTTCGTCGATGACCGGCTGGTTCTGGCTGCGGTGACCGTACTTGAGCTTATAGGTGTCGGCCCCGACGGCGAGGGAGAGGAGCTGGTGGCCCAGGCAGATGCCGAAGATGGGAATGCGGCGCTTGAGGAGGCGGCGTATCTGATGGACCGTGGCGGAGCAGCGCTTGGGGTCGCCGGGGCCGTTGGTGATCATGACCCCGTGGATGTCCTCCTGGGAGAGATCGTAGTCCCAGGGCACGCGCAGCACCTCGACGCCACGGGCGAGGAGGCATTCGATGATGTTGTTCTT
>SLMS01000132.1 GCA_007133495.1 Candidatus Sumerlaeota bacterium | reverse complement strand
TCGTCGGCGCACCGGCAACCTGCGCGGCTTCCGCGCCCGCGAGGTCGGGCCCCGCGATTCCCGCAATCCGGACCTCGCCATCGGCGGCTCCACCCGCATCACCCAGCGCCACGAACTGCGCTACCCCTTCACGGACTTCCTCACCGGGCGAGTCTTCACCGACGCGGCAATCCTCGAGCGGGGCTTCCTGGAGCTGGGCACCCCCCGTGTTGGCTCCGGTGCCGGCGCCATCATGGACTTCGGCCCCTTTGTCGCCGAGATCGATCTGGCCACCGCCCTCCTCAAGGAGTCCGCCGACAAGCGTCAGTTCTTCCACCTCAGGCTGCGCTCGCGCTTCTGACCTCCTCCTTTTCCCCCGGAAGCCCAGAACAACCTTGATTTGCCCCCCCCGGCATCAGCAACGTTTGCCGCAATCGACTTGGAGAGGCTTGCCCAACGTGCCGTACCGCTTCATTTCCCTCAGTGCACTCATCCTGGCGTTCGTTCTCGTCAGTGGCCATGGACGAGCCACGGACGATCCCGAAGCCCTGCTGAGGGAAATCTTCGCGGAGGAGGACGAGGAGCAGATGGCCGGCGAGGGAGAGGAGGTACCCCTCGACGAGGCGGAAGCCCTCCTTCAAGACATCTTCGAAGCTGATGACGAGCCCGCCGCCACCGAAGAGGACGATGCGCCGCTGCTGATCGACGAGACGCAGGAGCGCATCCAGGTTCGCCCGCGTGACGGTGCCGAACTCATTCAGGACCCGGACGCTGAGGTGGACCCCGAAGCCACCGCCACACCGGCGCCGACTCCCACACCCGACCCCTCTGAAGTAATGGTCGCCATTGTGAACTCCCGCGTTCTCACCCGCGCCGAGCTCAACGAACGCGTCACCGACCAGCTCGAAAGCATCCGCAAGGATATTCTTGAGCGCCACGGTGGCGTCCTCATGACCCTGGACGAGCGGATGCAGGTCCAAGAAGAGGGCGACGTGGACGACGAGATGCTCCTCGAAGAGCAGGAGCGCCAACTCGAAGGCGCCATCCGCCTAGAGGAAGGCCGCGAGGTCCAGCGCTGGATCGAGCATTCCCTCCTTGCCGAGGAGGCCCGCCGTCAGCGCATCGCCATCACCGACACCGAGTTCCGTGAACGCCTCGCTCAGGCCGAACGGGAAAGCCACCTCGACGCGGAGACGATCGACGAGGTGCTCCGCAACGTGAACATGACCCGCCGTGAGTACGAACGGAGCGTTTACGACGCCCTGCTGATCGAAAAGCTCCTCGAACGCTACATCGACCTCAACTACACCGAGGCGGATTTCCGCCGCGCCTACGACAAGCGGCCCTCGCTCTTCTACGAGCCCGAGACCTTCAAGCTGGCCCACTTCACCATCACGCTCACGGGCGAGGAGTCCAGCCGCCGGCAGTCCGAGCTTCGCAGCCTGGCACAGGACGTCCGCAACCGGCTGCGCAATGACGAGGACCCCGAGGAGGTGTTCGCCCGCGACGAGTTCAACCGCATGGGCGAGGGGATTTTCGGTACGGCAGCCGGCTGGACCACCCTTCGCGAAGGCAACCTCCCCCCACAGGTGCAGGCCGAGGCGGAGAAACTAAGGGTCGGCCAGACCAGCAGCGTCATCACCCAGCATCGCCGCCGTGCGGGCGGCCAGGTCGTCCCCAACTCCTATCATGTGCTGAAGATCATGGACCGGAACCCGCCGACCGGCGAGTCCTTCGAGACCGCCTTGCCGGCCATCCGCCGCGCCGCGCTCGAAGTCGCCCGCATCCAGCTCCTCAACCGCGTGCGCGAGGCCCGCACCCACCGCGTCATCGTCAACCTCAGCGGCATTCCGCCCGAGTTGATCCCCTCGCGCGAGGACCTGATACGCCTCGAAGGCGAGGCAGGGCCGATCGACCTGCGCGGCGACGACGACGCGCCGGACCTCGAAGAGGCCTCCTGAGCGCTCCCCGTCACTTTACAGCTTCCGGACCGTCATGCCCTCGCGAATGGCCGCGAGCAGCTCTTCCCGCAGCTTCTTCAGTCTGGAGGGCTCCTTGATCTTGTTCGTCTCGAGATCGGTCACGTAGAAAACGTCCACCACCAGATAGCTCTCCGTGGCGATGAAGGCCAGGTCCACGTTGATCGACCAGCGGTCGAAGACCCCGGCGATGTCGCTCAGCAGGCCTGGACGGTCGGGAGCACGCACCTCCACCACTGTGTGCGTCGGCGATAGGTCGTTCTTTATGTCCACCGCCGGTGGGCGGAGTTCCAGCCGGTCGGGGGTGAGCGGTACATACTCGCGGTTTTCCACCGAACGCATCCAGTCGAACGGTTCGCCGGTGCGAAGCACCCGGTTGAGCCGGTCGCAGATGCGGTCGAGCAGCGAGCCGAGTTGCAGCCGCAAAGCCGGGGGCACTTCCACCTGGAAGACGTCCACCGCCTCCCCCGAGTAGGCTGTATAGATTTGTGCCGACAGGATGTTGAACCGCTTTGAGGCGAGCGCTCCACACAGGTTGCTGAACAGACTCGCAGCATCCCGTGCCACGAAGGTGATCTCGACGTAGTTGCTCCCCTCAGGCTCGACCGTGCGGTAACGGATGCGCTGCTCGCGGGTCAGCTCGCGCGAGAGCAACAGATGGGTGAGCGCTTCCTCCGGAGGGACCGACCGGAGGTAGCGCTCGGGCAGATCGGAGAGGAAGTGCTCGATCTCGTCGCGCCCCGGGGCCTTCTCCTGGCCGAGCTCCTCCACGCCGGCGCGCCACACCTGCTCGAAATAGCGAGCCGCCTCCGGCGCGGACGGCTCACGCGCCGTCTCCGTCCCCAGCAGGGACGTCAGTGTCCTCTCGTACAGCATGGCCAGCAGGTGGCCGCGCCAGTCGTTCCACGCGTCGGGGGAGACACCACCGAGGTCGCACGCGGTATGAACATAGAGCATGCGCAGCAGCTCGGGTGAGTCCACCGCCTCTGCCAGCTCGCGCGCGATCGTGGGGTCCTCCGGGTCGCGGCGCAGCGCCATCTGGCTCATCTTCTGGTGATTGGCCACGAGCTGACGCAGCAGTTCACGTTCGACCGGCCGGAAGTTCATCCGCTCGGTGATCCGCTGGATCGTGTGCATGCCACGGATGACGTGCCCGCGGCCTTCGCCCTTGCCGATATCGTGGAACAAGAGGGACATGTTGAGCAGGTCGAGCCGCAGGACACGGCGTGCCTCGCCGGCCACGTGTTCCATCCCGGGCGGCACGGGGTCCTTCATCAGCCGTTCACAGAAGGCCACGGTACGGATCAGATGCTCGTCCACGGTGTACTGGTGGTAGTGGTCTATCTTGGGCAGGTTGCGGACAGATTCGAACTCGGGGAAGAGCGCGGAGAGGTACCCGCACCGGTTCATCGCGCGCAGGGTCGGCGCCAGATTTCCGGGCGTCTTGAGAATCGTGAGGAACAGGTCCCGCGCCAGGGGGGAGCGGCGGAACGCCGGGGTGACGAGGTGGAGGTGTTCCTCGATGCGGCGGAGCGTCCCGTCCGTCGGCCGGAAACCCTCCCGTGCCCCGGCAAGGAAGAGCCGCAGCGGCCAGCTCGGGTCCTTTTCCACCACGGGCACGTCGCGCTGCTCCAGCCAGATTTTCCAACCCTTGCCCCAGAAGTCCCTGTCTATCTGCCGGGGGACGACCTGCTCCAGCCGGTTCTCCGCCGTGCCGGGCGTATTCGTCAGCCTCTTCTCCAGCAGCCGGTTGGCCATCCGTTTCACATGCGAGGCGTGGTCGTAGAATGCCCGCATCAGGTGCTCTTCGGCCAGGGAGTCCTCCGCCCGTGTATAGCCAAGCATATCGGCCACGCGCACCTGGCGCTCGAGCGTCAACTTGTCCGCCCGACGGTTTACCGAGAAATGCAGCGCATTGCGCAAGCGCAGCAGGAAGCCCCAACACTCCAGCAGCCGGTCCATCTCGGCCTGCGAGATCAGGTTGTTCTCGACGAGGACCTCCATGTTCAGCTCGCCGAACGAAGCAAACGCGAGCCACAGGACCTCGTGCAGGTCCCTCAGGCCACCGGCCGAGTTCTTCAGTTCGGGCTCGAGCAGCAACGGCGTGTCGCCCCAGCGCGCGTAGCGCGAGTCCATCTCCTCGCGCAGTGATTCGACGAACCAGAGCATGTGCTGCTTCTGGAGCTTTGCATGCAGCCGCTCGGTCAATTCCTCGGTCAGTCCCTGCTCCCCCCACAGATGGCGTGCGGCGAGCAGCGATGTGGTACGCGAGAGATCCGTACCGACGGCAGCCAGGCAATCACGAATTGTCCCCACATTGTACCCGAGGTCCAGGTGCAGGTCCCACAGCGGATAGAGCACGGCGCGGATGAATGACTGGTCCTCCTCGGTGGGCGCCCGCACGGTGAGGAAGGTGAAGTCGATGTCCGAGTAGTGTGAGAGCTCGCGCCGGCCGAACCCGCCCATAGCGACGAGCGCCATGCGGCGGCCGGCGTCCGGGTAGCCGAGTTGCTCGGCCGTCGAGTCCAGGTGAGTGCGGAAGAGGTCGCGCAGCCCGTCGGAGTACTCCTGGACGACCGCCAGCGCGGGTTTTCCCAGGTAGTCCTCCGAGAAGCGTTCGCGCAGTTCCTCAAGGCGCCTGCGCAGGCCGGCGGCGTACTCCCCATCGGCTTTGCGGTTTTCCGGGACGGGCTCGGACATCTCCGGTTCTTCCTGTCTATACAGCGGGTGCGGCGGGGTGCGGCGGCGTCTAGCGGGCAACGGCGGCGGTCTGAAGCGAGTCCATCGTCAGGGGCAGGCCGTCACTCCAGGAGATGATGCAGATGCGGTTCTGCTCCGCCAGTTCGATGGACTCGTGCCGGTCGAAGAAGAGCGACTCGTTGGCCGTAATACACAGCGCCGCGGCGCGGGCGGAGGCCAGGTTGCGTATAGTCGTCAACCCGATCACCGGGACGTCGAAACGCATGTCCTGGCGCGGCTTGGAGACCTTGACGAAGACGGTCCCCTCGCCGGCGAGCGGCATGGCGCGCTTGATCAGGCCGTCGGTCCCCTCCAACGCCTCCACGCCCACCACCACCTGGTTCTTGACGACGATCGTCTGGCCTATGTCTAGACGGCCGATTTCCTTCGCGATCGGCCGGCCGAAGTTGATGTCCCGCAGGAGTTCCTCCGTCGGCGGCACGCGCGGCGTCAGCAGTCCCGGCTCGGGCATGCAGCTCTTGAGGAACATCGTCGAGTCCAGTGCCTCGATGCCTTCCTTCCCGAGTTCCTCCACCGCGGCCTTGAGCAGCGAGTCCGCCTTCTTGTTGGACAAGCCGCCGAGAATCTTGATCACCCGCCGGTCGAAGCTGACCTGCTTCAACACCACACTGTGCGGCACGCGCCCGGCCATGATCACGTGGCGCAGGCCGTACTCGTGGCACAGCTCGATCAGGCGGGAGAGCTCTGTCAGCCGCAACAGATGGAAGTGCTTGCTGTAATGGCGGAGCGATTCGTGGGCGAGACCGGCTACGCCGAAGGTGTGGATTTCCACCCCTTCGCTCTGGGCGGCCTGGGCCAGGACAATTGGGAAGTTCCCCTCACCGGCCACCAATCCGATCTTGGTGGGCACCTCGGTCAGCCGGGGTTTGGAATAGAGGACGTGAACCCCGTCACGATTGTTGTTACTGCCCGCCACCGCCGTCTTTTTGGAAGGCAAAAAGGAGGATAGCACTGGAGATAACCTTTCCATCGGCCGTAATTTCCGCCGACAATTTGCCCGAGCGCGAACGGAGGTTGGATATTCTGCCCGTCACGTCCAGGCGCATTCCCGGCACTGCCGGGCGGCGGAATTTTGCCTGCTCCACTGTCATCAGGTAGGCGATCTTCCCCAGGTTTTCCTTCCTGGAGAGAATCCAGCAGGCTCCCACCTGAGCCATTGTTTCGATTTGCAGGACGCCCGGGAAGACCGGCTCCCCGGGGAAGTGCCCGGCGAAGCACGGCTCACCGGCGCTGAGCATCTTGAAGCCCTTCATCCCGTCCTCGGTAAACTCCGTGATCCCGTCCACGTGCAGGAACGGATACCGGTGAGGAAGGATTTGCTGCACCACCCGCGTGTCAAACGGCGGGACGTAGGCGAACTTCTCGGCCAGGTTCGGCGTTTCGGTCAGCTGGGTCATGAGGCAGTTCCCGATTCTTCCTGGAGGCGCCGGGCAAACAGCACGTGGCTGCGATGCCCCCCGCGCCAGGCCCAGAAATGCCCGCGCAGGGCTGTCCCCAGCAGAGATAGGTCCCCAAGAAGATCGATGATTTTGTGACGGACGACCTCGTCCGGATAGTGGAGCGACTCGTTGTGATAGCGTTCGTGATCGAAAACCACGGCGTTCTCCAGGTTTCCTCCGCGGATGAGGCCGGCTGCCCTCAGCTTCTCGATATCGGCTGCCGCCGCGAAGGTCCTCGCCTTGGAAATTTCCTCGAAGAAAACATTCTCATCCTCAAGGTCTGCGGAATAACCCGCGCTGCCCACGACCGTTCCGGGAAACTCCACAAAGGCGGAGAGCCGGAGGCCCTTGTGCGGCATGGCTGCAATGAGGGCATGGCCCTCGCTCAATGTCAATGGCCGAACGACCTCAAGGACCGGCAGGGTTTCCTCCAGGTCCGCGGTGCCGGCGTCCCGGATGCCTTCGAGGAACTCCCGTGCCCCGCCGCCGAGGAAGGGCACCTCGGGGCCCTCCTGTTCGACAAGGAGGTCGCTCACCCCTGCGGCGGCAAGTGCGGCCAAAAGGTGCTCAACCTGCTCGAAGCGCCCCCCCGCAACCGACTCGATCACCGTGCGGCGCTCCGAAAGGTCCGCCCGGGCAGACTCCAGCCGCGCGGGCACCTCCGCATCCCGCCCGGCGTGACGGAATCCGATCCCGCCCGTCTCCCGGGGAAAGAGGCGCACCGAGCACTCCGCCCCGGAGTGAATCCCGGTGCCTTCAAGCCGTAGCTCCTCGCGCAGGGTACGCCGTGGCGGCCCGCCTTCACGGTGGAGACGGACGGCGCCTTTCAGCTCGGATTTGGCTCTGTCTTCAGCGGTCAGGCTCATCGTGCTCCCGGGCGGATCAAGGGATCAGCGGAAGGGTCTCCGGCAGGATGGACTCTTCTTCTTCCGGCAGGTCTTCTGGTACCTGGCCAAGGGCCTCGCGCAACTGCTCTTCGCGCTCGTCGAGTTCGTCGATCACCTTGTCCGTCAGGTCGGCGGTGCTCCGTCCGTAGAGGACCATCTCGCCGCGGACGACCAGATCAAAGTCCTCACGCGCGGAGACGTCGCCCACCACCATGACGATCTGCTCGAGCAGTGGGCCGATCACGGTACGCTGCTGATCGCGGAACTTCCGTTCGAGGCGGTACTCGCTCTCCTCAATCTGGTCCATCAGCTCGATGGCCCGGCGCTGGCGCGAGGCGCGCTCGCTGTCGGAGAGCACCGCAGATTGTTGTTCCAGTGAGAGTTGGATGCGGCGCACCTCCCGCCGCATGGCGTCAATCTCGCGGCTCTGCTGGTCGAGTTCCTGGTCCACCTCGCCCACGATCGAGCGGATGGCCCGCGAGTTGTCGAGCACGATCTCCATGTCAACAAAGCCAACGCGCAGGGGCCGCTCGGCGTTGGCCTCCTGCCCGGCGATACCGCCCTCGTCCGTTTCCTGCGCGGAAGAAGCCGCCGGACCGCCCAGGAAGAGGGTCAAGGCCAGCAATGTCAGTGTTTTGTAAAGAACGGAATACTGCACGGGAAAAGGCCTCCGGCCGGACTTCGTGGGAACGTCTTCAGGTGCATGGGCTGGTGCAAGGCTTTCGACCCTCGACTGCGGTTGACGGTCAGTAAGCGCCTGATGGCAGTCTCACAGTCCCAAGGCCGTCAAGCACTTTAGCCACGCGGTACCCTCCTTCCTTGCTCGTCAGCCTCATTCCTCCCCTCTCCATCGTCCTGCTCAACTTGGTCATCTGTGCCTACGTGGTTCGGGAGCGTGACCGCATCCGCTCGGGCTTCTTCCTGCTTATGAACGCCCTTTCGCTGATCATCTGGTCGGGGGGGCAGATGCTCTACCGTGCGCTCGACCGCGAGGTGGAGTGGGTGCTCTCCCTCCCCTACCTGGCCGCGCTGATCGTGCCGGGCAATTTCCTCTACTACGTGCTCACCCGCCCGCGGCCCTTTCACCCCGTTTGGACCGGCTCTTGGGGACCACTGCTGATCTTCCTTCCGGCCGTGCTTCTGACATTGGAGGAGATGCGGAGCGGCGTGCTCACCGCGATGTTCGACTTCAGCCTGGGCACCCCCTCCTACGATCTCCAGACCAACTCTCACCGCGCCGCGGCGCTGTACTGCATCCTGACGCTGGGCGCCACGCTCGGGGTGCTCGGCATCCGCTACTACAACGGTACCGGCCCGAGCCGGAACCTGGCCAAGCACCTCCTCGCGGCCGTGGCGGGACCGCTCGTCTTCGCGGCCTTCTTCTGGGCGACGACGCCCGGCGCGCCCACCTCGGTGCTGCCCTCCCCCAGCCTGGTGTTCGCACTCATGGCGCAGGTCGGCCTGATCGTCGTTCTGCGGCAGGAGGAGGTCCGCTCTCCGCGCACGGTCAGCAGCGTGCTCTACTATGCCGCAGTGGTCCTCGTGGCGTTTCTCTTCGTTGGCCTGCTTGCGGAGTTCTACTTCCTTGCCCAAGGCCACATCATCCTGCAGAGCACGTTCTTCTGGATCATGACCGCACTGGTCGTGGCAGTGGTTTTCTTCACCCGCATGACCTGGCTGGAGCGCAAGTTCGAGCAATTGGTCTTCGCCCGCGCCGCGGAGTACCGCCGGCTGGTCGAGGAAACACGCAGCGAGCTGCACCATTCACGCGAACGGCTCCGCAAAGCCGAGCGTCTATCCGCCGTTGGCGAACTCGCCGCCCGCATGGCCCACGAGATCAAGAACCCGCTCGGGCCCATCAAGGGGTACACGCAGATGATGCGCGAGAAGGTCGAGAAGGACCCCGGCTTCCCCAACCGCCAGGCCTTCCTCCGCCATCTGGAGGTCATCGCCGAGGAGGTGGAGACGATCGACAGCCGGCTGCGCCACTTCCTCGCATCCGCGCGTCAACCAAGGCTGGAGCAGGAACCCACCGACATCAACAAACTCGCCAACCGCTGCGCCCAGCTCCTCGAGATGGAAGTGCAGGCCACGCGCGAAATCGCCCCCGAAGCACCCAGTATAGACATACGCATCCACCTGAGTACCGGGCTCCCGCCGGTGACCGGAGACAGCGCCCGCCTTGAGGAGGCCATTTTCAACCTCGCCCGCAACGCCCTCGATTCCGTGCAGGACGCAAAGACAGAGGATGGATACGTCATGCTCGAAACGCAGCCAGCCAGCTCACCCCACGGAGAGCCGGGGGTGGAGGTCGCCGTGCGGGACAACGGCGGGGGGCTGCCCCCCGTCGATACGCGGCAGTTGTTCGAGCCGTTCTATACGCTGAAGGAGGGGGGCACGGGGCTTGGTCTGGCCGTGGCAAAAAGCGCTGTCGAGGCTCACGGCGGGGCGCTGGTACTCCACAACCTTCCGGAAGGTGGTGCGGAAGCGCGCCTTTGGCTTCCGCTCAAGGCCGTCCCCAACCCCGAGGCGCTCCTGCCAAAGGGGGGTCAGCAGGACGGCAAGCCGGCGGGAGAACCCGCGCTACCTAATCCTCGACAAAACCGCTAGCGGCTACTTCGCCGCTGTCGTCGAAGATATCCTCGAGGAAGCTACGGACTTCGCTCCACTCGGTCTGGTTGGCCGCGATGGGTAATCGGGCCTGCTCCCGCCCGTTCGGCCCGATGATGACCATCGTGGGCAGACGGACGATCTGGTACCGTTGCGCCAGGGTCCCCCCACCAAGCTGGTTCACGTCCACCTTCAGAAGCACGAATCGATTGAGCAGCGCGGCCGTCTCGTCGTCCATCGGCACGATGCCACGGAGATAACGGTAGGGGCCGATCTGCGGCGTGTAGAACAAGGTCAGGATGGGACGGCGCTGCGAACGGGCACGTTCCCATGCCGCGCGCGGGTCCTGCATCCAGAACACTGTATCGCCGGAATCGAGGAAGTTGCGGTTCGGCCTGTTCGCGTCCGGCATTTCCATCAGCCAGGGCGATTCGGGAATCGGTACATCCTGGGATGTCCACTGGATAGACAGGTTGTCCGCCGCCATGACGGCGCCCTGATTCGGGTTGGCCGACGTGACCATGACCCCCGCGTTCAGCCGGCGCAAAGTGGGCTCATTGACGGGCGAGAACGCCGTCGGCTCGCCGTCTATCGCGCAGTATATCTCGTTCTGTCCCTTGAAGATGATCTGGAAGCGGTGCCACCCCGGCCGGCGGAGGTTCAACTGCGAGGTGGGCTGGTTCACGTAGTGGATGGGCTCGGGGGTATTGTCGGTGTAGGAGAAGAAGACCTGCTCGCCTCCTTCGAGAATCCCGAATCGGTAGAACCGGTAGGTCGTCGAACCGTCCTCGACCACCTGCGCCAGCAGCATCGCCGAAGGCATCGGCTCCCCCTCCGGCGGGAGGTAGAAGTCCGCCTGGTAGAGCGCACGCCCCTCATCGCCGATGCGGTTCCGGTCGAGTGAGACCGGCGAGACAATGCTCAGGTGGTTGCGCTCGGGCAGCGGGCGGAAGGCAACACCGTACTGTCCCACCTCGAGCGGAGCCATGCCACGGCGAATCGGCCTGGGCAGGTTGGGGTGGCGGTAGTCGAGAATCCTGACCGTATCGTCATCCGCGAAGTGACCCAAGAAGAGGGTGTCCGGGAGTCTCCCCTGTTCGAAGCTTTCCCACGCGTACACGCGATACTGCGCGTGAAGGGTGGCGGTGCCCATGAAAACACAGATGGCGGCGGCCAGCCATGCCCAACGGATAAACGACTGCATGATGGATGCTCCCGGCCGATTTGGTCTCGGGGGTGGGGAAAAGCCGGTCAGCTCTCCTCAAAACCCATATAATGTGTGTGCAGCGCAATGGCAACCGCACCGACGACGCCTGCCTGCGGGCCGAAAGTGCACAGGTCCACCTGAATGTCGTGCTCCAACGGCTCGAGCGCCCGGCGCTTCATCGTGTGGCGGATCGCCTTGATCAGCCGTTCGCCCTCCTCGGCCATCGACCCGCCGAAGATGATCGCCTCGGGTGCGAACAGGTTGATGAACCCGGCCAGCGCCGTCCCGAGATAGTGCCCGGCCCGGTCGATGATGTTGCCCGCGAGCCGGTCGCCCATCTCCGCTGCCTGGAAGATCGCCAGCGGCGTGATCTGGCCCGAATCGTCAAGGTGCTCGGGGATGTGGCTCTGCACCCCATCGCGCAGAGCCTGCTCCGCCTGCGCAATCAGCGCCCAATCCGAAGCCACCGTCTCCAGGCACCCGTAGTTGCCACAGTAACACACCGGCCCGTTGTCATCCACGGTCACGTGGCCAAACTCGCCCACCGTGGACTTGCTGCCCCGGTAAACGTAGCCGTCGATCACCAGTCCCGCGGCAAGCCCCGGCCCGAGGTGCACGTAAACGTAGTTCTTCATCTCCTTGAACCTGCCGAAGGTGCACTCGGCAAGGGTCGTCCCGATGACGTGCGAACCGAGGTGCACGGGCAGTCCGAACCGGTCCTCGAGGATCTCGACCAGGGGCACGTCCTGCCAGTCGTCAAAGCGGGGAAAGCGGAGTGACATCCCGCGCTGCTCGTCCACGAGTCCGCTCACGACGACGCCGATGCGTGCCAGGTCCAGCCCCTCGTCCTCCTTGAGGAACAGTTTCTGGTCCTCGATCGCTTCGATCATGGCCTCGACCGCCGCATCGCGCCCCGAGGAGAGAGAGAACGGCCGGATGACGTGGTTGTGCAGTCGGCCCTTCATATCGGAGGAGGCGCTCAGGACGCCGTGTGAGGAGAACTCCACCGCAGCCACACCGCCGCGCTTGGGGTTCACGTCGAGGAGCTGCGCCTTGCGCCCCCCCGTGGAGGTGGCAAAACCCTCCTCCACCAAATCGCCCGCCTTGATCAGGTCCTGCACCACGGCAGACACGGTGGGCAGGTTCAGGCCCATCCGCTCGGCGAGCACGCCGCGCGAGATCGGCCCCTCCTTCCAGAGTTCATACAGAATGGCGGCGGGGCGTGATTCGGTGACCCGGCGCATCAGACCATGAGTCACCACGGTTCGATTCTTCTTTTTCGACGGTTGTCTTGGCACTGGAAAATCGTGCTCCTGGTCTTCGGGATTGTGGAAAGGCGGAGGAGGTTCCCGCCCACTGTCGGTGAGTCAAGGGTTCCCCCTGATGCCAGGTCAACACAATTAGAAATTTCTTACAAAAGGTGGGGCCACCTGAAGATTGACGGGCAGAACTTGTTTCCCTTGAATTGGAAACAAGGGGGGTACCCAGCTATATCGATAGGCTTTATGCGCCAAAAAGCCGTCAAGCTCCGGGCTCCCGCCTTGACAGCAACCCGCCCCAGCGAGTCTGCTCTCCCCGGCACGGACCCCGCCTCCGCCTCTCCACGCGTGCCCACACCGGGCGCAAAAATCCCAAACCAATCCCAAGGATTCCAGAGTGGCAGCGAAACCTGTCGAGTACAACGCGACGATTACCCACATCAACCTGCTGACCCCGACGTTGGGAATATTCCGCGTCAAGCCGGACGAGCCCGCGGAGAGCTTCATCCCGGGGCAGTACGTCATCCTCGGCCTCAATCACGAGGAAAAGGGCGGCGTCATGCGGGCATACTCCATCGCCTCCCCGCCGTACCTGCACAACGAATACTTCGAGTTCTTCGTCCGCTACGTGAACCATCCCACCTCCGACAATCCGCTCACCCACCTGCTTTTCGCAGCGAAGGAGGGCGACCGGATCATGATGCGCAAGCGCATCCAGGGACACTTCACGGTCGAGAAGACCATGGGCCTCGAGGACCCGCGCCTGCGCGTTCTGGTCGCTTCGGGCACTGGGCTGGCCCCCTTCACCTCGATGGTGTTCGAGTGGTACCATCAACTGGGACACGCGCGCAACAGTGCGATTCTTTACGGCGCCAGCTACCCCACCGACCTTGGCTATCGCGAGGAACTGGAAGCGGTGCTCAACCGGAGCGAACACCCCCGCTTCCTCCCCTCGATTTCCCGCCCACATGAAGCGCCCGAATGGGACGGCTTGACCGGCCGCGTCGAGAACCACTTCAGCCCCGAGCAGATCGGCTTTCTCGAACACCAGCTCGGCCTGCCCGAGGGTGGCTTCAACCCGGAAAACTGCACGGTGATGATCTGCGGCCTGCAGGGCACCATCGCCAATACGCTCACCTCGCTGCTCTATCGCGGCTTCGTGCCGGCGGACCGCAAGCTCCGCCGCGTGTTTGGCATCCCGCAGGAGGTCAAACCCACGCTCTTCTTCGAGCAGTACGACACCACACCGATCATCGACACCAAGGACGAGGCGGTGGTGGCCGAACTCGTCGAGCGGCTCCGCGCCGCCGGAGTCCCGGCCGGAGAGGGCGCCAAGGCCGCCGGCTGATCCGTCATGCCCGTTCCCGTTCCCACAAACCCCGATCCGTTCCGCAGGTTGGAGGAGATCATGGACGCTCTCCTCTCGCCGGAGGGGTGCCCGTGGGACCGGGAGCAGAGCCACGAGTCCCTGCGCCCCTATGTCATTGAGGAAGCCCACGAGGTGGCCGAAGCCATCGCGGAAGGCGACATGGAGGAGCTGCGCAAGGAGCTGGGCGACCTGGGGCTTCAGATCGTGTTCCATGCAGCGCTGGCCCGGCGCGCGGGTACCTTCACGCTCGATTCGGTGTACGAGGCGATCTGTGAGAAGCTGATCCGCCGGCACCCGCACGTCTTCGGCGATACCAACGCGGATGACGCGGCCGCGGTGCTCAAGAACTGGGAGGCGATCAAGCAGCGCGAGCGCCAGGAAACACACGAGGAGAACGGCGGGGAGGGGGAGGAGCCTTCGGCCCTCCACGGTGTGCCGGTGGCCCTGCCCGCGCTCCAGCGCGCTCAGCGGCTCCAAGCCAAGGCTTCCCGCGTGGGCTTCGACTGGAAGGACGTGGCGCCCGTCTTCGACAAGCTGCGCGAGGAAATCGGCGAGCTGGAGCAGGCCCAGGACGCGCAACCCGGCAGCCCCGAAGTCGCGGAGGAGCTTGGTGATCTACTCTTCGCCATCGTCAATCTGTCGCGCTTCCTCAAGGTCGATCCGGAACAGGCGCTTCAGGACACCAACCGCAAGTTCCTCCGCCGGTTCCGCCACGTGGAGCAGCGCCTCCGCGAGCAGGGCAAGAGCCCTCGCGACGTCTCCCTGGAGGAGATGGACGCGCTCTGGGTCGAGGCGAAGTCCCTCCGCAAGTAACGGCCTTCCGGCCCCATCAAGCCTTCACAATCAAACCCCGGGTGTGGAAGTGGGCTGATTCCCGCCCATCCCGCTGTCATCAGGCCGAAGTTGCGCCGGGAAGAGCGGCGCCCTGACCTCAAGGCCTCAAAGTGCACAACCTCCTTTTCTTCGGTTGCCAGTGGTAGAGAAGCGCCCCATGCTTCCAGTGTATCGAAAGGGAAAGGGGGCTGTGCGCCATGCCGTCGAAGCTCTGGGGGATCGTCCCCCTGCTTTTCGGGATGCTCCTGCCTTCCGTGGAAGCAGCGGCGGTTGATCCGCCGCAGACCGGGAACCGGGACACACCAGAAATCTTCTCGCCACGGCGCGGGCACACGGCGGAGGTCTTTCAAAACCGCATTTGGGTTCTCGCCGGAAGAGATGAGTCCACCCGGCTGAGCGACGTCTGGTCCTCGCCCGACGGGACACACTGGGTGGAGGA
>SLMS01000260.1 GCA_007133495.1 Candidatus Sumerlaeota bacterium | reverse complement strand
TTGCTGCGCGAACCCGCGCGGCCGGGCATCAGTCCTCATCGGCGCGAATCGGTGAAATCGGCGGATGATTTGATTCGCCGGGGCTGCGACCGCCTGCCGGGGTCCTCGGAGCAGAGAACAGGCCTGCCCCGGAGTGGAGCACGGCGTGGACCACCGGCCTGCCGTGCCGCGCCGTTGCGTGCGTTTCATTTCCTCACGCCACGGCGCAGCGACGCCACGGTATCTGCGAACGGGTTGCCCAGGCTGCGTCCGGCCTCTTGAGAAGTTGTGCACTCGCCGGGGTTCTTCTCCCCTGATTCGGTGTGGATTTGCTGCGCGAACCCGCGCGGCCGGGCATCAGTCCTCATCGGCGCGAATCGGTGAAATCGGCGGATGATTCGATTCGTCGGAGGATGTGCCCGCCCGGGTGGCCGCGGGCGGTGCCTGACCCTTTCAGGGTCCTAACGGACCCGGATATCCATTTTTTTGCCGCGACCGCCATTCTCCCCTTGCGTCGGCCGGGGGGCATATCCCCAACTGGTTTTAGGCAAGCCAAACAGGAGTTCGAAAAGCCCAGCAAATGCCAACCATGAGCAAGTTCAAGCACAGCCGCACCGCCATCATCGTCGTTTGCGTCGTCGTGGCGGCAGTGCTGGTGGCCCGGGTCCTCACGGGCCAGGAGGCGGAGCAAAGACCCGACCGGCTGGTGTTCGCCTTCCAGCGCCAGGCCGACCCGCGCCAAGTACAGGAGAAGGCGGAGAACTTGGCCGCTATCCTGAGCGATGAACTCGGGATTCCCGTGGAGGTCCTCATTCCGGCCAGCTACGGCGCCAGCGTCCAGGCCGTCGTGAGCAATCGGGCCCAAGTGGCGTACCTCAGCTCGATCCCCTTCCTGCTCGCGCGGGAGGAGGCGCCGGTGGAGTTGCTGCTGGCCGAAGTACGCGATGAGCGGACGGAGTACGACTCGATCTTCGTCGTGGCGAAGGACTCGCCCTACGAGACCATCGAGGACCTGCGCGGGGCGCGGATGATGTGGACCTCGGCGACGAGCGCCTCGGGCTACGTGTTCCCCTACTCGCGGCTCGTGCGCGAAGGCTACCTCGACAGGGGCGAAGACCCGGCACAGTTCTTCGGCAGGATCAATTACGCGGGCGGTTATGACCGGGCGCTGGAGGCCGTCCTCCGCGGGCAGGCGGACGTCTGCGCGGTGAGCTATTACACAATGGAGGGCGACCGGGCGGACCTGTATATGTCCGAGGAGAACCGCGAACAGCTTCGCGTGCTGGAGCGCACGCCCGGCGTGCCGACGCACCTGCTCAGCGTGCGGAGCGACCTGCCGGAGGACCTGCGCGAGGACCTGCGCCGCGTCCTGCTCGAAATAAGCGAGGAACAACCCGAACTCTTTGCCGACGTTTACGGCGCGGCCAGCTTCAAGGCCGTCGAGGAGGACGAGCACGTGAAGATGGCAGTCGAGGCCCTTGAGAACACGGGGCTTGGCGCGGGGAGACTTGTGCGCTGATGTCGGTCGCGACGATTCACGATATACACCCGGACGTGCCGCTGCCCGGGGCAGCAGAGCCGGAAGCCCCCGCCGGCCCGCCGGTACTGCGCGCGCACAACCTCGCCGCCCGGTATGCAGGACAGGCGGAGGCGGCGCTGGACGGTGTGGACTTCGAGGTGCGGCGCGGTGAGCGGGTGGCCCTGCTGGGCCCGTCCGGCTGCGGAAAGACGACGTTGCTGCGGGTGCTGGAAGGTTCGCTCCCGCTCGGCGCCGGTTCGATCCGCGCGGAGGGGAAGGCGGCGCTTGTCTATCAGGACTTCCGGCTGGTGCCGGAGCTTTCCGTGCTGCGCAACGTGTGCAGCGGTGCGCTGGAGGAAACGCGCGGGACGCTGCGCGGCGGGCGCTTCCCGAAGGAAATCCGCGAGCGGGCGATGGGGCTGCTGGAGGAACTCGGTCTTTCCGCCTACGCGCACGAGCGGGCGAGCAGCCTTTCCGGCGGCCAGCGCCAGCGGGTGGCCATTGCACGCGCGCTGTGTGCCCGTCCGGCGGTGCTGCTGGCGGACGAACCGCTCTGCTCGCTCGACCCGGAGAACTCCGAGCGCATCCTCCGCCTGCTGGCCAGGCTCCAGAAACGTCACGGCTTCGCTCTCGTCGTCTCCATGCACGACGAGGGGCCGGACCCGGACTTCTTCAACCGCTTCCTCGTCCTGGACAAGGGGCGCGTAAACCGCCAGACGGCCGACGCCACCTCGGCGTGGGAGTTTTTCGAGGAACGCCGGCGTCTGCTCCGCGAGGAGGAGGACACCGCCGGCCAGCCCAAGCAGGACCGCTTCGCGGGCGCGCCGTCCGGTGCTGCCGCGGCTTTCCGCTGGGGGCTCGGACTCGGTGTGCTGGCGCTGGCGCTTGGCTGGGCGATCCGCGGACTCGGGCTGGAAGGAAGCAGCTTCGGCGGTGCGCTGGCCGGGCTGACCGGCTTCCTTACCGCGATGGTGCCCGGCAGTTTGGAGGAGGTACGGGCGTTGCCGTGGGCGACGCTCGGTGCGGGGCTTCTCGAAACCATCCAAATGGCGATCATCGGCACGTTCGCGGGGCTGGTGCTTTCGCTGCCGCTGGCGGTGCTCGCGTCCGAACAGACCGCGCCGCGCTGGCTGCGCCATCCTGTGCGCCTGATGCTGAACGCCATACGCACGATCCCTTCGATCCTCTGGGCGCTGATTTTCGTGGCGGTCGTCGGGCTCGGCCCGATCGCGGGGGTCTTCGCGCTGGCCGCCTTCTCGATGGGATATCTCACCAAGTTCTTCTACGAGGGCCTTGAGGGCGTGGACACCCGCCCGGCCGGGGCGTTGCGGGCGCTCGGAGCGAGCCCCTTCCAGGTGTTCTTCCAAGCGGTGCTGCCGGCTGCACGGCCCACGCTGCTCGCCTCCTGCCTGTTCGTCTTCGAATACAACATCCGCTCGGCCAGCATCCTCGGCGTCGTCGGCGCCGGAGGCATCGGCCAGCACCTGATGTACTATATCGACTGGCGGGAGTTCCCCGCCGCCTTTGCCGGGCTGCTGATGCTGCTCGTGGTGGTGGTGGCGCTGGACACGCTCTCGCAATGGTGGCGGCGCCGGCTCGTGGCGCAGCGCGGCATCTGACCCGGCGGCAGTTCCCCCTCGCCCCCGGTGGCCGGAATCTTGCACCTCTCCCATTGAAACCCACAGGGAGAGAGTGACCCGCATGGCCGCCGCAACCGAACTCCAACTCCAGATCGAAGGCATGACGTGCGAGGGCTGCGTACGTGCGGTCCGGGCCAGGCTGGGCGAAGTGCCCGGCGTGCAGGATGTACAGGTGGACCTGGCCAGCGGGCAGGTGAGAGTACTCGCGGAGGAGGCGGTCACGCAGGCGCGGCTTGAGGAAGCGCTCGCCGGGACGGCCTACCGGGTGAAGTCCGGCAATGGGGGGCACTCCCCCGCCGCGCCCGCGGAACCGTCACCCTCCTCCGAGCCGGCCGGGCGGGAGGAACCGTCCGCCGACGGCCCGGCCACAACGCTTGAGTTCGAGATAGACGGCATGCATTGCGCCTCCTGTGTAGCGCGCGTGGAGAAGGCCATCACGGGCACTCCGGGCGTGCAGGGCGCGAAGGTGAACTTTGCCACGGAGAGTGCGGTGGCGGAGGTGGGCGGGGACGCGGCCGATGGAGTCCGCGACGCGGTCCTCGAAAGCGTCCGCAAGGCTGGCTATACGGCGTCTCTGCGCAGCGAGAGCTTCTCCGAGGAGGCCGCCTCGAAGCGCCGCGAACGGCGCGAACGCGAGGCGCGCGAATGGTTCCGCCGCTGGACCATCGGTGCGGTGCTGTCCGCGCCGGTCGTCGCGGTGGAGATGGGGGCGCACTGGTTTGGCTTTCATCTGCCGCTGCCGATTGCCGGAAGCATCGCCTTCGTGCTGACGGCGGCTGTGGTTGTCTATACGGGAAGGCCTTTCTTCGAGGGCGCCTGGACGGTGCTGAAGCGGTTCGAGTTCAACATGGACTCGCTCATCGCGATGGGTTCCGCCGCGGCGTTTCTCTTTTC
>SLMS01000034.1 GCA_007133495.1 Candidatus Sumerlaeota bacterium | reverse complement strand
TCGCCAGGTGGAGGAACGAGTCGGCAATCTCCCCCGCAGCCCGGCTATACGGAGCGAGCACCTCGAAGCCGTGCGGATAGAAATGGTAGGCAGTCCGGCTGCCGTACTCCCCCGCGTACGAACCGTCCAGGTGCACGAAATGCCGTGCAAAATCCGCCGCGTCCTTCAGCACCGGCAGCAGCGTCTCGTCCTGCGATTTCTGCCAGAGCTTCGCGAAAAACGAGATCGTGCAGCTATGATACCCCGGATCGGCGCCCTCGTACTCCTGGAACCACCCTTCGCGGCTGCGCCAGCTCATCGTCAGGTCGCGGAAGGCATCCGACCCCCTGCGGTAGCGTGCATCGCCCGTCAGAAGATAGACATTGTACAGCGCAAGAGCCGCGAAGGCCTGATGGTTGGCGAGCTTTCCCGTCTCGTTGTGATCGAGCAGCCAGTCGCCACGCAGGGCGAAGAACTCCAGATGCCGGTCCGCGCTTTCGTCCAGTTCGAGGCACGTCTCCGTCATTGCGTAGAGGGAGAATACCAGCGCGCCCATCGCCCGCTCGAAGGGGAAATAATCGTCCGTTGTTCCGTTGCGGTGGGAGGACTTGCGGGCGTAGTCTATACCGGCCAGTGCCAACTCCCGCAGCCGTTCCTTCCCGTGGTAGCGGTTGCCCGGCAGGGGCATTTTGTACGCCAGCGCAAGTGGCAGGACGAACTCCTGGTTCATCCCGCAGGGGAAGTCCATCGTCCGGTAATGCCAGTATGACCGGTCGAAGCAGCCGTAGGTGCGGCTGTACGGATTCTTGTCCACCATCAGGACAAGGCGCGGGATCGTGCGCAGGGCTTCCCAAGCGTACCAGTCCCGGTGCCCGGCCGGGGGCTGGGGGGCGAAAGGCTCCGCCCCCTCCGTCTGTTGGCTCGCCTCAGAGTTCATCCGGTGCCGTATAGACTTGGACTTCCTCCAGGAGCAGGCTTCCCCTCCTGCTGCCGCCGCCAAATCCCCACAGGTCGAAGAAGAAGATGAGCGGCACGTCCGGCCCGTACAGCTCTTCCAGGTCCGCCGGAACGCGCCCGTAGATCGTGAAGCGCGTTGGGTCGGAAGTCGCCGCCACCCAGTCGTTGAAGAACGGTACTACCTGCATTTCGTGGGTGAATTCGAAATCGAGGGAGGACACGCGCAGGCGGAAGCCCGGCACGCGATCGAGCGGCTCATCGCTCGAAATCATCGCGTCGAAACGGAACATCTTCCCGGCAGGCAACTCCACCGGCGGGGACGCCCACGCGCCGAAGGACTCCCCCTGATTCTTCACGTGTTCCAGCGCCCGGCGTGAGGGGCTGTACCGCATCGTCGGCACGGGGAAGAATTCCGGAATGCCACCCGACTCCCAATCCATCGGTTCGGAGGGATCGAAGTCCCAGGTCTTGACCAGCTCGGTGAATTGCCCGTCCCAAGCCTCCCGGTCGATCCATTCGATGGACATGCGCGTGATCTCCTGGATGCCGTGCGACCGCAGGTCGGCAAAGTCCAGCAGGTCGAGGAAGAAATTGGTGGGGTAGGAAGGCCTCTCCTCCAGGGAAATATCGCGAAGTCCCCCCTGGCGAGTGTCGAAGATAGACGTGTATTCCTTCTCCTGTGGTGTGGGGGAGAGTTTCTTTTCCCCCACCAGCACCATCGAATTTACAACGTCCCCCATTTCCGGAGCCATGATGCGCAGACGTGTGTCACCCAGTCCCTCCTCGGACACGCTCCGCAGCCGCACCCGCAGAATGCCGATCTTGTCCGCCTCCTGTACGATGTCTTGCGCCTCGCGAAAAATCCATCCGAAGGATTCACGTCCCTTCGAATAATACCGGATGCGCCCGGGAAGGAACGTGGCCTCTATACGATTGAACGGTGAGATGGGGTTGAACACCCACCCCGGGGAAACTTTCATCATCACCGTTTCGTCTTCGTTGTTGGGGTCCTGCACTCCGGAGTTGTCCCAATACTCGGTGGCGAAGTTGTGAACGAAGCGGCCCTGGTATTCATACGCGCCAAGGTCCACCGCATTGAAGCCCTCGTTCCCCACCTCGTCGATGTCCACCAGACGGTTGTTTCCGTCCAGATCGAAATCGTAATCGTCCAGCCGCTCCACCTGGTCCACGGCAGGGGAGTCCACCGTCAGCCGGTAGTTGCCTTTTGATTCGTTTACGAAACCCACCTCGGCGATGCGGATGCCCACCGGGTCCTCCGCGTTCGACAGCTCCTCCTCGAACTCCTCCAGGGTGTTGATGATGTCCTCGCCCTCGTCGAGGTAGTGCCCAAGCTTGTTCTCCCAGAAGAGCACGTCCTCCAACAGCCCTCCCTGCGCCGGCGCGTCGTCGTCCGGCTCTGTCAGGCTGGCCTCCTCGATGCCGTAATGATTGTTGTGGGCAATGATCGAGCGGGTGATTTCAGGGGAACTTTCGCGCACGAACGCCCCCGAGCGCCGGTTCGCCACGATCGTCAGGTGCTCCGCCCGCGCCGCCGGAGCGTGCGAGAATAGAATCCCATGGTCATTGCGCTCGATCAGCAGGCCGCGCAGGAGCGGGCTCGCCTGCACCACGCGCAACCCGTGGCCTGTGTTCCGCCGCACGACGGTGTTCTCCACGATCACGTCCGAAGTGCCCGAAATGGAAATCCCCGCGGCAAAGCACCGCTGCACCACACTCCCCTCGATCGTGGCCTCCCCCGAGCCGGAAATGCTGATGCCGCGGCCGAACACGTCGCGCACGAGCGTCTCCCGCACCGCGATGTTGCCCTCCATCTCCACGCGGATGCCCGTCCCGCCGCCGAGAATCTGCGAGCGCTCCACCACTGCCGGGTTGCCCGGAAGGCCCTCGGTCACGTGAACCGCCGCGAAAGAACCGCCCCGGAAAATGACCTCCCAGACCGATGAGCCTGGGTGCATCTCCGCGCTCACGTATCCGCCCACAAGCGTCATCGTCTCCAGCCGCGCTCCGTTTTGCAGCACCACGCCTGGCTGACCCGGTTCGGCCGGGATCAGGAGCTGCGTCGCCTCGTGGTGATGGGCCCAGTGCAGACTGCCATCCGATCCCTCGATCAGCTTGAACCCGCCCCGCACCGTGTAGTTGCTTGGAACGACCACTGTCCCCGAGAGGATATACTCCCCCGATCCCATGAAGATCTCGTTGCCCGGAGCGTCGATCGCCCTGCTCAGCGTCGCAAAGGGCGACTGCATCGACCCGTCCCCGGTCTCGTCACTCCCCTCGACGGCCACGAACACTTGCGCGGCGGCCGGCCCACCACTGAAGACCAGCCCGAGAACCAGGGCGAACCCCGGCAAACTTTGCATTTTCAACGGAATCGCTCCACCTGTTCAGATACAGCCAAAGGTCCTGCGCCTCCCCTCCGGCTTTCCGGGGAAGTAAGGGAAGCCAGCCCCCCAAGTGTCAACGGTACTCCCCTTGGGGGGCGGTGCAGCTGCACAATTCGCCCCTATCGTCCGGGCCGGTGAAGTTCCGATTGCGGGTCGCCCCCCTGACCCGGTCCATTTGGACCGATTACACGCTCGGGGCCGGGCCAGCAGACCACCAAGGCGTCGGGAACCGCACTCCCCGCGCCGCCCCCCCCCGCCCAAGCGGCGGGAGTCCCTGCAAAAGGGCTCCCGGACACAAACTCCTGAGGAGGAAACAGAATGAGGGTATTCGACTTTGTCTCGCGTGGGCTGGTGATCTTCGGCGGGGTGGTGCTTGCCGCCACCGCAGGCTGTGCCGTCATGCCTGTCCGCGCCGCGGAAGCCAACAACGCCGAATCCGCGGACCTGCTCCACCTGCTCCCCAAACCCCACCACGTCGAAAGGACCACCGGCACGTTCCGGATCGGCCCGGATGCGCGCATCTTCCTCCCGGAAGGGTCCACCAAACCCGAGCTGATCGCCGCAAGTGACTTGCGTGACGCCATTGCCGAAAACGGCGGCCCCACTGTCACCATCGACCGCACCGGCCGGCGTGACGAGGACACCCGCGGCCACTTTGTCCTCACCGTCCAGGACCCGCCGTCCCAGGACCCGATCCTCAAGGAAGGCTACCGTCTGACCATGAAGCCCGCCGGGGTCGAACTCGAAGGCCGCTCGATGGCCGGCGTCTTCTACGGCCTGCAGACGCTCGTCCAACTGGCCGAACAGTTCGGCGGCGAGCTCCCCGCCCTCATCATCGACGACGAGCCCGAAATCCAGTGGCGCGGCTTCCACCAGGACGTCTCCCGCGGCCGCGTCCCCACCATGGAAGCCCTCAAGTGGCAGATCGACTACATCGCCGCCCACAAGGGGAACATGTTCCAGCTCTACGTCGAGCATCCCTTCGAATTCCGCTTCAACCCCGCCATCGCGCAGAACAACGACGGGCTTACGCCCGAGGAACTCCTCGAACTCGACCAGTACTGCCGCGACCGGCGCATCACCTTCGTCCCTTCGCTTCAGTCCTTCGGCCACATGGCCGGCGTCCTCAGCCTGCCCGAGTACCGCCACCTCGCGGACGTCCCGCTTGAGGAGGACTGGGACGACCTCACATGGCAGCAGCGCATGCGCGGAGCCACCCTTAACACAGTGGACCCCGAGGCGCGCGAGCTACTTGCAAAGATGTGGGACGCCTACCTGCCCCTGTTCTCCGCTCCGTTCATCAATGCCTCCGCGGACGAAACCTACGATCTTGGCAGGGGGCAGGGCGCCGAACGCGCCGAGGAAATCGGCGTCGGCCGACTCTACCTCAGCCACATCGAGTACATGAGCGAGCTGGCCGATTTCCACGACAAACGCCTGATGATCTGGGGCGACATCGTCAAGCAGCACGAGGAACTCATCCCCGAAGTCCCCGAAAACACCATCATGCTCAACTGGGGCTACTGGCGGAACACCCGGTTCGAGGAAAGCCGGCTCTTTCCCGAAGCCGGGCTCGATTTCATGGTCTGCCCCGGCACCAGCGGCTGGCGGCGCATCATCAACGACATCCTCAACGCCGAACTCAACATCCGCGGCTTCATCGAGGCGGGGCGTGATCACGGCGCCATCGGCGTACTCAACACCGACTGGGGAGACTACGGCCACTACAACTATCCCGCCGCCTCCGTCCACGGGATGGCCCTTGGAATGGCCCTGGCCTGGAACGTGGACGAGCCCCAGCAGGACGAATTCAACGACATCTGGGCGCACCGCACTTTCGGCCCCGGCGGACCGGAGGTCCTCAATGCTTGGCACAGCCTCAACGAAGCCTACCTCGACAACATGACATGGCTCATGCTCTACAGCCCACGGTTTGACGTTGAATCCTCCCCCTACAACCGCACCGACCCGGAGCGCTCCGCACAGTTCCGCACCGAAGGCATGAGGCTCGCCCGCGCCCTCAAGTCCCCCAACGTCGAGGCCGAGGACTGGATCGTGGCCGAGCTGCATCACGGCGCCCGTGCCATGGACCTGCTCGGGGAGAAAATGGCCATCCTCTACGACATGAACGCCGAAGAGGAGGACCGGCCCGCGCCCGAACTCCTCGCCGCACGCCTCGACGCCTTCGCCGACCGGTGCGAGGTCATCTTCGGCGACTACGAGGATATCTGGCTCGCCCGCGCCCGCCCCGATGGCCTGCTCGACATCCTCAAGCACACCGACGAACTCATCGCGGAAGTCCGCCGTACCGCCAACGAGATGGAGTTCTGAGGCCCGCTCCGCACCGCGCGAGCCTCCCCCGTCACCAAGCGGCCCCGTCATCCGGCGGGGCCGCCCGCTCTTCCGGTTTGACGCCTCCCCCCTCCATGGCCACCTTCGCCCTCCGTTGCATCAATTCCCCCGGGGTTGCCGTTCATGGAGTTCGAACTCGTCATCGGTTTTGAAGTACACACGGAGCTGAAAACCCGCAGCAAAGTCTGGTGTGGCTGTTCCACCGAATTCGCCTCCCCCCCCAACACGAACGTCTGCCCCGTCTGCCTCGGCCTGCCCGGCAGCCTCCCGGTGCTCAACCGCGAAGCCTTCCGCCTCGCACTCAAGACCGCCCTCGCCCTTCACTGCGACGTGCCCCCCATCACCACCTTCGACCGGAAGAACTACTACTACCCCGACCTGCCCAAGAACTATCAGATCAGCCAGAACGACAAGTTCCTCGGCAAGGGCGGCCACCTCGAAATAGACCTAGGCGAGGCCGGCACCAAGCGCGTTGGCATCGACAACATTCACCTCGAAGAGGACGCCGGCAAGAATCTCCACCCCGAAGGCAAGGCGCTCGACTACTCCCTGCTCGACCTCAACCGCGCCGGCATGCCCCTTCTCGAAATCGTCACCCAGCCGGACATCCGCTCGCGCGAGGAGGCGCAGGCCTTCATGGCCTCCATGCGCAACTTCCTCAAGTACCTCGACGTCTCCGACTGCAAGATGGAGGAGGGAAGCCTGCGCTTCGAACTCAACATGTCCCTGCGCCCCAAAGGGACCGACCTTTTCGGCACCAAGGTGGAGGTCAAGAACCTCAACTCCACCAGCGTCGTCCTCAAGTGTATAGACGCCGAGCTGGGACGGCAGAGCGAACTGCTCGCCGAAGGCGGCCAGGTCGTTCAGGAAACCCGTCTCTGGGACGAGGCCGCCGGCGTCACCCGCGCCATGCGCACCAAGGAAACCGCCACCGACTATCGCTACTTCCCCGACCCCGACCTCGTGGACGTGGAGGTCACCGAGGCCTACAAGAAGGAAGTCCTCGCGGACATTCCCGAACTGCCCGTCGCCCGATGCCGGCGCTTCCAGGAAAAATATACACTCTCCGCTTACGATGCCGGGCTGCTCACTTCAGCGCGCCAGACCGCCGATTATTTCGAGGAGGCCGTCCGTCTCCACAACAACCCCAAGGGCATCGCCAACTGGATCATGACCGAGGCGATGCGCTGGCTCAACGAACGTTCCGGCGCGGACGAACTCACCATGGACGATTTCCCCGTCAAGGCGCCCGCCATTGCCGAACTCGTCCGCCTGCTCGACGAGGGCACCATCACCGGCAAGATCGCCAAGCAGCTCTTCCCCATGATGCTGGACACGGGCAAAATGCCCGCCACCCTTGTGGAGGAAAAAGGCCTCAAACCGCTTGACGACTCCGCCCTGGAGCCCGTCGTGGAGGAAGTCATCGCCTCCATGCCCAAAGTCGCCGACGACGTCCGCAACGGAAAGGGCAAAGCCATCGGCGCCCTGGTCGGTGCCGTCATGAAAAAAACCCAGGGCAAAGCCAACCCCGCCACCCTCACCCCCCTCATCAAGAGCAAGCTGGGGGTTGAGTGAGTTGGCCCACCGCTGTATAGACGGTTGAGTTTGCTGCGACTCTACCAGGTCACGATTTTCACCTGTTCAAGTTCCCGAAAGTGAGTGTCACGCGTGGCAACCGGGAGTCGTGCTGGAGGCCTAATGCGGCGATCCAGAGGTCATTGACCGGAATAGGCCGCCCCTTTCGGCGCAATGTGGCTCCCAATTCACCGTAAAGCGAAGCGGTTCGCCTGTCAGCGGTGAGGAGCTTTACCTCCCGCAACAGCCCCTCAATACGTTCAATGTTCTCTGCCGGACGAGCCGACCTCCGCGCACCAAACTCAAGCTCTGCAAGCGCGGGGATTGGGAGAACATGCCCTCTGTAGCGCCTCAGCACTTCTTCAATTTCGCGGGAACCACTCAACCAGGCAATTGCTGCATTTGTGTCGAGTAATAGGTCACTTCCACTCATCTGGCTCGATCCGCTCAAACTCCTCCTCGATTGCCCTCTCCATTTCCTCGGCGTCTTTCTTTGGCATGCAGCCGAAGGACTGGGGCCGTCCTTCCCTGGCTTGAGACGTAACGGTCTCCTCCTCGTCGGGAACGGAAATTTCCACCTCCTGACCCTGCGGAAGGTTCACCGGCTCCTTGGGCCGGAAAACACCGTTCTCGAATGTCGCCTGGATCGTTTTCATCTCTGGTCTGCCCCCTGTCCTTTGCGAAGCCACGATAAGGATGCGCAAACTGCTCTGCCTTGGCAAGCCCACACACCCCCTGCCCCCATTTCCCATTGCCGTTCACTTTGCCTTGCCATGAACGCCGCGGCTGCTCCCATATCCCTTGCGCATTAAGCAAACCCGCCATTTACCGGAAGGATTATCATGTCCCCCTCGAAGCTCTCCACACTCGCCCTCGCACTCCTGCTCGCCGGTGGACTTGTGGCCCTGCAGGGCTGCGCCTCGGTCAACCCCTCCAGCGCCCAGGCCACCGAGGGCTCCCCCGAGTCCGCGCAGGTGGAAATCGTCAGCGTCCCTCACGACCCTGACCTGCCCGTGTTCCTTGTCGCCGTGGACCGACTGGACACCGCCGCGTCGGGCAGAACGTCCGGCGGCGGGTTCGACTTCGGCCCCGGACGGACCGTCGGCGAAGGCGTCTCCGCCCAGCTCAAAACCGCCCTCACCCGCTCCGGCAACATCGCGCTGGTGGACATGGACACGCTTGTCCGCCGGCCTGATGGGACCTACGAGGCCATGAACATCCGGGAGGGCGAAGTCGGCCCCTTTGTCATCCGCGGCACGGTTACCGAGTTCAACGAAACCGCCGAGGCGGTTGAAAGCGGCCGCGGTGGCTCCGGCAACGCCATCGGCCGGTTCTTCCAGTGGATCGGCTCACGGCTGGGCCTGACTGCCGTGCGCGACATCGGCACCGGCACCCGCATCGCCGACCCGAGCTACGAACGCCGGCAGGCCCGCCGCAGCGGCATGGTCGGCATGGACCTGCAACTATACGACGGGCGCACCGGCCGCGTCGCCCGCGGCTACACGGCCTCCGGTACCTTTACCAGTGTCACCGACCAGAGCGCCGCGGGGGCCTTCGGCATCGGGGGCGACGATGCCGCCTTCGCCAGTAGCGCCCTCGGCCAGGCCACCCGCGCCGCGATGAACGACGCGTTGCTCCAGACCATGGACGGGTTGCGCGCTGCTCCCGACTGAGCTCCGCGCCCCCGCCCGCAACCTGCATCGCCCGCAGTTCCAATGGCCCCCGGCCTTCCCACGCCGGGGGTCTTCTCATCCCCGCACCACCTCGTAGTCACGCGTCAGGATCAGGAACCATGCGTGGATGATCGCCGGGATGACGAAGAGGAGTGTCAGGATAAGGTTCAGCCAGAAGTGGAACCCGAAGCCCTCCAACAGGGCCACGGCGACGGGCGGTAGGAAGAAAGCCGCGATAAGCCAGAGTATCTTGCGCATGATTCCCTCCGTGAATGTGACTCAGCATTGCGCAATCCTGCCGCTTTTCCGAAAACCCGCAACCGGAATGATAAAGGGCGCCGGCCCGCGGGATTTTCCTCGCCACGGGGCGGTCCTCTCCTCATCGTCCGGGGGAAATCGCACGGCGGCACCACCGCCCTCGCAGGTGCCTTGGTGAAAACAACCAGCGCTCCATCCGGATTGCCGGGTATCTCCAGCGCCATCCAGCGGGTGAACCGCCGGTTGCAGGAGTTGGCCACCGGCAGCGGCCCCGTCCTGATTCTGGGCGAGCAGGGCACGGAAAAGTCCTTCGCAGCCAAAATCATCCACCGCCTCTCCTTGCCGGAGGACCGGCCGCTGGCGCGCGTCACCGTCTCCTGGAAGCTGCCGCCCGACTTCGGCCAGTACTTCATCCGCTGCCAGGGCGGCTCCCTTCTCGTTCAGCTTCAGAAGGATATCCCCGTCGATATTCAGTACACGCTCGTGGAAATCGCCAACCACGGCTCCTTCGCCGATCCGCTCAGCGGGGAGGTCATCGAGTCCGACGCGCGCGTGTTCCTCCTCCACCGCCGGCCTTTCGAACGGCTCCTGCAGGAGACGCCACTGCTTCCCGAACTGCGCGAACTCCTCGAGCACAATCGCGTCGAAATTCCCCCGCTCCGCGACCGGCCCGAGGACATCCCCGCCCTTGTCCGGTACGCCATCGCCCGCACCGCCGAATCCGGCCGCAGCATGGCCACCGGCGCCAACCCCCAGGTCCTGCGTCTCTTCCGCCAGTGGCACTGGCCCGGCAACGCCGAGGACCTGATGCTCGTCACCGCCCAGGCCGCCCTTGCCGCCCGCGAGGGCCAGGTCGCCATCGACCACCTGCCCGAGCACTTCCTCCACCAAATACCTGAGCCACAGCTCGAAGCCGCACGGGCCATCCCCGTACCCGACGTCCGTACGGCCCCTCCCGCGCGCCCCCCAAAGCCTGCCGCCTCCGCCGGGGAGCTTTCGAACGATGACAGAACCCTCCGCCGCATCTATTCCAATGCGCAGGATGTCCTGCCGCTGGTCATGCGCACCGGTGACCCCCCAGAGCGGGACACGACCCGGGAAACCTCCGGCAAGGAGCCTCCCACCCCCGGCCCGGCAGGCGAGATTGAGGGCCAGACCGACCTGCCCCCCCGCGTGCGTCAGCTACTCGTTCGACTCAACGCCCAGGCCGACCTGCTCTCCCGCCAGCTCACAGGCATCCACCGCACCCCACCTCCCCCGTTTACGGTGGAACTCCCCCCGGAGGAGCGCACCGCCCGCGCCCGCGCCTGGGCGGAACTCGAAGAGCGCCTCGACCGCGGTGTGGACCGCGTTCTGGCCCTGCGCCGTCAGATCGCCGCCCTCAACCTGCGCCGGCGCCAGGCCGTGGAGGGGCTCAAGGCCCTGCTCGCCCGCCTATCACATGGCTTCGGAGCCACCTCCGGCCTCGATCCCGCCGAGTCCGCAAGGGAAGCCCACGAGCTGATCCAGCAGCTCGACGACATGGAACTCATGATCCAGGAACTGTCCGAGCGGCTCCCCGAACTCGTCCGCCATGAGGCGGCCGGTGGTCCTGACCCCGGCACCAGCGGCCGATAAGGCTCGGAATTTGCAACACCACAACTTTTGAGCAAATAATAAGAAGCCCAGGTGGCTCCAAATGCCGCATGGCAGGGACTTTATGGAAACAACGAAAGAACACGTCCTCGACACCTTCTTCGACAACCTCTCGCGCAGCACATCGCGCCTTCTGCTGCTCGACTACGACGGGACACTCGCCCCCTTTACTCCCAACCGTCTCGCAGCCTTCCCCGCTCCCGGCATCAGTGCCGCGCTGGAGGATATCCTCACCGCCGGCCGCACGCGCGTCGTCTTCGTGACCGGCCGCGACTGCGAAGAACTGGCCGGGCTGCTCGGACTGAAGAATCCGGTGGAAATCTGGGGCTGCCATGGCCGAGAGTACCGCGGGCCGGACGGAAGAACGAAGACCATCGGCGTCTCTCCCGAAGCGCAGGAGTCCCTGCGCGAGGGGTTCGAGGCCGCCCGCGCCGCCATCGGCACCGCCGAACGGACCGAGTACAAAACCGGCTGCGCCACCGTCCACTGGCGGGGACTCGACCCCACCGAACGAGAACGCATCAGCAAAGCCGTTCTACCCGTCTGGCAGGACATGGCCGGCCGGCACGGCTTCGAAATCAAGGACTTCGACGGGGGCATCGAGCTGTGCGTCCCCGGGCGGACCAAAGGAGACGCCGTCAACGACCTGCTGGCCGAGTACGGCGACAACACCCCCACCACCGCCTTCCTCGGCGACGACCTGACCGACGAGGACGGCTTCGCCGCTTTGGGCTCCCGCGGCCTCCCCGTACTGGTGCGCAACGAGCCGCGTTCGACCAAGGCACACACCCGCATCCCGATGCCCGAAGGCGTGCTGGAATTCCTCGGGCGATGGCGGGCGATAGACTCCCAATAGAGGCGCAATCATGAGTCACCCAATGCTGATCGTTTCCAACAGGCTCCCCATCCAGGTCGGGAAGGACGCCGAGGGCGGTTGGCAAATCCGGCCCGGTGCCGGAGGCCTCGTCACCGCGCTCCGCCCTATCCTCAAACAATACGGCGGGTCCTGGGTCGGCTGGCCCGGCGACTGTGGAGACGCTCCGGTGGACGAGCTGCTCGGTCGGCTCGGCGGAGAACTCAACTGCCGCTTCCACGGCGTCGAGCTTTCCCCCGAACTTGTCGAGGGCTTCTACTACGGCTTCTCCAACGAAACGCTCTGGCCGCTCTTCCACGACCTGCTCGGGCACGCCAAATTCGACCGCGAAAAGTGGCTTTCCTACGCAAAGTCCAACCGAATTTTCGCCGAAGTCCTCCACAAGGCCGTCCGCGACGACGAACTCGTCTGGGTTCACGACTACCAGCTCATCCTCGTCGGCCACTATTTGCGCGAACAGGGCCTGCGCAACAAGCTCGCCTACTTCCTGCACATCCCCTTCCCCCCGCCGGACATCTTCGCCCGCCTGCCCTGGAGGGCGGAAATCCTCCGCGCCCTGCTTGCCTACGACCTCGTCGGCTTCCAGGTGCAGCGTGACCTGCGGAACTTCACCCAGTGCGTCCGCCAGTTCGTCCGCGAGGCCCGCACCACCGTCCAGCGCCAGATACACGTCATCGACCTGCCCGGCCGGCGTGTCCGCGCAGGGGCCTTCCCCATCAGCATTGACTTCCGTGAATTCGACTCCGCCGCACGGTCAAAGGAAGTGCAGGACACTGCATGGTATATACACGAGAACTTCCCCGAGCAGCAGCTCGCCCTGGGCGTGGACCGGCTTGACTATACAAAGGGCATCGCGGCGAAGTTCCTCGCCTTCGAGCGGGCGCTGGAGAAATATCCCGATCTGCGCGGCAAAATCTCCCTCATCCAGCTCGTCGTCCCGAGCAGGCAGGACATCCCGGAGTACGCCGCATGGAAGGAAAAGCTCGACGCGCTCGTCGGCCGCATCAACGGCCGCTTCGACTACCGCGGCTGGGCGCCGCTGCACTACATGTATAGATCGCTCTCGCGCATGGAACTGCTCGGCTACTACCGCGCCTCGGAAATCTGCCTGGTCACCTCGCTGAAGGACGGCATGAACCTCGTCGCCAAGGAATACTGCGCCGCCTCGGTGGACGACCATGGCGCGCTCATCCTCAGCGAGTTCGCCGGCTCCGCCCCGCAGATGCGCGAGGGCGCCATCATCGTCAACCCCCTCGACCGTGAAGCCACCGCCGACGCCATCTACCAGGCGTTCCACATGTCCCGCGAGGAACGCCGGAGCCGCATGCGCCGGCTACGCCGCGAGGTGCGCCGCAACGACGTCTTCCGCTGGGTCAGGACTTTCCTCGACCAAGTGCGCGCGGGCGAGGAACCACAGGCTCCCACCCCCGTCGTCAGTCCCATCCCGCCCGGGGCCATCCCGGCCGCGAGCGACTGAGTCACCTGCGCCCAAACGCCCCCAGACCCTGGGCCTACTTGCCCAGCCGGACGATCTCCAGGCACGCTTGGGCCACAAAGTCCACGTGGCGCGACAACGGCCGCTTCACCCGCCCGTAGCGCGCCCCGATCGCCGGCTGGATTACCAGCCCGATCAGAAGCTGCGTCGTCAGGTTCGCGTCCTGCTTCGGAAGCTGGCGCTTGCGCACCGCCTCACGGATGATCCGGCTGACCAGCTCGACCGGGTTCGCCGCGTCCTGCCGCACCTCGTCCAGGAGCGCGTGCTGCACCAGCATGATGAACTCGAAGACGTAGTGGTCCTCGTCGTAGAAGCGGAAGAACTCCTCCACAAGGGCCGGGAGCAACTCCTCCGGCCCGTCGTGCGTCGTCCGCACCGTCTTGATCATCTGGGCGAACTGGTGATAGTGTTCAAAGAAAAGCGCCCGGACAAGGTCGTCCTTGCTCTTGTGATGACGGTAGAGCGCGCCTTCGGTCACGCCGGCGCGTTCGGCGATATCCCGGATGCTCGTCCCGTCAACTCCCTTCTCCACAAATAGTTCGAGAGCTGACCTCTCGATAATGCCCTTCTTGCCCACTGGCCGTGCCATGTTTCTGCCCTCCTGGTCATTGTGTATCTGTACTGCCGGTGTGCCGGCTTTATTCGCTCGTTGTAGCCGCTCCCGATTCGAATTCCCACAGATGGTTTACCGGGCCGATGCCACCGCCGACGGGGTAGGCGGCCTTCATTGCCTTTACTAAGTAAACCTTTGCTGACTTCACGGCAACCCCAATATCCTCCCCCCGCGCAAGCCCGCACGCAATCGCCGCCGAAAGCGTGCAACCCGTGCCGTGCGTGTGCGGGCAGTCCACCCGTTCGCTCTCCAGCCGCTGCATCTTCGTGCCGTCCCACAGCACATCCACGGCTTGCTCGCCCGGCAGGTGCCCGCCCTTGACCAGCACCGCCCCGGCGCCGAACTCCGCCAGCTCCCGCGCCGCCTCCTCCATCTCCTCCACGTTGCCCGGCAGGCGCCCGGTCAGCTCTTCCACTTCGTGCAGATTGGGAGTGATCAACCGGGCCAGCGGTACCAGCGCCGTGACCAGCGCATCGATCGCGTCACCCGCCAGCAGCCGGTGCCCGCTCTTGGAGACCATGACCGGGTCCACCACCAGGTTGGGGACTTGGTGCCTGGAGAGGCTTGCAGCCACCGCGCGGATGCTCTCCTCCCGCGAGAGCATTCCCGTCTTGGCCGCGTCGCAGCCAATGTCCTCCAGGACGGCGTCGAGTTGACTTTCGATGAATGCGGGGGAGGCGTCCAGTACCGCATGGACTCCGCGGGTATTCTGTGCTGTCATGGCGGTGATGGCGCTCATGCCGTAGCAACGATGCGCCGCGATGGTCTTCAGGTCCGCCTGAATCCCGGCGCCGCCTCCGGAGTCTGAACCCGCTATCGTAAGAATTCTCGGACGTTTCATCTCCCCACCTTCATTATCGTCCAAAAATATTGGACTGGCAGGGTGCTCCGGCGCAATCCCACAACATCGTTTTTGCGCATTTTTTCGCACACAGTGGAATAAGCGCTTGCTTTCCCCCCATCTCGCGCGTCATATCATGATATCCTGATGCAGCGAT